>NZ_LLKS01000073.1:0-42961 GCF_001414205.1 Geobacillus sp. Sah69 | reverse complement strand
CGCTTTCGCTGCGGCTCCGCCTCTTCGGCTTAACCTCGCACGCCATCGTCACTCGCCGGTTCATTCTACAAAAGGCACGCCATCACGCATGAACGCGCTCTGACTACTTGTAGGCACACGGTTTCAGGTTCTCTTTCACTCCCCTTCCGGGGTGCTTTTCACCTTTCCCTCACGGTACTGGTGCACTATCGGTCACTAGGGAGTATTTAGCCTTGGGAGATGGTCCTCCCTGCTTCCGACGGGATTTCCCGTGTCCCGCCGTACTCAGGATCCGCTCGGGAGGGAACGAAGTTTCGACTACAGGGCTGTCACCTTCTCTGGCCGGCCGTTCCAGACCGGTTCGTCTACCCCGTTCCTTTCTCACTCCCACAATGAGCGGTCCTACAACCCCAAGAGGCACGCCTCTTGGTTTGGGCTGTTCCCGTTTCGCTCGCCGCTACTCAGGGAATCGCGTTTGCTTTCTTCTCCTCCGGGTACTAAGATGTTTCAGTTCCCCGGGTGTGCCCTCCATGCCCTATGGATTCAGGCATGGATACTGCCCCATTACGGACAGTGGGTTCCCCCATTCGGACATCTCCGGATCAACGCTTGCTTACAGCTCCCCGGAGCGTTTCGGCGTTTGCCCCGTCCTTCATCGGCTCCTAGTGCCAAGGCATCCACCGTGCGCCCTTTCTAGCTTAACCTACAGCGCTCTCGGCTTCTTCCTTATTGTCTAGCATCGGTCGGCTCGCCGCCGCTCGGGGTCAAATAACCTTCCCCCTCGGGGTGCCAGCACCCCTGCGGGCGAAGAACATTTGCCCATCGCGGCGAAACGCTCGCCTCCGCTTTTCCGGTTATCTAGTTTTCAAGGAACGAATCAAGAAAAGTGGTGGAGCCTATCGGGATCGAACCGATGACCTCCTGCGTGCAAAGCAGGCGCTCTCCCAGCTGAGCTAAGGCCCCGCAACCGATGGGCCTAAGTGGACTTGAACCACCGACCTCACGCTTATCAGGCGTGCGCTCTGACCAGCTGAGCTATAGGCCCATGGAGGGAAAGTTCCCTCAAAACTAAACAAAACGACAAGCGTCATTATAATCAAACCGATAGGTTTTGTCAAGAAATTCTGTCTAGCTCCGGCTCGCCGCCGCTCGGGGTCAAATAACCTTCGCCTTCCGGGTGCAAGCACCCTTGCAGGCGAAGAACATTTGCCCATCGCGGCGAAACGCTCGCCTCCGCTTTTCGTACTGTCTAGCTCCGGCCGCCATCGGCTCGCGACGCTTCGGTCCTGCTGCGGCGGCAACAGCCTCCTCGCAGGCCCTCCAGCGCGTTTCGCCGATAGGCGGGCGACCTTCGCTTTTCCCCTTAGAAAGGAGGTGATCCAGCCGCACCTTCCGGTACGGCTACCTTGTTACGACTTCACCCCAATCACTTGCCCCACCTTCGGCGGCTGGCTCCCGTAAGGGTTACCTCACCGACTTCGGGTGTTGCAAGCTCTCGTGGTGTGACGGGCGGTGTGTACAAGGCCCGGGAACGTATTCACCGCGGCATGCTGATCCGCGATTACTAGCGATTCCGGCTTCATGCAGGCGAGTTGCAGCCTGCAATCCGAACTGAGAGCGGCTTTTTGGGATTCGCTCCCCCTCGCGGGTTCGCAGCCCTTTGTACCGCCCATTGTAGCACGTGTGTAGCCCAGGTCATAAGGGGCATGATGATTTGACGTCATCCCCACCTTCCTCCGACTTGTCGCCGGCAGTCCCTCTAGAGTGCCCAACCGAATGCTGGCAACTAGAGGCGAGGGTTGCGCTCGTTGCGGGACTTAACCCAACATCTCACGACACGAGCTGACGACAACCATGCACCACCTGTCACCCTGTCCCCCCCGAAGGGGGAACGCCCAATCTCTTGGGTTGTCAGGGGATGTCAAGACCTGGTAAGGTTCTTCGCGTTGCTTCGAATTAAACCACATGCTCCACCGCTTGTGCGGGCCCCCGTCAATTCCTTTGAGTTTCAGCCTTGCGGCCGTACTCCCCAGGCGGAGTGCTTATCGCGTTAGCTGCAGCACTAAAGGGTGTGACCCCTCTAACACTTAGCACTCATCGTTTACGGCGTGGACTACCAGGGTATCTAATCCTGTTTGCTCCCCACGCTTTCGCGCCTCAGCGTCAGGTRCAGGCCCGAGCCCCGCCTCCGCCACCGTGTTCCTCCACATCCCTACGCATKTCACCGCTACACGGGGAATTCCGCTCTCCTCGCCTGCCCTCAGTCCCCCAGTTTCCAAGGACYCTCCACGGTTGAGCCGTGGGCTTTCACATCAGACTTAAGAGACCGCCTGCGCGCGCTTTACGCCCAATAATTCCGGACAACGCTCGCCCCCTACGTATTACCGCGGCTGCTGGCACGTAGTTAGCCGGGGCTTTCTCGTGAGGTACCGTCACCGCGCCGCCCTCTTCGAACGGCGCTCCTTCGTCCCTCACAACAGAGCTTTACGACCCGAAGGCCTTCTTCGCTCACGCGGCGTCGCTCCGTCAGGCTTTCGCCCATTGCGGAAGATTCCCTACTGCTGCCTCCCGTAGGAGTCTGGGCCGTGTCTCAGTCCCAGTGTGGCCGGTCACCCTCTCAGGCCGGCTACGCATCGTCGCCTTGGTGAGCCGTTACCTCACCAACTAGCTAATGCGCCGCGGGCCCATCCGCAAGTGACAGCCCAAAGGCCGCCTTTCAACCGAAGACCATGCGGTCTTCGGTGTTATCCGGTATTAGCTCCGGTTTCCCGGAGTTATCCCGGTCTTGCGGGCAGGTTGCCCACGTGTTACTCACCCGTCCGCCGCTGACCGAATCAAGGCAAGCCTCAATCCGGTCCGCTCGACTTGCATGTATTAGGCACGCCGCCAGCGTTCGTCCTGAGCCAGGATCAAACTCTCCAAAGAAAGTTGATTGGCTTGTTCAGCGCCAAAACCAATGGTCATAGCGCACGCGCTTCGTTTCGTTCAGTTTTCAAGGAACAAGGTGACTTCCTGCATTTTTCTCTTCTTGCTTCTTCGTGGAGCGGGTGATGGGAATCGAACCCACGACATCAGCTTGGAAGGCTGAGGTTTTACCACTAAACTACACCCGCATATAATTTCGAACCAACATCCGCCACGCTCTTCCGTGCCCCTTCCTCTGCAAGCACATTCAAAGACGCTGGATGCGTCGGGGCAACTCGAAGCGGATTCGATAAGGCAGTACTCGTGGCTGAGATTTTACCACTAAACTACACCCGTATAGCAATTGATGAAGATATTCAAATCGGGAAGACAGGATTTGAACCTGCGACCCCATGGTCCCAAACCATGTGCTCTACCAAGCTGAGCTACTTCCCGATCATGGCGCGCTCGAGAGGATTCGAACCCCTAACCTTCTGATCCGTAGTCAGATGCTCTATCCAATTGAGCTACGAGCGCATTTTTAGCGACAAATTTTATTATAACAACTACTCATTCTTTTGTCAACATAATGTTTGGGTTTAGTGGAATGCGGTCGAGAGGACTTGAACCTCCACGGGGTCGCCCCCACTAGGCCCTCAACCTAGCGCGTCTGCCATTCCGCCACGACCGCATATGGACTAATCAGTGCGGGTGGAGGGACTTGAACCCCCACGCCGTGAGGCGCCAGATCCTAAGTCTGGTGCGTCTGCCAATTCCGCCACACCCGCTAATATGGTGAGCCATGGAGGACTCGAACCTCCGACCCTCTGATTAAAAGTCAGATGCTCTACCTACTGAGCTAATGGCTCATGGTTAGGTATACACTCACAGCGAACGATGTCCCTTCCTCTACTAGCATATTCAAAGACGCACGATGCGTCGGGACAACTCGTAGCAAACTCAGCGATGCAAAGCTCGTTGCTCTACCTACTGAGCTAATGGCTCATGGGTTCAATAACACTCCGAGACAACGATGCCCCTTCCTCTACAAGCTTATTCGAAGAAGTCAAGTGCGTCGGGGCAACTCGAAGCAAACTCGATGATGTAACGCTCGTTGCTCTACCTACTGAGCTAATGGCTCATGGTTGGGTATACACTCCAGGTACTACCTAGCTCTACCTGCCTCTTCCTCTGCCAGCCTATTCAAAGAAGCTAGGTGCGTCGAGGCAACTCGAAGCAAACTCGATGATGCATCGCTCGTTACTGAGCTAATGGCTCATGGGTTCAATAACACTCCGAGACAACGATGCCCCTTCCTCTACAAGCTTATTCGAAGAAGTCAAGTACGTCGGGGCAACTCGAAGTAAATTCGATGATGTAACGCTCGTTGCTGAGCTAATGGCTCGTATTTAACACATAAAGTGGCTGGGCCAGCTGGATTCGAACCAGCGCATCACGGAGTCAAAGTCCGTTGCCTTACCGCTTGGCTATGGCCCAGCGATTGGTGTAATGGCGGTCCCGACGGGACTCGAACCCGCGATCTCCTGCGTGACAGGCAGGCATGTTAACCACTACACTACGGGACCGCAATCCGCGGGAAACCCCCGCGCTGTAAGTGACCCGTACGGGATTCGAACCCGTGTTACCGCCGTGAAAGGGCGGTGTCTTAACCACTTGACCAACGGGCCATGCGACTATCGAAAGTGGCGGAGAAGGCGGGATTTGAACCCGCGCGCCGTTAAGTCACGACCTAACGGTTTAGCAAACCGTCCCCTTCAGCCACTTGGGTACTTCTCCAAACACTGGCTCCGCAAGTAGGATTCGAACCTACGACCTACCGGTTAACAGCCGGTTGCTCTACCGCTGAGCTATTGCGGAATGATGAAGAAATTATGCTATACTTTACGATGTGCTCGTTACCTCTTCCAGATAATTCAAGGAAGAAAGATGCGTCGAGACAACTTGTAGTGAATTCGATGATGCTAATGCTCGTCGTTGAACTATTGTGGAACGGCTCAGATTTCCTACACTTTCACAATCGACATTGTCTATTATATTGAGCTGTCGACTCTTTGTCAACATGTTTTTTGCTGTTTGTTTCATCGCCGTTTGGCGACGGCTTTTATAATTTAGCATATGGCCAATTTAATTGTCAACCACTTTTTTTTGCAAAATGTGATACTGCTCTCTTTTCGAAGAGGACGTTCGCATATCCGTGCCGTGATACAAGAGCTCCATAAAAAGTTTCGTTTCCTTCGGGAAAGACACGGCGGATGTTCCTAATAGGGTTCGGCATAAGCAAGGAAGCGTTCAACGGCGTTGGTTCGCTAGTTTAAGCCGCCCGCGGCAGTTCCCGCAGACGTAGCGGGCGGTGTTCATGCGCTTTTTTCGAGTGTACGTCAGGCCGCAAGATGTGCAAATGTATGTATAGATCGTTTTCGACCTGTCTGTTTTTTGGCCGATTGGACGACAATAGCGAGGCGCCCCCACTTTTTGCAGCAGTTCGCGGAAGTCGCGGTCGCGATGGCGGTAGCCTTTTCCCTCAAGGTGCAAGTGGTAATGGCAAAGCTCATGTTTGATAATGGCGATCAATTCTTCCTCGCCGAACTGCTCGTAATGTTTTTGATTGAGCTCAATGTTATGCGTCTGCAACATGTAGCGCCCGCCGGTGGTGCGCAAACGAGGGTTGAAGAAAGCGGTATGGCGGAACGGCTTGCCAAATGTGCTTATGGAAATTTGTTCAACGAGCGCTTGCAAGCGTTTTTGATCCATGACAGGCGCCCCCCTTTTATGTTTTCAGCACAGGACAATGCGCAGCTACATACATTATATACTACCTTTCCGTATGTTAGGGAGGTGACTGTTTTGCCTACGTGGCTAAAAAATCAGATGAGACGAGCCTATTATGAGAAAAATCTTGATCAAATTAAGCTGTTAAACCAATGCTGGTTTTTTTATCAAAGGAAGCACTGTCCGTAACATATGTTTGAGGCTGTCCCTGCTGTTCATTGGGCAGTACGGGACAGCCTCTCCAGCTTATTCCGGCGGAAGCATCGATAATGAAATTCTTCCTTTCGCTGCATCAACCCTTTCCACCCACACTTTGACGACGTCGCCGACGGAGACGACATCAAGCGGATGGCGGACGTATTGTTTGCTTAGCTTGGAAATGTGCACGAGCCCGTCCTGTTTGACGCCGATGTCGACAAAGGCGCCGAAGTCGACGACGTTGCGCACCGTTCCTTCGAGCTCCATGCCTGGCTTTAAGTCTTCCATTTTCAAAACGTCTTTTCGCAATATCGGCTTGGGCAGCTCGTCGCGCGGGTCGCGCTCTGGGCGGCACAACGCGTCAATGATGTCGCGGAGCGTCAGTTCCCCGATGCCGAATTCGGATGCCGCTGCTTTCACATCGATGGCTTGCAGCGCTTGGCGAAGCTCATTGCTGCCGATGGCGGCGGTTGTAAATCCTAACTTTTGCAACAACTGCTTCACTTCCGCGTACCGCTCGGGGTGAATCGGCGTGCGGTCAAGCGGCTCGTCGCCGTCGACAATGCGCAAAAACCCGATGCATTGCTCATACGTTTTCGCCCCAAGACGCGGGATCGTTTTCAGCTCCTCGCGGCTGCGGAATTTCCCTTGCTCTTCGCGGCGTTTGACAATGTTTTCGGAGACGGTTTTCGTCAGTCCCGAGACGTATTGGAGCAGCGAAACGGACGCCGTGTTGACGTTGACGCCGACTTGATTGACGACCGTCTCCACGACGAAACGGAGCGACTCCGCCAGCTTTTTTTGCGACACATCGTGCTGGTATTGGCCGACGCCAACCGATTTCGGGTCAATCTTCACCAGTTCGGCGAGCGGGTCTTGGACGCGGCGGGCGATTGAGACGGCGCTCCGCTCTTCAACTTGCAAGTCGGGAAACTCGGCGCGTGCAAGGTCGGAAGCCGAGTAGACGCTCGCTCCTGCTTCATTGACAATCAAATAAAAGATATCGCGTTGCACATGCTTCAGCGTGTCGGCGACAAACTGTTCAGTTTCCCGAGAGGCTGTTCCGTTGCCGATGGCGATCATATCCACATGATAGTCGTCAAGTAAACGAAGAATCTTTGTCCTCGCTTCATCCTTTTTCTCTTGCGGCGGGTGTGGGTAAATGACATCGATATGAAGCAGCTTCCCTGTTTCATCAACAACGGCAAGCTTGCATCCCGTTCGGTAGGCTGGGTCGATACCGAGCACCGTTTTTCCTTTCAATGGCGGCTGAAGAAGCAGTTTGCGTAAATTCTCGGCAAAAATATGGATCGCCCGCTCTTCCGCTTTCTCCGTCAACTCGTTGCGGATGTCGCGCTCAATGGCGGGCTCCATCAGCCGTTTGTATCCGTCTTCCACCGCTTCAGCCACGAGCCGGGCGGCCGGGGACGCCTCGTTGACGATCGTTTGCCGCTGCAAATAGCGGATGATTTCTTCGGCAGGGGCTTGGACCGAGACGCGCAGCACCTCCTCTTTTTCGCCGCGGTTCAGCGCCAAGACACGATGGGGGACGATTTTCGCCACAGGTTCTTCGTAGTCGTAATACATCTCGTATACGTTTTTTTCGTCCTTCTCCGACGCCTTCGCGGTGGACACGATCATCCCTTTCCGCCACGTCTGTTCCCGCGCCCATTGACGAAGAGCGGCATCGTCGGCCACCCGCTCGGCGATGATGTCCTTCGCCCCTTGCAGCGCCTCGTCTGCCGTTGCGACCCCTTTTTCTGTATCAATGAACGCCCGGGCCTGCTCTTCCGGAGTTGGGGCGGCAGGGCAGGAAAGAAGCCAATCGGCAAGCGGCTCAAGCCCTTTTTCTTTCGCAATCGTCGCCTTCGTGCGCCGCTTTTGCCGGTACGGGCGGTACAAATCTTCGACTTGCTGCAGTTTCGTGGCGCTGATAATCGCGTTTTTCAGCTCTTCGGTCAATTTCCCTTGCTCATCGATCAGCCGAATGACTTCTTCTTTCCGCTGCTCTAAATGCTGCAAATACTCCCAGCGCTCAAGCACCGCACGAATTTGCACTTCATCGAGCGCACCCGTCATCTCTTTCCGGTAGCGGGCGATAAATGGAATCGTATTTCCTTCCTGATGCAGGCTGATGACGTTTTCAACTTGTTTGGCTGCCAGCCGTTGTTCATCAGCGATCGTTTGAATCAAACGCTGTTCAATCGCCAACACGTTCCCTCCTTATGCACAGCCTTGCACGTTCTCCCATCTACACTCGCTCCTGAAAATGAGCAATGTTTGCAAACAGCTACCCGCTAGACCGTCTCTGCGTATTCCACACTTCGGCCGCCTTCCGAAGACGGCAAACGACGTTTCTTCACGCAACATATTCCCGTTAGCACGATGTCCCAGCCGCAACCGCACCGCAATCCGGACGCACCCGCTGATCTTTTGTCCATTCGAAGCAAGAGGAAGCCATCATTCCCCGCCGGTTGCACCGAGCTTGGGCAGGGAGAGAGTTCCGGACCGGGGATGACAAAAAAAGAGCTACTTATTCGTAGCCTCTTTGTGAAAGAATACACATAAATGCCAATAGAGGGGACAGACCGTTCCATGAGCCGATCTGCCCGTTTGGCCGGTGAGCCGACATCGCTGCCATGAGACGTTGCGCACCCATGCTGCTTCCACGCGCATCGATTGATCTTCCCACAGCAACACTTGCTGTTTTGGCGTCCCTCACGCTGAAGCGGAAAGATTTCCTTGCGCTTGCTTCAAAAGTCGATCAGCCCTAAGCTGATTTGCAGCGCTTCATCGACTTTGTCCATCATCTCATCATCCAGATGGGTGATTTTGTCAGTCAGCCGCTGCTTATCAATCGTACGGATTTGTTCAAGCAAAATGACCGAGTCCCGCTCAAACCCGTAGCGCTTCGCATCGATCTCGACATGCGTCGGCAGCTTTGCCTTTTGGATTTGCGCCGTGATCGCCGCTACAATAACCGTTGGACTGAAGCGATTGCCGATATCGTTTTGGATCACCAACACGGGGCGGACGCCGCCCTGCTCTGAGCCAACAACCGGGGAAAGGTCCGCAAAATACACGTCGCCACGTTTGACAATCAAAGCATTACCCCCCGCTAACTAAGCGTTCAACGGTGTGATCGGCCTCGTATTCAGCATGAAACGCTTCAGAAGCAATAGATAAATTGATTTTCGCCATTTCCATGTAGCCACGTCTCATCGCTTCGCGAATTTGCCGCTTTTTCCGCTCCCGGATATACATTTTCGTCGCCTGGTAAATAAGTTCATTGCGATTGCCGTTCTCCTGTTTGACGAGGACGTCGAGCTCCGTCAGCAGCGACTGCGGCAAACGAACGATGATTTCCGTCGTTGCGCCAGATTCCGACACAAATATACACCTCCACGAACTGCAGCCATTCATTGCTTCCACTTCATGATACCATTAAACAACGGCGCTGCAAAGTCATTTCTCCATTTTCTATCCTTTGTCTTTTGAAGCAGATTATGCACTGCTTTCCCCGCGGCCAATGGCGTTTCTCACTTCCATTATACGCTTATGGCGGAAAAAAATACGGGGCACTCGATAACTGATCGTGCAAGGCACTTCGTAGTTGATCGTTTCCAAATGGCGAGCGACATCATCAATGGAAATTACCTCGTCCCCTTGGCGACCAATCAGTGTCACCTTCGTGCCGACCGGCAGCGGACCAGGCAGGCGGATCATGCACTGGTCCATGCAAATGCGGCCGACAATCGGCGCCTTTTGTCCGTCAACAAGGACATGAAAGTGCTGCAGGCGGCGGAGCCAGCCGTCCGCATAGCCGATCGGAATCGTCCCGATCCACTCCTCCGTCTGCGCAGTGTACGTCGCACCATAGCTCACCTTTTCGCCTGGTTGCAGTTTTTTGACGTGTACGAGGCGGCTATGGAGCGAAAATGCTTCTTTTAATGGATACGGCAGCAGCGGCTTGATGCCGGGCGACGGGGCAAGCCCATACATGGCAATGCCGAAGCGGACCATATTGAACGTCCGGTCAGGGAAACGGAGCGACGCTGCGCTGTTGGCGCAATGGACGAGCGGCGGGCGCGACGGCAGCCATTCGAGCATGTGCAAAAAACGGGTATACTGATAGGAAAAATAATCGGTGTTCACCTCATCCGCAGTCGCAAAATGCGTGTACACCCCTTCAAGCACAAAATGCGGATGGCGCTCAATCAGCGCTACGATTCGTTTCGTCTCTTCCTCGTCTTTCACTCCAAGCCGTCCCATGCCGGTGTCCATTTTCAAATGGAAATGAATAGGAAAAGGGCCGCTGTAAAGGGCGGACGCTTCTTCCAACCAGTCGGAGCGGAACACGGTCAGGGCAATGCGCTGCTGGGCGGCCAGCGCCGCATCAGCTGGACGGGAAGCCCCGAGAACTAGAATCGGCGCTTCGATTCCTTTTTCCCTTAAAGCGAGCGCCTCATCCAAAAAGGCAACCGCCAGGCGGGAGGCCCCCGCTTCGAGCGCTGTCCTTGCCACCTGCACATCCCCATGTCCATAGGCGTTCGCCTTCACGACCGCCATAATGTGCGTGTCGTCCGGCAGCAAACGGCGCAAATTCGCCACATTGTCGTAAATGGCGTCCAAATCCACTTCCGCCCACGTATCGCGATGAAAGTCGTTCATGGTTTCTCGCTGCCTTTCCTGTTGCGCAAACTTGAAAGCGCTCGAAATCATTTTTGTCCTTTTTTAGTTTACCATGCCATTGCGGAAGAAGGAATAGGGGAAAGCGTGCGAAGACAGCGAAAAACGTTGGACGGCGCTGCGGTTGGCTGCACCGGTGCCGCAACTCCAATCGGGCAATAGAAAAAAGGCGGTTCCCCTGCTTTCGGAAGCGGGGAGACACGCCTTTTTTCGGATGGCATCGTTATTTTGCCGCTTTTTCCTGCACTGTGCTGGCCACCATTATCATTTCTTGTGGAGTCAAATCGTCCGAGGCGAGCGTAAACTCCACCCCGTTGTACGACCATGTCAGCGTTCGATCGGTGAGAGCGCCGACGGTGAAGCCTAAATCGACGGGATCGCCGTTCACCAAGACGGGCATGCTCGTTGCCGGAAGCACTTCCGCTTTTTCTTGAACGAGCGTAAATGATTTTTTGCCGCCAAACGTCATAATCACTCGTTTGCCACTCTCACTTTTGACCTCTTTTTCCTCGAGCATTTTCACTCCTTCAGGCAGCCGGCTCAAATCAGGGTACATGACTTCCATCACTTGTTCTTTTCCTTCGGCCATCGTTGGCACCTCAAGACGCGCCCCGGTCATGTTTTTGGACGTGTCGAACGCATCGTCATCAAACTTTTTGTTAAATTCAACATTGGAGAATTCGACCGTCAACAATGCTTTCCGGTCGGTATCCATCACTTTGACCGAGACCGGCGCCAAATCTTTTTTGCGCAGTGTAATCTCCTGTGTTGGGACGACCTCACTGTTCGGGTAGTTCGTTTTTGTCTCGAACACGTAATAATTTTTCGTTTCCTTAAACTTTGCCTTTGGATCGCTCAAAATGTCTTTGACGAGCGATTCGTACAAATACGCTTGGCTGCTGTTTTTCGGCCAATCGCTGACAAACTTGAAGCTTTTGTTGAGGGCGGGTGTAAAGACGAATACCCCCTCATCATTGCGCAAAATCACTTGGCTTTGCCCTTTGTCGGCGTTTTTCAAGCTGACGCGGTAGTACGACGGCTGCTTATGCCACACTTCCACATGGTATACTTGCGGCTCGGCGCCGGTGTGGAACGTCATTTTCGTTTCCGCTTGGTAACCTGTCATCTCATCCATCTTTTCATTCAGCGCCTTGAACACTTCCTCCTGCGATTTGGACCCGCAGCCAGCTAACACAAATAGAAAGATGATGCCGACCAATGCCATAAGCACCTTTCTGCCCATCGCTTCAACCCCTTTGCCTCATATATCGGTTTCTGTCCATGCACTACAATATATGAGACAACACCCGGGAATATGCAGACTAGCTATGACAAAGATCGAACGGCTTGAATGGTTCCAACCGCTCGATGACGACTTGGGCAACCGCATAATCGCGGCTATGGGAAATGGAAAGATGAACGACTTCGCGGTCGCAGTCAGCAGCAATGCGCGGTTTCCCGTAGGCATCTGTGGCGATTTCAATATCCTGAAATGACAAATGCCGTCCAATTCCTGTCCCGAGCGCTTTGGCGTACGCTTCCTTCGCCGCAAACCGTCCGGCGAGAAATTCCACCTGCCGGGCAGGCGGCAACTCATCAAACTGCGCCTTCTCCCGCGGCGTTAAAATCCGCTCCGGGAGTTTGCGGCTGCGGGCAAGGATGGACCGAATGCGCTCCAATTCCACAATGTCAATGCCGATGCCGATGATCATCGCGTTCCCCCCCTGCTATCGGTTTGCCGGCCGCGGACAAATTTTTTCCGGCCGTCGCGCATAAGATGGCTTATAGCAATAACATATGTTTGGTTTCCTGCCAAGAAAGGAGGCTCGTTCATGTTTCACCGTACCGGGGACGGTCGGCCGCTGCCTCGCCTTTGCCCCGCCGTATTCATCCTGTTGCTCGTCCATGTTGGCTTATGGGGGTTGTTCACGCTTCCTCTTCCGGCGCTTGAGCCAGTCTGGCAGAGCATCGTCGGAACGAACGGCGCCATCCGCCATGGGGAGTATTGGCGGCTTGTCAGCTCGCTTTTATTGCACCTCGATTTCGATCATTTAGCCGCGAACAGCCTCTCCTTATGGTTGTTCGGCTCGTGGCTCGAGCAAGCGCTTGGGAAAAGGAAGTTTTTGCTTCTTTATATCGGGGGAGGCGTCGGCGCCAACCTTGCCACCGCCTTGCTTCTTCCGCCGATGTACAGCCATGTTGGGGCGTCGGGCGCCATTTTCTCCTTATTTGGCATGTACAGCTATCTCGCCCTTTTTCGCCGCGACCTCATCGCCCCCCGGCACGCCCAGTTGCTGTTGGCCGCTATGGCCATCAACCTGTTGCTCGGCTTGATGGAGCCGGACGGCAACCTCATCGCCCATCTGTTTGGCTTTGTCACCGGCGGGCTGCTCGCTCCGTTTTTGACCGTCCGCCCCGAGCCGCCGTCGTTTCATGTCGTCCGGCCATGAAAAAACGGCGCTTAATGCGCCGTAATCCGCCGTTTTTTCGTCCGTCCGCGCGCGGAGCCGTCCGGGCGGCCGCCCCGTTTTTTCTCCCGCTTGACCGCTAATGGCGGCTCTTCGGTCAGTTTTACCGGCGTAGTATCCGGCTCGCGCGTCAACATTTTCAAGCAGGCGGCGACAAGCGTCACCGAATCATGCTCTTCCAGCAGCTCCTCGGCGGCCCGCTTGTAAAACGACAAGTTTTCCGTTTCCGCCACATTGAGAAGCTTCTCAATGGCAATGCGCTGTTGGCCTTCCAGCGCCTCATCGAGCGTCGGCGGCTTCATCCGCTCCATTTTCCGCTTCGTCGTCCGCTCAATATGGTGAAGTTGGCCGATCTCCCTTGGCGTGACAAACGTCATCGCCACACCCATTTTCCCGGCGCGACCTGTCCGCCCGATCCGATGGACGTAGCTTTCCGGATCCTGCGGGATGTCGAAGTTATATACGTGCGTCACGCCGGAAATATCCAATCCGCGCGCGGCAACGTCGGTTGCGACTAAAATTTCGATCGATCCTTCTTTAAACTTGCGCAACACCGACAGGCGCTTCGCCTGGCTTAAATCGCCGTGGATGCCTTCCGCCGCATAACCGCGCAAGTTGAGCGCCTCGGCAAGTTCATCAACGCGCCGCTTCGTGCGGCCGAACACGATCGCAAGCTCCGGCGCCTGAATATCGAGAAGCCGCGTCAAAATGTCAAATTTCTTTTTCTCGTGCACTTCTAAGTAGTACTGTTGAATGTTCGGCACGGTCATCTCTTTCGCCTTGACCTTCACGAGCTCCGGTTCATTCATGAACCTCTCGGCGATGCGGCGGATCGGATCCGGCATCGTTGCGGAAAACAGGAGCGTCTGCCGACCGGTCGGCACATGGCTTAAAATCGCTTCAATGTCCTCGATAAACCCCATGTTGAGCATCTCGTCCGCCTCATCGAGCACGACGGTATGCACGTGCTCAAGACGCAGCGTGCCGCGGTTGATATGGTCAAGAATGCGGCCCGGCGTGCCGACGATGATGTGCGGATGTTTTTTCAAGGCGCGAATTTGCCGTTCAATATCTTGCCCTCCATAAATCGGCAGGACGCGCACCCGCTTCACCGCGCCGATTTTATACAGCTCTTCCGACACTTGAATGGCGAGCTCCCGCGTCGGCGCGACAACGAGTGCTTGAACGGCGCCGTTTTTTACGTCCACTTTTTCCACAATCGGAATACCAAACGCCGCCGTTTTCCCAGTTCCGGTTTGCGCTTGGCCAATGACATCTTTGTTTTGCAGGCTGAGCGGGATCGTTTTTGCCTGAATCGGGGTCGTTTCTTCAAATCCCATCCGCTCGACAGCTTTCATCACTTCTTGGCTTAATCCTAATTCTTGAAATGTCGTCAATGTTATCCAAACTCCTTAAATTCAAAATCGTCCCTGATTCGTGAGAAAGGTTTGACAGTTATCATACCATGTTATGCGGTGATTTGCAATGATGGGCATGGGCAGCGCGCAAAAATGTTTCCACCTCAGCAAACAGAACGTGCCGATCGATACTATGACAAACATGATGGAACGAATTGGGCAAAAGCAACAGCTTTTTTTCCGCCGATCCAATCTGCTCATATAAATAATAGGCGCTTTTTAGCGGCACGATCCCATCTTTTTCTCCTTGCACAATGAGCGCGGGTGCCGCGACGCGCGGAAGTCGGGGACGCACATCGCGGACGAGTTTGCGAAACTCCCTGACAGCTGAAAACGGCGTCGCCATCATTTTGTTTCGATAGCGGAGAAACAGTGGGTGCTCCCGCGCTCCTTTCCATCCATTGGCAAACATCTCGCGGATGTCGCGCCATAATTGGCGCGGGTTGACATAGTAAAACGCAGCGCTTAGCAGCACGAGTTTGGCGACCGGGTATTTTTCCGCCAAGTAGACGGCGATCACTCCACCCATTGAAAACCCAATGACATACACCACACTGCAACGGTGATGGAGCGCTAAAAACGCTTGTTCCGCCGCTGCGATCCATTGGTCGTATGTAATTCCTTTCAACCGCAGTTCGCTTCCGTGGCCCGGCAAGGTCGGCGTTTCGATCATCCAATCGGTCCGCTCTCGCAAATAATCGGCCAGCGGCGCCACTTCTTCTGGACTTCCCGTAAACCCGTGAATACATAAACAGCCGATCATCATTTCCACCCCCGCCCGAATGAAAAGCGGCGCCTGTGACGCCGCTTTTAGTTTCTCTCGGGTTGCTTGATGTTACACCCAATATCGAAGCAACTCTTCCAATTTCATGCCGCGCGATGCTTTCAATAAAACAATGTCATCCGAAGTCGCGACGGAACGCACGGCCTCGGCCAACGCTGCTTTATCGTCGAACTCCCTCACCCGTCCATCATCAAAAAATGGGGCGGCCGCCGCGGCGATATGGTGCGAAAGCGGCCCGTAAGTGAACACATAGTCCACCATTCCCGGCCGCAGCACCTCCCCGATCTCTCGATGAAACGCCACTTCTTCGTCACCAAGCTCCAACATATCGCCCAATACGGCGATTTTTTGCCGGTAGCCGCCTAATTCCCCAAGCAGCGTCAAGGCGGCGCGCATCGATGTCGGGCTAGCATTGTAGGCGTCATTAATGACGGTAAAGCCATATTTCGTCTTGACGACTTCCGTACGCATGCGCGTCACTTGCAGGCGGGAGAGAGACGCATCAATGCCTTCCCAATCGACGCCAAAAAAGCGGGCTACCGCGATGGCTGCGAGCGCGTTGTATACGTGATGTTTTCCCAACACCGGCATAAAGAGCGTCCGACCCGGAAGCACGTTAATGGCAAATGACGTCCCCCCCGCTTCAATGCACACATCGGTCGGGTAGTAGTCGTTTTCCGCTCCCGCTCCAAATGTCACGACGTGGCGGGGAAGAGATAAATGCGGGACCCGCTCGGCCAACAGCGGTTCGTCGCCATGGTAGACGAACAAGCCATCGTGGTGCACCCCTTCCAAAATTTCCAATTTGGCTTTGGCGATGCCTTCCCGTGAACCAAGCTCTTGCAAATGTGATTCCCCGATGTTGGTAATGACGGCTGCATCCGGTTTGGCAATCAACGTGAGCCGCTCGATTTCGCCGAATCCGCTCATCCCCATTTCGACAACGGCAATCTCTGTGTCTTCCTCGAGCGAAAGCAGCGTCAACGGCACGCCGATATGATTGTTAAGGTTGCCTTCTGTTTTTTGCACGCGGTAGTTGGCCGCCAACAACGCAGCAATCATATCTTTTGTCGTCGTTTTGCCGTTGCTGCCGGTCACGCCAACCACTTTCAGCCCAAGCTGTTGGCGGTAACGGGCGGCAAGCCGCTGCAACGCCGAAAGGGTATCGTCAACGATAATCGCCGGAACACCTTCTGGCGGCGTCCCTTCCGCTTCCGCCCACAGCACTGCTGCCGCTCCTTTTTGCACCGCCTCGTTCACAAAGGCATGGCCGTTAAACTTCGCGCCAATAAGCGGAACGTACAAGTTGCCGGCTTGGATCGCTCTCGTGTCTGTCGATACGCCGCTGACGGCAATCGTCTCCCATTCCGACTTCACGCACCGACCGCCTGACATCTCCGCAATTTGCCGCACCGTCCGTTTCATCATCCGCTTTCACCCTCTTTATTTTTCAAATGTGTACGTGATCGTCTGCTTTTCTTGATGCCGTTCCAACGCCAGCGCAATGAGGCGCTCGATCAGTTCCGGATACGGCACGCCGCTGTGCTGCCAAAGAAGCGGAAACATGCTGTACGGGGTAAATCCCGGCATCGTATTGATTTCGTTAATATACACAGTGCCATCTTCAGCGAGGAAAAAGTCGGCACGCACGAGCCCGGACAAGTCAAGTGCTTTAAACGCGGCAATGGCCATTTCCTTAATCGTTTCATACTGCTCTGGCGTCACCTTAGCGGGAATAATCAGTTCCGTTTGTCCGTCTTCATATTTTGCATCATAGTCGTAAAATTCCTTTTTTGGCACAATTTCTCCGACGACCGAACAAATCGGTTCATCATTGCCGATGACGCCGATCTCGATCTCCCGGCCGACGATCGCTTCTTCAATGATGATTTTCCGGTCATACTTAAACGCTTCGGCAAACGCCTTGTGCAAATCGCCGCGCTGTTTGCATTTCGAAATGCCGACGCTCGAACCGGCGTTGGCCGGCTTGACAAAGCACGGGTAGCCAAGCTCTTGTTCGATCCGGTCGTAAACGGCTTCCCCGCTTTTTTGCCAGTCATATTTGGTCACCGCCACATATTTCGCCTGGCGCAGCCCGGCTTGGGCAAACAAGTTTTTCATAATCACTTTATCCATGCCGACGGCCGAGGCAAGCACACCGTTGCCTACGTACGGGAGGTTTAACATTTCGAGCAGTCCTTGCACAGTTCCGTCTTCGCCGTTCGGCCCATGCAAAAGCGGGAAGATGACGTCAATCGTTTCCTCGCTGTCCGCAGACGACGATTCCGACGCCGGCACCTGGTTTAAAGATACCGGGATCATGGCCGTCGCTGTCGACGTGAACTGCAGCTGTTTCACTTCTTTGACCGGTCCGGTCAATCGCTTTCCTTTAATCCACTGCCCTTGTGGAGTAATGTAAATCGGAATCACATCAAATTTATGGGGATCGATGGCGTTCATCACTGCCATCGCCGTTGACAACGATACTTGATGCTCCGGCGACTTCCCGCCATACAACACTCCGACTCTCGTTTTCATCTTCGTTCCTCCTCTTTCCTTGGCCATCGTTCCTATTGTAACACGTTTCGCGCCCAACGGTCTGATATTTTATATGTACGGTGCAGCTTGTTTCGCTACTCTTGAGGCATCCACCCGGCACAAAAAAATGCCATCTAACGTCCGTTAGATGGCCCACGCTACGGGTGAAGCACACGCTGGGCGCGACGCCTCGGCATCGCCGCCACCATTTCGGCGAGCGCTTCCTGCCCCGTTTTCTCCACCCCGGCGAAATAGTCGGACACACGGCGGAAAAACCGGTTTTTCTCAACATCATCATTGAGCAGGCGCAACATGGCCCGCTCGCCGCGGTCTGGTTCAGCTAAATGGTAAATCAAGCCGTTCCGCTGCAAATATTGCAAATTGATGCGCTCCTGACCCGGCAGACAATCGATCGTAAACATCGGAATGCGTTTATGAAGCAGCTCGCTCACCGTCACTCCACCCGGCTTTGTCACCACCGCGTCCACCTCATCATACAGCCGGTTCATTTCTTCCGGGTCGGCAATGTACGGGAGCGGACGGATGTGCGGGAGATTCCAGCTGGAAATTTCGTCGTATAACTGGCGGTTGGCGCCGCATAGCACGGAATAGCGAAACAGCGTCGATGCCCGGGCCGCCCGCAAAAAGGCCATCATATTGCCAAGCCCTTGGCTTCCGCCGGCGACAAGTATATGGGCCGGCCACCTCTTTCGCCGCGTTTCCGTCGTGATCCGAAACGCATCATGAACCGGAATGCCTGTGACCACGATGCGCCCTTCGTCAATCCCGTATTTTGTGACCAGTTCCCATTTCGCCTCTGGATGGGGGACGAAGTGATAATCGATAAACCGTTTCCCCCAGACGCTGTTCATGAAAAAATCGGTATAGACGTTCACCACAGGAACAAACAACGCCTGTTTCCGCTTAAGCTGCTGCAAAATGCGAGACGGAAACGAGTGGGTGCAAACGATCAAATCCGGCCGTTCCTGCTCGAGCATTTTTTTCATTTTGCTTTCGAAATATGGCAGCCATGGCTCAAATGAAACAAACTCGAACCGCGGCGGCTCTTGATACATAAACGTTTTGTACACGCGATGATAGGAAGCGGGATGTGAACGAATCCAGCGCAAATACGCTTCTGACACCATTTTTTCCATCAGTTCATTGCAATAGCTCAAAAAATCGATTTTTTTGCTTTCGACCGCCGGAAACTGGCGCCGCAAAAAATCGATCAACGTATCCGCGACTTTATGGTGTCCCGTGTTCATTTGAAACAACGGCAAGAACAACAC
Source organism: Geobacillus sp. Sah69 (assembly GCF_001414205.1). Taxonomy (NCBI): domain Bacteria; kingdom Bacillati; phylum Bacillota; class Bacilli; order Caryophanales; family Anoxybacillaceae; genus Geobacillus; species Geobacillus sp. Sah69. The sequence goes on along the minus strand of NZ_LLKS01000073.1, from coordinate 23,901 downwards.
TTTCATCATCGATCGCACCCTTTAGCTTTCGAAAGATTTTTGCGCCTCCGCTGTCCGATCCACGCCGCAAGCAAAAACAGCAAAAACAACGCCAATCCGACAAGCGGGAAAGAAACGAGGGGAATATGGACATGCCGGCCGAGCAGCAGCCCAACGAACATCATCGGGGCGACCCATCCAGCCGTTCCAAGCGCTGCAAGCAGCAAAAACGGCCGAAACGGAAACCGGCTTACCCCCGCCATATACGGGAAGATTTGCCGGACGCCTGGCGCATAACAGCTGAACAAAATGCCCCATTTCCCATAACGGCGGAACCAAAGCTGAGCCCTCCCCCACCGCTCGTCCGTAATTCCCACGTATTTGCCGTACTTTTTCATAAACGGCGCCCCCCACCATCGTCCGGCGCCATACGCCGCCACCATGCCGGTCATCGCTCCTCCCCAGCATGACGCGAGCGACGGCCAAAGCAGCAGCTGCTCCTTGGCGACGATCAAACCGACGAAAAAAAGCAAACTTTCCTCCGGCGCTGGGATGCCGACAATGCCGCAAAATAAAAACAAAAACAGCGTCACATATCCGTACGACTGAACGTACGGCAACCATACACCTGTTTCCATGGCTCCCCCATCACATCGACGAGATTCGTTTGTTAGTTTGCGCGTTTCTCATTTCTGTAATCGTCACCCAGCGCATCTTTCTCGCTGCTTCATCTTTCAGCAGCAGCTCAAGCGCTGACAACATTTGCTCCGGCGCATGCCGGTCGGCCCCCAACGCATCGCCGTTGTCATGAAGAACAATCACAGCTCCGCCGCGCAACGCTCCTTTTAACCGGCGGAACAACTCCATTTCCCCCAGTTTGGCGTTCCAGTCGCCAACAATATGCGTCCATAACACGGTCGTATACCGTTTTTGTACGATCGGTGCCCATGCGTTAAAATGCCCCCACGGAGGGCGGTAATAAATCGGTCGTTGGCCCGTCGCCCGCTCAATCGCCGCAGCGGCGCGGCGCACCCCCCAATCGAGCCAAAACGGCGGCACAAGCCAGTTGCTTATATGGCGATAGTTGTGAATGCCGACTTCATGGCCTTCCTCCACCATGCGCCGCACAATGTCCGGATAACGTTCCGCTTTGCGGCCGACGACGAAAAACGTCGCCTTGACACCGTGTTTCTTTAATAAATCCAACAGTTTTGGCGTATAATACGGGTCAGGACCGTCATCAAACGTCAAAGCAAGGCAATCGGGCGCTGTTCCTTCCCGAAACAACAGTACCCGCTTTTTGCGAATGACGATCGTCGGCACAACCCCGTAAACGATGATTCCAGCGATCAGACAACCGAAAAGCCATGCCAACATCGTCCTCACCTCGCAATATTTTTTCCTTTAAAAAATCACAACGTGCGAACAGACTACTAAATTTATAATAAATAATATATAATACAGACTACTAAATTTATAATAATAATATTATAATTTCGATGAAAAAAAAATCAAAAGAAAAACAATGAAATTTTCATGTGACGCCCAAACGTTCCCTTTTTCTATACGAAACGTCCAGCCGATCGGTTTCCTCCATAAATGACATTGCATCTGCTATAATACATAATCGGTATGAAACTCTAGCCGCAAAGAGCAATTCATCGGCATATCCGTTCCGCCGGACGGCCGGAACGGGACGGCCGCATTGTACGTTATTCATCTTGCAAAAAGACAGGTGATCTGCATTGCGAAAGAAAATCGTCTTAACCGGCGGCGGCACGGCTGGCCATGTGATGGTCAACGTCGCCTTGATTCCGAAACTAAAAGCACAAGGCTGGGACATCATCTACATCGGCTCTCACGAGGGAATTGAACGGGAGATCATCGGCCGCATCGACGGCGTACCGTACTATTCGGTTTCGACCGGAAAACTGCGACGCTATTTTGACTGGAAAAACTTTAAAGATCCGTTCAACGTGCTAAAAGGCGTTTGGCAGGCGTACCGCCTTATCCAAAAAGAAAGGCCGGACGTCGTGTTCTCCAAAGGCGGATTCGTCTCCGTTCCCGTCATTCTTGGCGCCTGGCTGAACGGTGTACCGTCGGTGATTCATGAATCCGACTTGACGCCCGGTCTTGCAAACAAAATCGCCATGCCCTTTGCGACGAAAATTTGCCTCACCTTTCCGGAAACGAAGCAACACGTCAGCGCCGATAAAGCGGTCTACATCGGCGCCGTCGTCCGCGAGGAACTGAAGCACGGCAGCGTTGCCCAAGGGCGGAGGATGTGCCAGTTCGACGGCAAAAAACCGGTGCTGCTGGCGATGGGCGGCAGCTTAGGCTCGAAAAGAATCAACGACGCCTTGCGCGCCAACTTATCAACGCTGCTTGCCGAATTTGACATCATCCACATTTGCGGCAAAGGAAACATCGACCCAAGCCTCGCAGACCAAAAAGGATACAAACAGTTCGAATACGTCAACGAAGAGCTGCCACACTTGTTGGCTTTGGCCGACATCGTCGTCTCTCGCGCGGGCGCAAACGCCATTTTCGAACTGCTCGCCTTGCGCAAGCCGATGCTGCTCATCCCGCTCTCGAAAGCGGCAAGCCGCGGCGACCAAATTCTCAACGCCCGCTCGTTTAAAAACGCGGGCTATGCGGAAGTGCTGATGGAAGAAGACTTGACAAACGAATCGTTCTATGCCGCCATTCGCCGCCTATATGAAAACAAAGAGCGCTACCGGAAAAACATGGAGAAAGCCGGCGGAAGCGATCCGCTGCAAACATTGCTTTCCATCATTCAAGACACCGCCCGCCGGTGAAAGCAGGCGATGCCTGACGCGGCTAACCACGGCCGTTTTTTCGGCATCGCCTTATTTTGCATAGGCATGGAAATAAGCAACTCGACTAAACGGCTTATCCGTATTATAATCCATAGTACAGATAAGCAACAACTATTTTTTTACTTTTCTTAACATTTTTTAGAAGACGGACTGGCGAAAAACAACGAATTCATGCGGTTTAGGGAGCTCGCCCAAAAGCAAATGATGATGTTTCAAGACTTTTCTATTTGAAAAACCTTGTTGAAGCACAACATTTCCCCTTAAATCCTTGGTCTTCTACAATCCATCATCTTTTGTTCCCCTAAGCGGAATGCATGCCAGCCAACAGAGTAAAAGAAGATAACAAACAACCGCCCGGCGGAACACCTCCGCCAAGCGGCGCGACTAAAAGTATAACAAAGAAATAACAACGGCTAGCACGATCCGATATACCGCAAACGGCACGAGGCGGATGCGGTTGATGAGCTGCAAGAGGAAACGGATCGCCAGCAAGGCAAAGACGAAGGCGCTCAAAAAACCGGCGATGAAAAACGGGATGTCGGCAGCCGTGACGTATTGCCAGTTTTTCAACAGCGACAGCCCGCTCGCCCCAGCCATGATCGGAACAGCCATAATGAACGTGAAATCGGCGGCGGCGCGATGGCTCATGCCGACGAGCACCCCGCCGGCAATCGTCGAACCGGAGCGGGAAAAACCGGGCCATAACGATAAGCATTGCACCAATCCGACGAGAAACGCCTGTTTGTACGTAATTTCGTCGACCGTCTGCGCCCGCGCAGCTCTTTTCGCGAATTTGTCGGCGGCGATCATGAGCAGCGCGCCGAGCACAAGGCCGATGAGCACCGTTTTCGTAGAAAACAAATGTTCGTCGATGTAGTCTTCAAACAAGACGCCGAGCACCCCGGCTGGAAGCAGGCCGACGATGACGTGAAGAAGCGTCAGCCGCGGATGTCCGCCCGGATGGCGGCCGCGGAAACCAAGCAAATCGAGAAATCGGTCTTTAAACACCACAACAGCGGCCAAAATCGAGCCGAGCTGGATAACGACTTTAAACGTATTCGCCGCGTACTTGCCTAAAAACTCGGTCGATTTCAACCAAAGATCGTCCACAATGATCATATGCCCGGTCGAAGACACAGGGGCAAACTCGGTCAGCCCCTCGACCATCCCTAAAATAACCGCCTTCAACAGCTCGATCCAGTTCATTCGTTCCATCCTTTCTGCGCGGGGTCGTCCTTTTTATACATATGGGCCGGGCGGGCGAAATAACACCCTGCTTCGGCCGTGCCTGCTCTATTGTACTACAAATCATTCGTTTCTACTACCCGCACGTTTTTGGATGGGTGTGATGCCGGGAAGAGCGTCAGTCATCAGTCAGCGGGCGGAAATGGGCCTGCCCCCATCTCCCCACGCCGTTCTAGGTAGTGGTACAAAGCGCCGCACAGTTCGCATCATTTTCCAGCTCCACCGGCAGACCCGTCGCCCCGCCGAATACGTCTTTAAAGTTAGGGCCGTGAATGCACGGCAAGGCGCTGCTTCCGCCAATGACACCGATGTCGCTGTCGACGCTGCCTGCCGAACTGATCGCGATGCCAGAAAGTTCGTAACTCGCCTGCGCGTGGCGGACGACGCGAAGCAAGTCGTCGCGAAACCGTTGAAAGTCATGACGCTCCGAACGGTAGCGCCCCTTTTCCAAAAAATCACCGCGCTCGTTCATGACGGCATGTTTCACATACGTGCCGCCGATGTCGAAAACGATATAGCAACGCATCGATGGCGCCTCCTTCATTCTTTTCACTATTTCCTTGCTTTATTTTATGCTTTATGTATTCGTGATCCAATCGTCTGCACCTCCCTGCCGCAATGAAAGAAGCCGCTCCGTTGGCGGGAGCGGCTCGTTTCCATCATCGTTCATATCCCATTGACAACGCCTTTTGCGCATTACGGACATCATGATAAAGAAGCTGGGCGAGGTCGTACGCCGGATAGTAACCACGTTCATACATATAGTTGAACGCTTTTTCGTGCGTGTCAATGGCTTTGAGCAGATGTTTGACAAACGTTTTGCGCAGCACCGGCGTCGCCGCCTCGGTAATGGCAGCAGCATAATTACGCACTGCCGTTTTTGAAAAGCCAAGCAAATCGCCAGCGTGCAAGGCCCGGTCGCCATCATCATGGTCGCGGCTTTCTTCCATCATCGGTGCCGCCGGAATGAAGGCAAGCAGCTCGCGCAAGTTCGTTTCCAATCCTTGAATCGTTTCCGTATAAAGCCCTTTCAACTCAGGACAGTCGATCTTGCCGACAGCCTTTTTCATTTTCATTAACGCGTTGGCCTGAAAAGCGATCAATTCATGCAGCTCCAACGTTTCATGCCATGCCAAATGGCGATGGCCGTGCATTTGCCCATGCATATGGTTCATCACGCTTCCCCCTCGTTTTTTATCAGTTCATTTCCATTTACTGTTATATGCCTATAAAAAGGAAACGGTCACCATTGTACGGGCCTTCCGTATCGGCAAAAAAGGCGTCTCGCCTCAGGCGAAACGCCTTCCTCCATCCTGTTTACAGCCAATCCCCGCCATCAAATCCATCGCCGCCGTCAAACCAGTCATCGACATCCAGACCGTCAGCCACATCATCAACTGCATCGTCGAGCAACTCCTCCGCTACCATTCCCGCCAACATGCCAGCCGCGAATCCGCCAATGGCTCCGGCCCATCCATGTCCGCCATGGTGCGAATGATGGACGGGTGAATAATGGCCTACGGGATGGCTATAGATTGGCGAATGTGGCGTTGCCAACGGATGCCCACTCAGCTGGCCGAACGCCCCAGCCGCCTGCACCGCCTCTTCGATGGCTTCTCGAAGCAGACGGGCTGCCGCCGCCGAATCGCGAAGCTGTTCGTGAGTAATCAACAGTTCCCGTTTCATTTCGCGTTCCCCGCCAAAGCCGTGGCGGACGTCGATCTCCATATACAAACGCACCCCTTCTCCCTCGACAAGGGCAAAAAACTCAACCTCCTGGACGATCCCTTGAAACTCACCCGTTGGGAAGAATGAAAATTCTTGTCCGTACGGTGTAATGCTCCCAGATGCCGGTTTCTCCCGGAATCCTAAGGCAGCCAATGCGGAAAACACTTGATCCAAGGCGGTCGGCGGCAAAATGTGAATGGCGTCTTGGTCATATGCATCCACCCCAGCGGCAATATCGAGCCGGGTGACGAACGTATAACGAACCGTGGGGCGGCTGATCGGCAAATGGTGCGGCAGTGTGTACGAAAACGGGAGCACTTTCCGCTCGCTAGGCTGAATCGTAAACGAAGACGCGACCGGGATCACCGCCGCGGTTTTGCGATATGCCTTCCCTTCCGCTTGCACTTCTAATTGCAATACGACATCTAAGTTCCGAATGTGTTGGGCGACTGAACCACCTTCCAGCAAAAATTCCCCTTCCAACGTTTCACCAAGGCGTACATGCGAGCGATGCAGCACGAGATCCACTTTGGCAGCGCTGATGCCGAGTCTCGATAAAAACTTTTTCCACATCGGACCTCTCTCCTTTTTTCATCTTATTCACACTTGAATTACGAACAAGCCGCCAACATGGTGTCACCGAAATAATTTGATCAACCCCAAGACGATCAATACAACCCCAGGCAGCATGGTCGCCCTTTTCATGATTCTTGTTTTTGACACCATATACCCCAACGATAAGCCGAGTCTGATGAACACAAGATTGAACATACCAACCAGCAAGGCAAACGAAAGCGGCGGAAAATGCAAAAGCGACGAACTGATCCCGGCGCCAAAGGAATCCATCGAAAGAGCAATGCCGATTAATAACGCTTCTTTTTGACTGATCGTGCCTGAACGATCAAGATCGCCAAGTTCGGGGCGTTTCAATACTTGAACAGTGCCGCTGAAACGGTTAGCCCCCCCTGCTTCATCAGGCTCCATCGAAAACTCGCTCCCGTCTCCCTTTGGTTTATAGACGTTATAAATCGCCCAACCGCCAAGCGCCATGAGAATGACCGAAGCAAGCCCTCGCTCGACTTGCAACGGCAAAAAAAGCGCCAACAGGCGGCCGATGTTCATGGACGCAAACACCACCGCCCCGGACATGAATGCGATCAGCACCAACGAAACAAAGGAGAAACGGACACCCCTCATTCCATACGTCATGCCTACGCTCAAACTGTCCATGCTCACGCTGAAAGCGAGCAAAATCATGGACACCCATAACCACATAGGAATCCCCCCCTGCCGTACGATATGCAATTCCGTACAGAGAGGGGACTTTCTTGCCATTCGACACGCATCGATTTCCGGGGAAATGTTTCCCCTTTTCTCGACATTATTCCCGCAAATGATACGGAAGCGTCGCAATGACCACATCTTTTTTCATGATCAAGAAAAAGCGCAAGATGATGGCGGTTTGGTTATGCAAAAATGTATGCCACCATTTTTTCACGATAAATTGCGGCAAGAGCACTGTCACCGGCGCGCGGTCTGCTTCTTTTTCCGCTTTCGTGATGTATTCTAATAATGGCGACAAAATGGTTCGGTACGGTGAATAGATGACTTCCAACGGAATGTCCGGATAAAACTTCTCCCACTTTTGCCGCAGCTTTTGTTCGGCTTTTTCGTCGAAAATAATCGACAGTGCCGTAATGTCGTCGGAAATGCTGCGAGCGTACTGAACGGATTGGGCGACCACTTTGCTGACGCCGGAAATGGGAATAATGACTTTTGGTTTCAACAGTTTCTCGCGCTGTTGCCACTCCCGTTCGTCAAGCCGCAATTGCTCGCCAAGTTTTTTGTAATGCTCGTGAATTCGGATGAACATCCAGACGAACAGCGGAATCGCCACGATGACGATCCAGGCCCCTTGCGTAAATTTAGCGATCATCGTGACGAGCGTGACGATCCCGGTGACCACCGCTCCCGTTCCGACGGTGAGCAGCACGCCGAATTTCCGTCCTTCTTCCCGATTCCATAATTTTTTAATCAACCCACTCTGACCGATCGTAAAGGAAAGAAAGACGCCAACCGCATAAAGCGGGATGAGCGAATGGGTTTTGGCATGAAACGCGATGATCAATGCGATCGCCAGCACGCTCAACAATATAATGCCATTGGAAAACACAAGGCGATCGCCCCGGGCCGCCAAGCTTCTCGGCAAAAAACCGTCCTTCGCCATAATCGACGTCAACTGCGGAAACCCGGCAAAACTCGTATTCGCCGCGAGCACTAAAATGACCATCGTCGCCAGCTGAAACAAGTAAAACAAAAGACCATTCCCAAACACATGGCGTCCGATTTGCGAAATGACCGTTTGATGCTCGGTCGGAGTAACGCCGAATCCCGCCGCCAACACGGTGATGCCTAAAAACATCACGCCAAGCAATGCGGACATCCATCCCATCGTAATGGCGGCGTTTTTTGAACTGTCTGGCCGGAACGCCGGCACGCCGTTGCTGATTGCTTCGACCCCAGTCATCGCCGAACATCCCGATGAAAAGGCGCGCAGCAAAATAAACAAACTGTAACCGGACGCAAACATGTGAGCTGTGGAAGCATGCTCATGCATCGTAAACCCATGCCATCCTTCCTGCCACAACTGCCACCCGCCGACAGCGATCATCACAAGAACGAAGCCAATGAACACATACGTCGGGTAGGCGAAAACCGTTGCGGATTCGGTAATGCCGCGTAAATTGAGCACCATTAAAAGCAAGACAAGAGCGACAGCGAGCTCCACTTTCCACGGCAGCAGCCCCGGAAACGCCGATGTCAGCGCGGCGACGCCGGAGCTGATGCTGACGGCGACAGTTAAAATATAATCGATCATCAGCGCCGCCCCGGCCACTAAACTAATTTTCGTCCCCAAATGGTCGCGGGCGACGACATACGCCCCGCCGCCGGACGGAAACGCGTAAATGATTTGCCGATACGACAAGGTCACTAACAAAAGCAATACTAAAATCGCCACCGCGATCGGCAGCGAATAGAAAAAGACGCTTGTCCCTAATAAAGCAAGCACAAGCAAAATTTCTTCCGTCGCGTAGGCCACCGATGACAGCGCATCGGAAGAAAAAACGGCCAACGCTTTCCATTTCGGCAATTTTTCATGTTCGAGCCGTTTTGTCTCCATCGGTTTCCCAATCAACAAACGTTTTAACGAAGCCATGCTTCCGTTCCTCCCAAAGCATATTCGAGTTGATTCAAAAAGAAAAAACCGCTGAGGACGCGCTCAACGGCTACGTTTGGTTCAAAACCATACTCGTCCCTCCCCAAAGCGCTTGCGAGGTTAGCTGTCGGGTTCGGGCTTGGAGAGATGCCCGTCCTTTCGGATTCACCCCTAGCAACGAGCGTTGCAACAAGTGGGTCCCCCGCTCCATGACGGATTCAGCGCTAAATATTCAGTTGTTTCTGCTTCCATATATTACTCCTCTCCCTTTTCTCCGTAAACAGTGAAAAAGCGGAAAAAACAACGATTTTCTCTGCCTTTGAGCCGCTTTTTCGCATAAACCGTCCTTATCTTTATGCTTTCTTTCTTTTTCCTGTCTTGCCTCTATCCAATCATAATTTTCCCTTTCGGATAGCGGAACGGATCAGGCTGACGGCGCAGCGTGACCGCGTACGCGATCGTCAGCGGACCGACGCGGCCGGCAAACATCGTCAAGATAATGACCGCCTTTCCAAGCGGAGACAACTCTGGAGTCAGTCCCATCGACAGTCCGACGGTCCCAAACGCCGACGTCGCTTCGAATAAAATCATGAGAAAGTCTTTTCCGCTCTCGGTGATCGTCAACACCATCGTTACAAACATGACGATAAACAGCCCGCTCATGGTCACGGTCAGCGACTTGTATACCGTATCATAGACAATTCGTTTTCGGAACAAAATGACGTCTTCCTTCCCGCGAATTTGCGACCAAACCGCGCCGAGCAACGTCGTAAAGGTCGTTGTTTTGATTCCGCCGCCCGTCGAACCCGGGGAAGCGCCGACAAACATGAGAAACACGATCAAAAACAGCGTCGGCTGCGTCAAATCCGGGATGTTAAGCGTATTCGAGCCCGCTGTTCTCGGAGTGACCGCCTGGTAAAACGCGGACAGAAACTTGCCTGAGAGCGACAGCGGCCCCATCGTCTTCGGATTGTTCCACTCCAGCAGCAATATCAGCGCCATGCTGGCTACTAGCAGCCATGCCGTCGTAATGGCGACGACCTTCGTATGAAGGGAAAGGCGGCGCATCTGCCTATACTCGTACACTTCATTCATGACAATAAAGCCGATTCCGCCTAAAATAATCAAAATCGGCACAACAAGGCTGACGACCGGATCGTCCACATAGCCGGTCAAGCTGCGGAACTCACCCATTAAATCAAACCCGGCGTTGTTAAAATTCGAAATCGCATGGAAAAAGCCAAAGTAAATCGCCCGGCCGAGCGGCATGTCAAAGGCAAAGCGGATTGAGAGCAACACCCCGCCGATCCCTTCAATCACAACAGTAAAAAGGAAAATGCGTTTGACGAGCCGAACGATGCCCTCGATCGTCAAATTATTGAGCGCCTCTTGGAGGATGAGCCGTTCTTTCAACGAAATGCGTTTGCCAAACAAAAAGGCAAACAGCGTCGCAAACGTCATAAATCCGAGCCCACCGACTTGAATGAGCGCCAAAATGACAAGCTGGCCAAACAGGGTAAACGTCGTCCCGGTGTCGACGACAACAAGTCCAGTTACGCACGTCGCGGAAGTCGCTGTAAACAGCGCGTCTAAAAACGGCAACCCCTTTCCATCCACGGTCGCAACAGGAAGCATCAACAGCAGCGCTCCAATCAAAATAATGAGCGCAAATCCGGACACGAGAATTTTCGGCGGATCAAAAAATTTGCCTTTCGGATTCATTGGCATGGCTTACCTCTTTCCCTTCATCCAGTTCTTCCTTATAGTTTGTGGATAATGCATAGAAAAAATATACCAAAAACAAGCCGATTCCGGTACAGCCAATAATTTTTATCATAATGTCCTCGTTGTCTAATAAAATGGGTAAAGGGCATGGCCACGCGCATCGGGACGTTTTCAGAAGGGCAGTTGAAACCTTTTCGATTTCCATTCGTCATATATGAGTGGCAGTCCATCGCCATACAGGGAAACGAGGTGGCAAGGAAGGAGGCGCCCGTCAATCCTTAAAAAACATTCCATTGACTTTTGGCAAAAGACGTATTATGCTACTTGACATGGAGACGTTCCGATGTAAAATGATGTCAGGACAAAATGCTGACTGCTATGCGCGGAAGCTGTTCATAGAAGAATAGAAATAGAAATGGATCTTTCGAGAATACGAGGCAAAGGAGGAGAAGAGAACGTGAAAACGATTGGAAAGAAATTGTTGACAAAATGCCGTTCTCTCCCTAACCAATATATTGGTTTTTTTATTTTGGCGGTGCTCTTGTTTTGGCTGAAGACGTATGTCGCCTATCTAGCGGAATTTAACCTTGGCATCAGCAACTCCATGCAGGAGTTTTTGCTGTTGATCAATCCGATCAGCTCGGCGGTGTTTTTCTTTGGCTTAGCCCTATTGGGCAGAGAAACACGGGTATATAGGCGGCTCGTTACTATTAATCTCATTTTGTCGTTCATTTTATACGCCAATATCGTCTATTATCGCTTTTTCAGCGATTTTATTACATTGCCGACGTTGACGCAAACGAAAAACTTTGGCGATCTCGGCGGCAGCATTTTGGAATTGCTCAGATGGTATGACCCGCTTTATTTCTTGGACACGATCATTTTGGCAGTGATCGTGTTCTCGAAACGGTTCCCGCTTCCGCCGGTGCGGGCCGGTCGCGTCAAAAAAGGCGTTATTTTTGCTTCGGCCATTTTAATGTTCAGCGTCAACTTGGCGCTCGCGGAAGCCGACCGCCCGCAGCTGTTGACTAGAACGTTTGACCGCAACTATATCGTCAAATATTTAGGGGTATACAACTACTTGATCTATGACACGATCCAAAGCATGAAATCGTCGACACAACGGGCGTTCGCGAACAAAAGCGACATCACAACCGTATTGAACCATGTGCAGGCGACATATGCCGAGCCGAATCCGAAGTATTTCGGCGTCGCCAAAGGAATGAACGTCATCTATATTCACTTGGAGTCATTCCAAAACTTTTTAATCAACTACAAACTGAATGGCCAGGAAGTGACGCCGTTTTTAAACTCGCTCACCCGCGATCCGAACACATTCTATTTCGATAACTTCTTCCATCAAACGGGTCAAGGGAAAACATCGGACGCAGAGTTTATGCTCGAAAACTCGCTCTATGGCCTGCCGCAAGGGGCCGTCTTCACGACGAAAGGGCAAAATACGTACCATGCGGCTCCTGCCATTTTGCGCCAATACGGTTACACAAGCGCGGTTTTCCACGGCAACTACAAATCGTTCTGGAACCGCGATGAAATTTACAAATCGTTCGGGTTCGATCATTTCTTTGACGCCAGCTACTATGATATGAACGACGAGGACGTCTTGAACTACGGGTTGAAAGACAAACCGTTCTTCCGGGAGTCGATCCCTCTGTTGGAAACGTTGAAAGAGCCGTTCTATGTGAAATTTATTACACTGTCGAACCACTTCCCGTACCCGATCAGCGAGGAAGATGCCACAATCCCGCCGGCAACGACGGGAGACGGAACGGTCGACCGTTACTTCCAAACGGCCCGCTACTTGGATGAGGCCATCAAAGAGTTCTTTGATTACTTGAAAAAATCCGGTCTGTACGACCGCTCGGTCATTATTTTGTACGGCGACCATTATGGCATTTCGGAAAATCACAACAAGGCCATGTCGCAAATTTTAGGCAAGGAAATCACGCCGTATGAACACGCCCAGTTACAACGAGTGCCGCTGTTCATCCATGTCCCAGGCATAAAAGGCGGCGTCATTCATGAATTCGGCGGCCAAATCGACTTGTTGCCGACTTTGTTGCATTTGCTTGGCATCGACTCGAAAAATTACGTCCACTTCGGAACGGACTTGTTGTCGCCGGACCATCAAGAAATCATCCCGTTCCGCAACGGTGACTTCGTAACGCCAACCGTGACAGCGGTCAACGGCAAGTACTATGATACGAAAACGGGCGAGCCGCTTGAAGAAACGCCGGAGATTCAACGTCTCGAACAAATCGTCCGCACGAAGCTCGACCTGTCGGATAAGGTTGTTTACGGCGATTTGCTCCGGTTCTATACCCCAAAAGGCTTCGAACCGGTCGATCCGTCGAAATACGATTACAACAAACGCGAAAATGAAGAGGGAAGCGCACAATAAGCGCTTCCCTCTTTTTTTCTAGAAGGCCGGTGAAAAACGGTGACTTTCGCTTAATCAGTGTTTTGGGGCGCGAGAGAAGGCCTGGTTTTAAAAGGCTTCTCAACTTGAGAACACCGTGTTTTTCGTGTTTTTTTCACTCCATCACTACCCTTCTAGGACAAACGGACAAAAAAACGCTCGCCCAGCTGAAACTAGGCAAGCGTTCCCGTCATTCCTCGACTTGTTCAAGCACAATCCGCTTCGCTCTTCCTAAATAACGCTCCACTTGACGCAGCACATTTTCCTTCTCCGTAAATGCCCCGACTTGCGTTCCATCCACTGTCACACGCGGTGAACTACCCACCACCTACGCTTCGCTTAGAGGTGGGGGCTTCAAGCGACTTGTGTGTGTTCGCTGAACGGTAAGCCACACACAAGAACCCTTTACGCTTCCCTTCGTTCCGAAGGTGTCCGTTCTAGCCATATTCTATCCTATTCGTTGGCTAACGCCAACCGACATTCATCTCCCACTTTCACTGGTGCTGGCGCACCTTCACGTTTAGAAGTAGGAGACTTCTTTCGGAGGGAAGTTAAAAAGAGGTTTGATTTTTTGTCAGATCCAATGCCCGTGCCATTCCATTCACATGCCCACGGGCGACTGTTCGCAAAAACTGGGTGTCATTCAATTTTTCTGCATCCTCTTTTCGATCAATAAATCCATTCTCCGTGAGCACCGCCGGCATCACTGTTTCGCGCAGCACATGGAAGTTTGCTTTCTTTTTCCCACGGTCGCGAAATCCTGTAGCCTTGACGACTTCTTCATGAATGGCATCGCGGATGCGGGCTGTTACCGAATCGTCATCGAGCCGATTATAAATATAATCTTCATACCCCGTGCCGCCACCGGCATTCACGTGAATCGACACGTATAAATCCGCCCCCCATTGATTGGCCCGATCCGTCCGCTCCTCAAGCGGCACCGTTTCATCTTTTGTCCGACTCAGCTGCACCAACACTCCTTCATACTCATTTTGCAGCAGACGGTTGATTTCAAGAGCGATAAACAACGTAATGTCTTTCTCCAACAACCCGTTGCCGATCGCTCCGGTATCTCTTCCCCCATGACCGGGGTCAATAAAAATTTTCGGCATCGTCGTTTCCTCCCCTTCCTTACATGTCCGGCGTTTTTCACGAAGACAATATAGGGACATCCACTCCACATTTTTTCTTATTTTATTAATAGAATAAGCATTTGAAAGGAAAAGGTGACAGGCAAAGGACCAAAACAAGGAGAAACACTAGCCGCCAACATTTCCTCTATTTGTGGTATAATAGGACGAGGAAATAAATTCCAAAGGAGGAATACGCATGTCCCGCGCACAACAATGGGTGCAATATTTCCTTTCCCACCGCCATGTCACGATGGAATTGATCCACAAAATCGACGAGGCGCATTATGATTACAAACCGACGCCGACCTCGATGACAGCAAAGCAGCAAGCCGGCTAGGCATCCCTAACCGGCTTTTCCTTTTGATTTATTTTCTTAAATAGAGCACCCTTCGTCGGTGCACGTCCCGCCTTGATCAGTCGACAGCGGCTGCAGCGGCCGCGATTGTTCTTCCTCCCATACCTTCTCCAGCGCCCGCCGGAACACCTCAACCGGCTGGGCGCCGGAAATCGCATACTTCCGGTTCAGAACGAAAAACGGCACGCCGCGGACGCCCAACGCCGCCGCTTCTTCCTCATCGCGGCGCACCTCTTGTGTGTAGCGGCCGCTGGCCAACACTTCTTCCGCTTCCGTCCGGTCAAGCCCGGCTGCTTCGGCGATCGCAAGCAGCACATTGCGGTCGCTGATTCGCTTCGACTCCGTAAAATAGGCGTAAAACAACCGCTCGACGACATCTTGAAGCCTTCCTTTTTCATTCGCATATTGAGCCAACCGGTGGGCGTCAAACGTATTCGTCGGCTTCATCGTGTCAAAGCGGAACGTCAAACCGACCGCCTCCGCCTGCCGGCCGATATCGGCGTTCGCCCGCTTCGCTTCCTCGAGCGAAATGCCGTATTTGTTGGCGATGATTTCATGAATCGTCAATGGGGTCTCGTTTGGTGCGTTTGGATCGAGTTCAAAGCTGCGGAATACGATTTCAACGTCTTCCCGGTGCGGAAATGGCTCAAGCGCCTGTTCCAATCGGCGTTTGCCGATATAGCAAAACGGGCAGACAAAATCGGACCATACTTCAATTTTCACGGCCATATCCTCCTCTACTTTTGACGCGCTTCCCCTCCATTGTAGCCCATTGCCGGTCGAATGGCTAACGAAAGGCATGGGGGCGGACCCACCCGCATACATTGTACTACCATGCTGTTGGGACAAGGAGGGAGAATCTCATGCATTCCCAGGAATTCGGCGCCTTTCTGTTGCGGATTGTCACCGGGTTCATCTTTTTCGCCCATGGCTGGGTGAAATGGCAGCGGGGGCTTGAGGCGGCGGCCGATTCGTTTGCGGCGATGGGGCTTCCCGGCTGGCTCGCCTACATCGTGACGATGGTGGAGCTTGCCGGCGGCTGGGCGATGATGCTTGGCCTTGGCACACGGCCGATTGCGGCGGCGTTCGAGCCGGCGCTCGGCTCGGTTAAGGCAAAGGCGCCGATCCTTTCGCCTGTCGCCATTTTTGGCAAGTAGCGCCGCTTTTGTTCCTCGGTGCCGAGCTCGACGATGCCGACCGTACCGATGCCGGTATGAGCGCCGATTAATGTCGTATAGCCGTTATGCGTTTTCCCGAGTTCTTCATAAATGGCGCATTTGCCGACCATCGACAAGCCAAGGCCGCCGTATTCTTCCAGGATGCTTAAGCCGAACAGCCCCATGGCTTTCGATTTTTCAATAATATCTTCTGGAATGTGGTCGTTTTCTTCAATGTCCATGGCCACCGGTTCCACGACTTCTTTCACAAATTTACGGACGTTTTCTTTTAAAAATTCAATCTCGGCTGGCAACGTAAAATCCATCTTCTTCCCCTCCCCGTTACCAAAAAATGATTAAATCTCTATTCATTCCCTATGATACAATGAAATATTCGTCGAGCCGACGAAAATTAATGAATATTTTACCTTTTTAATCAAATATTTGTTATTTCGATGTTATAATTGTCGTTGAATGAAAATATTGGAAAGGGGACAAGGGGAACTATGAAAAGAGAAATTGTCTTAAATGATACAGATCTCAAACGCGCATTGAAGATTATGATGGCAGAATCCGATATTGACAGCATGGCTGCCGTGGCCAGAAATTTGAACATCAAAGAAACAACTTTCCGATCAGCTATCAATAACAATTCTCTTCGAGTGGCTGAACTTGTCAGGATATGTGAAATGATGGGATATGAGCTTGTGATACGAAGTAAAAACCAGTAAAAAACCATCCTCCATGCAAAGGATGGTTTTTATTTTGTGTCTGACAAAAAATGTTTACAAAAATAAAACCCCAGCACCGAAGTACTGGGGCAAAAACCATGAATTCCCCGCTGAAGGGGTGAAATGGCCTGTGAAGCGGCGTTGTTCGGTCGCCTGACAGTCGATAAAGGCTTAAAATGGTAAATCTTCAAATTGCATCTATACAATTATAATTCGTTTTGATATAATGGGGCCAAGCCGGCCGGTTATCATCTGTAGATGAGCAAATTTGCTAACATAAATTTACAAACTAAACAAAAAAGGAGACATGAACCCGATTCCTTGGTTAGAATAGATGTGCTACCAACTACCCACAAGGAGGTTCATGTCTCATGAATAGATTAGCACATCATCAAGGAATCCACAAGTTTTTCATGACGCTGGGATTGGCGCTTTATTTCTCGAAGCCGGTCATCAAGCATCTCGTTCATCTTGTCGACGCCTTGACGACCAAGGGATTTTCGGGGACATTGACGGATGTCCGGTACTGGAGTTTTCATCCGAATCATCGAACCACGCTCAGCCACTTTTTCACGAAAAGCCCTTGGAACGAGGAAAAACTGCTTGAGAAGCTTCAGGAGTGGGTTCTTCGCCAGATCGAACGCCTGGCCAAACGGACGAATCAACCCCTGTTCCTTTCGATTGATGATACCATTTGCCAAAAAACGAAGCCTTCGTCACGGGCAACGCACGCCATTCAAGGGTGTGACTGGCATTTCTCTCACAGCGATCATCAATTGGTCTGGGGGCATTCGCTTGTTTGGCTGATGGTGCACACCTTCACGCAAGCGTTTCCGTTCGCCTTTCGTCTGTATGACAAGACATCGGGAAGAAGCAAAATCGACCTGGCGATCGAGATGCTTTCCTCGCTCAAGGGGAAGCGGGCTCAGCCGGTGTATGTGCTCGTGGATTCATGGTATCCGTCCCAAGCGCTCATCGAAGCCTGTCTGAAACAAGGATTCCATGTCATCGCCATGCTCAAGACGAACCGGATTCTCTACCCGAAAGGTATCGCCATCCAAGCGAAGGAGTTTGCCCGCTATATCGAGCCAAATGACACCCGCCTCGTCACGGTGGGGAACGAGCGCTATCGTGTCTACCGCTACGAAGGCGCGCTCAACGGTCTTGATGACGCGGTGGTGCTGCTGGCTTGGAAGGCGGATCAACCGATGACGCCGGATCATCTCCATGTCATATTGAGCACCGACCGGGAGCTGAGTGACGAAGACATCTTGCGTTACTATGCCCAGCGCTGGACGATCGAATGCTTTTTCCGGCAGGCAAAAGACCAGCTGAAGCTCGATGGGTACCGTGTTCGCCACGTTCGGGCGGTGAAACGGTATTGGGTCGTGGTGCTGTTAGCCTGCGTATACAGCATCGCGGAATCTCAACAAGACATCTCTTCCGGCCTGGAGCTTCTTCGGTCTCGGAAAGGGCACAGCGTCGTCGAGTTCATCTATGACGCCGCAAAGCAAGATATTCCCATTGATGTGATCAAAAAACAGCTCCATGTCGCCTAAGGGGTCCCCTGTTTGTCTCTTAGGGAATGGAAATTACTGTAATGAAAAATACTCATCTACAGTTTCATGGATAAAATGAGCGATCGTTCGTCTCATGTTCTTGATCCCTCGCTTTTCGACAAGTCGGACAAAAAAGCGAACTTTTTCTTTTCCTGCTCAGCGAGGCGGATGAGCAAGTCCAACGGCGGTTGGCTGCCTGTCGCCTGCTTTCGCGTCCCTTGGCCGATGATTTCGCTGTAAAACATATGCGGAAACATAGCATCGGCTAAGTAGACGCTTTGATACGAAGCATAGAGCGGACAAATGGAGAAATAGATTTCAAATAATGACCGAATTCTTTTGGACACGTTGTTTTTCGGGTTTCTTGTTAAGGAAATGAGCAAAAAGCGAAAATCATCGAGCGGGAGGTCATAGTAAGCGCGGTCAAAATCAATCATCATCACTTTATTGCTTTCGGCCAATAACAGATTGTTGCTGTTATAATCCCCATGGCAAATGGCTTTCCGTTTCGCCGCTTCACGGCAAAAGTCAGCGACATCGCTTTTTTCAAGCAGCGCATAGCTTTTGGCCGAAAGCTGGGCCATCTGTTTCATTATATGAGAAAGAGAGGTCCCATTATTAACGGTCTCTGCCTGTTTCTGTAAATACGCCGTCTTTTCCCGGTGTGCATCCAGTATGTCGGTCGGTTCGGGGAAGGACGGCGAATGGGGAGGGATCCAATCGTCGAATAGGCTGTGTTTGTGAAAACGGGCCAACCATTCAATCCGTTGCTGGAATGAGGGCTTGCTTCCGCTTGAGGAAACGTACTCCATCAAGTAGTAATAGTGGTTTTTTCGTTGAACGTAAGGTTGCTTTGTTTTTGTCCGGATCATTTTTGGGACGTGAAATCCAGTTTCATATAGTTTGGAATGAAGCAAAATCGGGAAAGGTGTTTTATCCTCATTCAGCCGTTTTAGTACGCACCTCTCACCCGTTTTTTTGTTTTGCAGAAGCCATACTTTTTCCTTTTTTAGCTCGCCGGCGATATCCACCTCGGTTTCCGACAGGCCGTAGCTGTGCAACACTTCAAACAACAGGCGGGATCGTTTTGAGGCCACGATCAGTTCCTCCTAGCGCCAATGGTCGGTTAATAAGAGTGTATGTAAAGGGAAACGAGTTGGTATAGACAGGTGCACTAGGCCATGGCGAAAAGGGGCGGCAAAAAATAAGGCCGACCGCGCTCTTTGGCGCTGGCCGGCAAGGCTTTTCTTGATTATTCTTCTCTTGTCTCTTGTGTTAAAAACCTATACTCCATCATATGATTGGCGTAGGAGAGCGTTTGGGTAAACGTCCGCACCGGAGCAGGTTCGCCTGCTGCCGGGCCGAGGAGGCGGAAAAAGCGCACGCCTCCTTTTGCGGCCGCAGCGAGCGGAAAGGGGAGAGGAACGTGGATGACCCGTTTTCCTTTATTCTTCTTTGTTTAGCCAGCTTTCGTCTGACGAGGCTCATCGTATACGATACGATCACCGCCTGGCTTCGCCGGCCTTTCCATGAATGGGTGGAGGAGGAGCTTCCGGACGGAAGAAAAGAAGTATTTCTCATTTTGAAGGGCAGCGGATTGCGGCGCTGGATCGGCGAACTGCTAAGTTGCTACTGGTGCACCGGGATATGGTGTGCAGCGTTTTGTTATATTGGGGTTGTTGCTTGGCCGGCCGTTTTCCAGCCGCTGATCGTGCTGCTCGCAGTCGCCGGCGGGGCGGCGCTGATTGAAACGGTTGTCAGCAAGTGGCTCTCGTAAGGGGAGAGACGCTATATAGATGCAACAAAGAAGTTTAACATATCCTTGACAGAAAAGTGGTTTGCCCATTTTCGACTGTCGAAGGCAAGCGTGTGGCTTGCCTCCGTCACGCCTTAGCGTGACGGAAGACCGAACAACGACTCGCTTCACAGACCCATTCATGGGTCTTTAAGCGGCGTTGTTCGGTCACTCGACAGTCGGATGCAATGACCGGCAAAGACGAAAAATGTTAAAGCTTTAAATTGCATCTATATAGCTTGCGTCATCCGGACCGGCTGCAGCGGAAAGCTGCCGCCTGGATGGCTGGCCGACGGCTTCCGCCGGTGGGAGATTGTGTTTCGGTTGGTCTTGGACACTTGAAGCATCATGCCCCCGCTGCTGCTGTCAAGCAAAGATCGTTGCTGCCGACAAGACGAGGCCGGCTGAAGCCGGCCGGGAAAAGCAGCCGCTCCATTGGATGGGGCGGGCTCCGTTTACCATTGGACGGCGATGCGGTTGGCCGCGTCGGCGCCTTTGGGCAGTTCAGCGCCATATACGAAGCCGTCGACTGTCAGGGAGCGGACGTTGCCGGACGGTCGAACCGCAATCTCAAACTGGGAAAAGCGCCGTTCTTCACCTGGTTCAATGGGGACGCCATGAAGCGGGGCAATCCAATATTCGCCGTTTTGCCGCACTTTTTCCCGCCAGTTTTCTTGGATGAACGTCCAACCTTCGGCGCCGCTGTCAGCCAGCCCCTCCTGTGCGGCGCGCCCGCTTTGGGGGAGCGCAATTTTTCCGCTCAGCACCGCTGCTTTCGGCGGCGAGATGCGGAGGCAGACGACCGGATGGTGAAGCGGCGCGGTTCCGCTGTTGCGGATGATGAAGTCGCCAATCACGACAATTTCTTCTTCATCAAGGTGCGTCGGGATCATAACCGAGTAATGAAACAGCGCCAGCACGGAAGCGGCTGGATCGGCGCCGGTGGTTTGTTGCGGTCCGGAGACGCGATGCTCTGCCTCTTCGAGCGCGATTTCATACAACAAAAGCTGGCGCTCCAAGGCCGCGATCTTTTTCTTGTACATTTCGGCGTTGACTGTTTCGGCTTCACGCAATTTTTCTTTTAGATAGGCGCTGCGCATTTTTTCTTTTTCCAGTTCGGCCTCAAGCTGCTTGATCTGTTGCCTGCACGAGGCGGCTTCAGACCGGTAGTGAATAATTTGTTGCTGCAGGCGGAGGTGCCGGTCATCATTCGCATTTTTCACTCGTTTTCCACTCCTTCCATTTTTATCTTATGTATACGCGGAAGGCAAGTGCCATATAAAAAAGGCTGTTGTTGAGAACAACAGCCTAAGTGGTGCGGGACGTTACATTGCTGGGAATACGTCCGGGCATTGTGGCGGGAATTTGGTTGTCGGGCACAGCGTAGCTTCGGCAAGTTCTTCGCGCGGTTGGCAGAAGCGGGCTTCAACTTCGATTTTGACGTCAGCTTCCACTTGGACTTCAAGGCATAAGGTGATGGAAACGTCGAGTTGAGTGAAGTTGTCCGTGCAAACTAAGCTTGTATCGCATTCAAAGAAGGAAATATGGCAATTGAGCTGCGTGCCTTCCGGAGCGCATAAGATGAATGTTTGCGCCGTGGCAAACGGAATCGGCGCCGATTGGCAAATCACCGTGCCGGTCGGGCTGACAATTTGCACAACGACGTGTCCTTTGACGAGCGCTTTGACTTTTTGCAATGTCACGGTCTCCCCGGAAGGAAGGGTGACGTTGACGGGCTGCCGGCCGTTTGGCTGCATGATTTCTTGGCAAATCAGCGCATCCTGGTCAACAACCGGATCGATTGGATTTCCGGCAGCGTCTGTCAAGAAACAACGAATGGCAAAGTTTTGCGGGTCCATGTTTTGCGCTGCCAAAAAGTCGCAAATCGTCCCGTCTCCCGGACAAGTGTCCGATGGGAAAATCGTTTCCAAATCATCGCCGCTGAAGCTTTTTAATGGCACGTCGATTTGCCGCGTCACCCAGTCATAAATTTTGCGTGTTCTGATGCATACCCTTTCCGTATCGCGATGGTAATGGCCCATTTTCTCGTTCCTCCTATCGTTCATTTGTTCCCCAACGCCTAATGGTTTGGGACTACTGTATACTATGAATGATATAGGTAAATGTGTTGGGACAGATGCGGATTTTTTATCGGCAGGCGTCTGCCGGACGATGAAATAAAGGGGGAGATGACGAATGAGAGAACAACGGGGAGCGGCGAAGGCAGGAACAAAAGGGATAGATGAACGGCGGCTGGCTGAGCGGATTGCTGAGCTGGAGCGCCGGCTCGAAGAAGCAGAGGCAGAAAATGTAGTGTTAAGGGAACTGGCTTACCAAAGCAAGCAACGTTATGAGCAAATAAAGCAGCTGATGAAACAAAACGACGAACTTCGCCGCCAGCTGCAGCAGCTGCAAGGAGAGACGGGAGGAGTACGTGACGAAGAACGGCCGGACAGCTGGTTTTTCCGTACGCTGCGCCAAGAAAACGCGATTGTGCCCCACCCGGACGAGCGCAAGGAAAAATGAGGCGCACCCTTGGCCGATAGGGCCATACAATAGCAGTAGCCATACATTTTTTTCATTTGGAGGGATGAGGCCATGACGAAACCAATCTCGCCCAAACCGACGGCTTGGGCGCTCACCTCAACAACCCAGCCAGTGCGGCGCCCGAGAGGCTGCGGCTGCGGCCGGCCGCCGGTCGTAAAGAAATAGCACAAATCCGTGAGAAGCGCCTATACTCCGCTTCCTCTCCTTGCATAGTCTAACAGTGCAACTAGGCGAAAGGAAGGGGGGAAGGGCATGTCGGATCGGAAAAAAGCGAAAGTGATTCATGTCGATAAATTGATCATTCATGCCGATGACATCGTCATTATGCCGCGCGGCCGCATCCGCGATCCATGGTTGTTCCCGCACCGCGATGATACGGAAATGGAAGCCGTTGAAGATGCGCGGGACCGGGATAAGGAAGAACATGGTGAAGGAGGCTATGATCGAAACGAAGGAGAACAGAGACCGTTTTCGTGGATCTAGCCATAAAGCAAATGGGGGACGCAAACGGTGGAGCGTTTTAAAAATTACGGGCTTTGGCTGGCAATCGGATCGTTTGCCGTGATTGCGCTTGAGACATTCGGCGTCGACATTGATCTTGGCAAATATGAACAACTGTACCATGCCTTCTTAAGCATTTTGGTGATGGCCGGTATTTTAAACAACCGTCGCTCGGCCGCGGTTATTCCGATAAAATTGATGACAAGTCGTAAATCGCATGGGCGCCTGCAGAAGGCGCCCTTTTCGTGCCCGGAAAGGCTGGAAAGGCGGCAGAACGTTTTGCAGAAAATGACAATTATAATTGGCGGCGAAAAAACCATTCTAAACATTGTCACCACCAATCTTACACCATATAAGGAGCATTCCCGTTAGGAGCTTTTCCGGGGACTTGATCAAAAAAAGCCCTCTTGGTATGATGCAGGGGTGTCAACCACATCACTCACCATACCAAGGAGGACTTCAGATGAATTGTACACAAAACTATAAAATTGATCAAGTAACCGAACAAACGCTTGTCGTGGGTATTGATATCGCGAAACGAACCCACTACGCCTGCTTCGTGGATGACCGGGGGCGCGTGCTTCGCAAGTCGTTCCCGATCTTCCAGTCGAAAGAGGGGTTTCAGCAGCTGTATAAAGCGATTCAGGAGGCGATGCAAGCGTTTGGGAAGTCAGAGGTGATCGTCGCCGTGGAGCCGACCGGGCACTACTGGTTGAACCTGGCCTACTTCCTCGAGGAGCACGGGATCCCGTTGGTCATGGTCAACCCGGCGCATGTGTGCCGGTCGAAAGAACTTGATGACAACCTGCCGACGAAACACGACGCCAAAGACGCCCTGGTCATTGCCAGACTGGCAAAAGACGGACGATTCCTCGTTCCCCGGCTGCTGCACGAGACCGAAGCCGATTTCGGCGTGGGAACCACGCTCAAAGAGAAGCGCCGCAAGGAACAG
>NZ_LLKS01000072.1:0-31975 GCF_001414205.1 Geobacillus sp. Sah69 | reverse complement strand
GTGATTTTRTCCATTCGGCCTTGAGTCCCCAAAGGAGCTTGGCCGGCCTCCGCCTGATGACGAGACCGAACGAGGGAATGTTGGCGCGAAGACGCCCGGAGACATGGGAGGGTTCGTCCTCATCAGCGACGCGGAGATCCAAAGGGTGCATCGAATACGCTTCCCCCACGGCAGGAAAATATAACCAGCCGTGGCCGCGAAGCGCACCCTAGGTCTGTAAGATATCCACAAAACTGAAAAAGGATGTAAGAGATTTTGTCGAAAAATATTTTTTGGACACCCCTGAGGGGCCGAAAAGCCTTGATAAATCAACATTTCTAGAGGGAGGAAGGGCGATTCCTCCCCGACTTTCGCTCTCGCTTAGAAGTCGGGGTCTCCTCGCCAAAGATGATGAAAATTGGAAATCGGGTGGCTCATTTTTTATGTGATCGAACCGTTGAAAAGTGGCTCAATTTTAGATTATCAAATACCCGTGGTGCTAGATAAAACTCAGACAAGCATAAAAATAGCCCTTGCTGGCGGATCTCCAGTAGAATGAAAGTGTCACCCAACATTCGAAAGGAGAGATCCCCCATGCAAGAGCACTTTCATTTTACTACAGATCCAGCCAAACTTCAAAAACAATATGCCGCTATTTTCTGTTTTGTTTCTGCCCAACTGTCGTTGATTCAAATGTATCTTCATCGCCGCAACCGTCACTTGGTCAAGCAAGAAGACGAAGTGGTCATGGCGGTTCACCTTTTGGGGAAGCTGCTGGGCTTTTCTTCCGAACGAGCCTGGCATCGTTTTGTCACGGGAAATTTGTTCACAAACGGCTCGTTTCTTGAACGCTCCCGATACAACCGCCGCTGCCGAGCGCTTGGTTTCGCCATCAAATGGGTCCGTCATGAGCTGGCGAAACGTGGCCAACACCATGCTTATGCGGTCGTCGACAGCTTGCCTCTTCCGTTGTGCCATCCCGTGAGAATGCAGCGCGTCAAGCGATTTCGAGGGATCGCAGATATGGGGTATTGTGCTTCCAAAAAGCAATGGTACTACGGTTTCAAGCTGCATCTTCAAGTGACCAATCAAGGGCTGGCCATGGGCTATGTCGTGACGGAAGCGTCCTGCCACGACGTCAAAGCCGCTGAAACGGTGATGACTCAAATCCCTCATCCCTACAACTTTGGGGACAAAGGGTACATCAGCCACGCTCTTCGAGAAAAGCTGTACGAAGAACACCAAGTCGCGTTCTGGACACCGTCTCGACACAATCAAAAGCACGGCCCATCCAAGGCATGGGAAGAATGGATCCAAAAAAAACGCAAAGTCATCGAGACGGTGTTTTCGATTCTCGTAGACCAATACCGGATCACCGACATTCGAGCGAATTCCATTGCCGGGTTTGAAGTGGCACTCGATGGCATCTTGTTGGCTTATTCCTTGGTCACACTAGGGCTGGTTGAGCGCTGACGCTCAACTAGCACCACGGGTTATCAAATACATGGATATTTGCCGAACCATTTCGACTCAATATGGGCTATCTACACAACATTTATACTCGTTTCGTTCTATATGTATAAGAAATAGAAGGCACCTTTGAGATACTTCACTCTCAAAGATGCCTTAACACCAAAGAAAAACAGAATATATTGAAACGTTAGCAACAACACCCAACGGCTAACTAGATACCACAAAGAACGCTTTTGCTACGCCCCCACAATATCTTCTGAATTTCTGTTAATCTCATCGATAATGCGAATAATCTTCCGCGCGTCGTCCATGTTGTCTTGAAAGAGTTCAACAATGCTGCCGACGGTTTTAAACGGTTCTTCCTGCAGCACCCGCTTGTCCATGACTCCGTTTTTCACAAAGTAATCGACGATTAGTTTGACAAAACGGCTTTGTTGGATGTTCAACCGTTCGCTTGATAAAAATTCAGAAAACGCTTCGTTGGCGGCCTGCGGGTCAAGGCCGACGATTTGGCGGACGAGCTTTGTAATCGGTGTGTCTCCGAATTCTCTTTGATAATCTTCCTGTGTGCCAAGCTCATTCCAAAGAATATGCTCCAACGTTTTTACGTCTTGGACGGTTAGCTTTTTATTATTTCGCAACTTGTAAATGGCCATCTGGTCGCGATGTTCGTGCAGATAATGTTCCACCTTTTTCCGATAATTTTTCAGATCATTGACAGTAAATATCGGTCCGTTTTCTTTCACTTCCAACACTTGGTCTTTAAAGTTCGTATAGTAAATTTTTTGCGTTTCTTTTTCAAGGAATTTGACTAAATCACGCAACGCTTCACGGACGGCTTCCAATTCGAAAATATCGGCTTCGCTCCAAAACTCTTCCGTCTGCACCTTTTCGATGATGTATTTTTGCTCCATCACTTGAGGAATCGAACCGAGTTTCGACAATGCCTCTGCAGTACGAATCACACTCCGAATCGGCTTTGTGGCATTTTTCGTTTGCAGCTTCGCCAACTCAATCGTATACATAAGCAAATCAAACCGTTTCGCCAATTCATCATCATTCAACGGAACAATCAGCGGCGAAATATGTTCTTTAATTTCATTGACATCCATCGCCGTTAAGGAATCCCACTTGGCTCGATTTTTAAACTTATGCACATATTGAATATGTTGGCGTACGCGGAAGTTTTCTTCGTTTAACTTATTGATTTCCGCTAGCACCTCGTCAATCAATTCATTGCGATAGGCAATATACTCTTCTTCTTGGTATTGTAAATGTTGCAGTTCTTTAATGATTTCGATTTTGGCATTAAATAGACGCTCCGTTAAACTTTCCACCGCTTTTCCTTCGATTCCTTTTGGATTTTCGCGGAAAAACTCAAAGTTGCCGCAATAGTCAAAAATAAGGAAATGCGTTTTATCTTGCCCGACTCCGAATAAGTCTTTGCATAAACGGGTTCCGCGCCCGATCATTTGCCAAAACTTTGATTTGGAGCGTACTTTCTTGAAGAACACAAGGTTGACGACTTCCGGAATATCCACTCCTGTATCGAGCATATCAACCGATACCGCAATTTGCGGCCATTTGTTGCGGTCGGAAAAATCATCGATTAATGTTTGGTAGTAGTTCACGCTGTAATCAATGACTCGTGCAAAGCCGCCTCTGTATTCAGGGAACAATTGATCAAAGCGCTCCACAATCCGTTCCGCATGACGATGATTTTTCGCAAAAATAATCGTTTTGCCGAGTTTGTCTCCGCCTTCGACGCGAATTCCTTTTTCCATTAAATCTCTCAGCACCGTATCAATCGTATCATCGTTGAACAGCCATTCGTTTAACGCGGTACTGTCAATATCCTCGCCTACTTCCTCATCAAACGTTTCTTCATACCGCTCTTTTTCTTCATCCGACAACTCATCGTAATGAATGCCATCTTCCAAAAATTTCAACTTTGTCTCAATGGTGCGGTAATCGACTAAATAGCCGTCTTGCACCGCCTGGTCCAACTCGTACGCATACGTCGGCACGCCGTTTTCCAAATCAAACACTTCATACGTATTGCGGTCAATGTCATCTTTCGGCGTGGCGGTCAGCCCGAGCAATATGGCATCGAAATAGTCGAAAATGGCTCGGTACTTCTTGTAAATGCTCCGATGCGACTCGTCGATGATGATGAGATCAAAATGCCCGACCGTAAAAAGCCGTCTGCCGTCTTTCCGCTTCGCATCATCAATCGCGTTCATCATTGTCGGGTACGTCGAAAACACCATGCGGCTTTCCTCTGGATTGTCTTTGTTATCGAGCAAATTGCAAAGCGTCAAGTTCGGCAACAAATGGCTAAAGCTATTTTTCGCTTGCGTTACAAGCGTTTTGCGATCCGCTAAAAACAAAATATTTTTTACCCAATTATGACGGGTAAGAACATCGACAATCGAAATCGCCGTCCGGGTTTTGCCGCTCCCTGTTGCCATGACAAGCAACGCTTTGCGCCGTTTGTTCTCGAGCGCGTCGCATACGGCTAACACCGCTTCTTTTTGGTAATAGCGATTCGTTATGTTGTCATTGATTTGCACATTTTTTAGCGGCTTCTTCATCGTCCGACGATCAATAAGCAAGCTTAATTCTTCCTTATTGTAAAAGCCGGAAACTCTCCGCGCCGGATAGTTAAGGTCGTCCCAAATATACGTTTCAAAACCGTTTGTGTAAAAAATAATCGGACGTTGGCCATGCATTTTCTCAATGCAGTCGGCGTATAGCTTGGCTTGTTGCTTTCCTCTGTTCGGGTCAGCGGTTGTCCGTTTCGCTTCGATGACCGCCAGCGGCTTCCCGTTGTCGCCAAAAAGGACGTAATCGACATAGCCGACTCCTTCCTGATTCCGCATGCCAACCACAGGATATTCCACAACAACGTCCTTTTTAAATTCCCAACCCGCCAGCTTCAAATCTAAATCGATGTATTTCTTTCTTGTTTCCCATTCGCTCAGTTCATCGACTTGGAAGTGGTACTCTTTTGTATTCGCTTCCCGTTTGGCGGTGAGAAGAGCGCGAAGCTGTTCATTTTCTTTCATCATTTCCTCAAGACGCTTGTCTTTCGAACTTAGCCGCTCGTATAAATCTTTCAGCTCTTCCGGACGCTCGCGCTTCTCCTCACCGATCGGCAGCAACGATTCATCAAAGTCCGTAGCGGTGTATTCGTCAGAATAACAATAATCAATCCAAGACACAAACTGATGAAGATGATGCAGGGAAAGAATCGCTTCTTCCCTCGTAATCATCGAGTTCGTATGAACCGCGACATTCCCCAGTTTGACAATGTAACGCAACAATGGCAACAAGTCTTCATCAATAATGGACAAAAAGACGTTGTCATGAATCAAACTGGAAAGATTATCTTGATACGGAACTTTCAACGCGCTGTCAAAGCTGTACACCCACTTAACGGCAAGCTCCAGCGCACGGCGCGTCAAAATCGCGCACGTCGCCGGACTCACCACCAAACTTTTCTCTGCCTCTAAACACGCATTCGTAAAGTTCTCATAATGAGGTTTTCCTATTAGAAAACTAAAGTTGGATAGCAACAAACACCCCTCCCTTGACCAGCACGAATTCCTTTTACACTTACTAATCGTTGAATAATTCTCCCTTAAATGCACGTTGCATGAGGGAATTAAACATATTTTGTATCTCTGCTTGACTTTTTAAAAGAAGTTCTTTCTTTAAGTTTATTTGTTGTATAGTAGCTGCAAATAATTCCTGTAACTCTAAAGGTGGAATAATGATCTCAAGTTCTTTTAAATTTTTTAACGGAAGCTGCGGTTGAGAAGATCCTGTTTGTGTTTTCTTTAAAACTAATTGAAAGCTATTAGATGTATAAAGTTGCTGGAAAAAAATTCGATTAACATTTTTCAATCTAAGAATCGCCATTTGAGCATTTATGAACCCTGTGTCATAACCTTCTTCATCAAAAATGACTATATTCCCAATGGATCCCCTCAGTGTAACAATTAAATCTCCCCGTCTTAATTTTCCTTTTCTCAATTGACTAAACTTTTCCTTTGTAATATACGTTACTTTCGATAAGTCTAATTTGTTGTTCACAAAGTTTGAGGTAGACAAAAAAAGTATACCTTCACTAACAAGCTCATGTTGCTTCGGATAGTTTTCACCTCGATCTCCATCCTCAATTTCCGCAATATCTTTTAATTTCTTAACATCCCATCCCTTTGGATTACTTACTGGATCCCCAAACATCTCCAAAAACACACTTTGCGTTAACTGGTCTAACGCTTCAATTTGGGCTTTTCGTTTGTCGATGAGTTCTTGGGATTTGTCTAATGCATTTACAATTTTATTTTGAGTACTATAATCAGGAATTTTAACTTCTATTTTCTCTAATGCAGACTTAGTTAGTTTACCTCTTGTTGTCCCTGTAATATGTTTACTTAGATCAGCATAGTTTAAATAGTAACATAAGTACTTAACATTAACGTTTTCTTTTGCTACTAACACATGAGCATGGTTATTTACCCAACACGGTTCATTCATGATGTAAGCACACTTTTCTCTAAATCCCCAACTTCCTCCGTCTTCTGCTATACATAGAATTTCTTGGTCGAAAATGAATTCATCAATATAGTCTAACACTCCATTTGCACCACAATATGGATATAAACCTTTCTTTTTTAGAGATTTTCTTTCTAACTCATTCAAGGGCTTTCTTTTATTATCTAAATTAATAGTTAAATCTTTTAGTTTAACCGTCTCAAATCCCATGTTACACACTACCCTCTAATCATTTCTTTCAACTCTTGTAATCCCTGCATAATCTCTTTTTCCAACGTTTCCACTCTTTCAAGTATCACACTCGGCGCTTCATACTGTACCTCTTCATACTCAATCTCTTTATACTTGTTAATCGAAAGGTCATAGTCGTTTTCACGAATTTCTTCCACCGGCACGAAGAACGATTGCTCTGTCCGTTTCCGGTCTTTTTCCGCTTCACGGTTATGGAAGCGGGCAATGATATCCGGGATGTCGTTGTCTTCAATCGGCGTGCGCTTGTCATCCAATGAATAGCCATCGGCTTTCATATCATAGAACCATACTTGATCCGTACCGCCGACGCCTGTTTTGGTGAAAATCATAATCGCCGTCGAAACCCCGGCATATGGTTTAAATACGCCGCTTGGCATGGAAATAATGGCTTCTAATTTATGATTTTCCACAATTTCTTTGCGGATATCTTTATGCGCCTTCGAGCTGCCGAACAATACCCCATCTGGCACGATGCAGGCACAGCGTCCGCCCGTTTTTAAGATGCGCAGGAATAAGGCCAAGAATAAAAGCTCTGTCTTCTTTGTTTTAACGACTCTTAATAAGTCGCTGGAAACGGCTTCGTAATCCAACGAGCCTTTAAACGGCGGATTGGCAAGGACAAGGGTGTATTTGTCCTTATCTTTGTTTTGTTCCGACAAGGAGTCGCGATATTCGATATTCGGATTTTCAATGCCATGGAGCATCATGTTCATCGCGCCAATCCGCAACATCGTACGGTCCATGTCAAAACCGTAAAACATATGATTATTAAAATGCTCTTTTAAACTTTGCACTAAAAATAAGTCACTGCGATGTTTGCGCAAATATTCGCCCGCCGCCACCAAAAACCCCGCCGACCCCGCCGCCGGGTCGACGATGATGTCTTCCGGCGTCGGTTTCATCAGTTCGACCATCATGTGAATGATATGACGCGGGGTGCGGAATTGGCCGTTTGTGCCTGCGGTGGCGATTTTCGATAACAAATACTCGTACAAATCGCCTTTCGTATCGCGGTCTTTCATCGGAATGCGGTCAATGCCGTCGACGATTTTGACGAGCATTTGCGGCGTCGGGATCATGAAAATGGCGTCGCCCATATATTTTGCATAGGCCGATTCCCGATTGCCGTGCAAGTTTTTGATGAACGGAAACACTTCATTGGACACGACATCGTACATATGGGCGGCTTCAAAATGTTTGAATTTGCTCCAGCGCAAGTGTTGCTTATCGGGAGGAAAGATGCGTTCCGATTCAATGCCGAGCAGCGCATCCTCCTGCTCGCGCTGTGTTTCGACTTCATCCAAGCCTTTGATGAACAATAAGTAGGTAAACTGTTCAATGACCGTCAGCGGGTTCGTAATGCCGCCTGTCCAAAACGTTTCCCATATTTTATCGACTTTATGGCGCAATTCGCCTGTAAGCATGGCTTCTATGTACCTCCTTGTGATTTCCAATCTCTATTATATACGGTTTTCGATACAAAAAGGGGAAGAAAAATACGTTTTATGCCGGTTGACGCTCAGGAAGACGGAGAATGTCTTTCTTTGTGGAACAAAGAAACTCCCACTGTGCTTTGTTATGAAGCGGGAGTCGTTCACCATAACCGTTCGAGGAACACTTGCAAGTGTTGTGGATTCTCAATAGGATGGATCTCATCCAGCCCCAAGTTTTGCAGGCGGATGAAATCTTTATCATGTCATTCGTGTCGTCATGGCCGTTTGCCCAATTCGACTGCAAACAACAAGGCCGGAGCCACCGGCCCGTTGTCTTATCTCAACCGAATTTTCGCCACACACTCCACATGCGCCGTGTGCGGAAACATGTCCACTGGCTGGACTTCGATCGTTTCGTAGCCGCCGTCTTCTAGGATGCGCAAGTCGCGGGCGAGCGTCGCCGGGTTGCACGAGACGTAGACGACGCGGGGCGGTTTCATGGCGATGATCGTCTCAAGCAGCGAGGCGTCACAGCCTTTGCGCGGCGGGTCAACGACCAAGCAGTCGGCGCGGATGCCTTCTTGATACCAACGCGGGATGACGTCTTCGGCGGCGCCGACTTCGAAGGTGACGTTTTGGATGCCGTTGAGTTTGGCGTTGCGCTTGGCGTCTTCGATCGCTTCGGGGACGATTTCGACGCCGTAGACGTGTTTCGCTTTACGCGCCAAAAAGAGCGAGATCGTGCCGATGCCGCAGTAGGCGTCGATCACCGTCTCCCGCCCGGTCAGCTCCGCGTATTCGAGCGCTTTGTCATACAGCACTTTCGTCTGTTCGGGGTTGACTTGGTAAAACGAGCGGGCCGAGATGGCGAATTGGATGTCGCCGATGCGGTCGGTGATGAACTCGCTCCCCCATAACACCCGCGTTTTGGCGCCGAAAATGACGTTCGTCCGCTCGGGGTTGACGTTTTGCACGATCGATTTCACGCCCGGAATGGCGCGGACGATGTCACGGACAATGTCCTGTTCGTGTGGCAGATGGTCCGTGCGGGTGACGAGCACGACCATCACCTCGCCTGTTGCCGCGCCGTAGCGGGCGACAATATGGCGAAGAACGCCCTTGTGCGTAGCTTCGTCGTATGGGGGAATACCATAGCGCTCGGCGATGCGCTTCACGGCCTGGACGACGACATCGTTCGCCTCTTGCTGGATGAGGCAGGCGTCCATATCGATGATTTCATGCGTCCGCTCCTTGTAAAAGCCCGCGACCAAGCCCCCTTCGCGCTCGCCAACGGGCACTTGCGCCTTGTTGCGGTAGCGCCATGGGTTCTTCATCCCGATGACGGGATGGACGGTGACGCCGTCAAGCTTGCCGATGCGGGCGAGCACTTCTTTCACCTGCTTTTCCTTCGCTTTCAGCTGGCCTTCGTAGCTGAGGTGTTGCAGCTGGCAGCCGCCGCATTGGCGATAGACGGGGCACGGCGGCTCAACGCGGTCGGGGCTTGGTTCGTACAGCTCCACGAGGCGGCCGTACCCATACCCTTTTTTCACTTTGATCGCTTTCACCTTCGCCCGCTCGCCGGGAAGCGCGTGTTTCACAAACAACGGAAAGCCGTCGACTTTCGCCACCCCGAGCCCGTCGTGGGTCAAATCGGTGAATGTGACGTCATAATACTCGTTTTTGGCGACTGGTGCTTGCTGCTTGGTCATGTCCGTCTCCTTTCTGCCGATCGGTTTATACCGTTAGCGTTCCCTTATTGGCTTAGAGGCATAAGAAAAGAACAGGCTCATCGTCCTGTTCTCACTTGTTCCGCCTTGTCTTTCGGCATGATGACTTCCAAATGGCGGTACAAATTGACAAATTCCCCTGGAAGCATGCCGCCGAATTCGCCGTCTAAGTTTAGCTGCATCGGCGAGTGCACTTTCACCCGGTTCGCTTTCGTGTAAATGATATGCGGGTCGTTGATGTGCTCGCCGCGCGCGGCGAGCGTGACAAGGCGAATGAATTCGGCCAATTTCGTTTTTTTGACGATGATGAAATCGAACAGACCGTCATTGAGCGACGAATCGGGCGCCAGTTTTTCAAACCCGCCGACCGAGTTCGTGAGCGAAACCAAAAACATCATAATCTCGCCTTCAAACAGTTTGCCGTCGTACTCGATTTGCGCTTCGGTCGCCTTGATGGACGGAAGCATCTCGATCCCTTTTAAGTAATAGGCCAGCTGGCCGAGCATCGTTTTCAGCTTGCTTGGCACTTCGTAGGTGAGCTCCGTCAGGCGGCCGCCGCCGGCGATGTTGATGAAATAGCGTGTTTTGTCTTCGTTCGTCACACAACCGATGTCAATGGGTACGGGCTCGCCCGTGGCGATCACGTCGCACGCCCCTTCGATCGAACGCGGCACGCCGATGGCGCGGGCGAAATCGTTCGTCGTCCCGACAGGAATGACGCCCAGTTTCGGCCGATACGGCTGATCGGCGATGCCGTTGACGACTTCGTTGATCGTTCCGTCGCCCCCTGCGGCGACAACGAGATCAAATTCCCGCAGGACGGCCTGGCGCGCTGCTTCCGTCGCATCTCCCGGACCCTCGGTGGCGTGGCACGACGTTTCATAGCCCGCTTTTTCCAACCACGCGAGCACATCAGGCAAATGGCGCTTAAACAACTCGCGACCCGATGTCGGGTTATAAATAATTCGAGCTCGTTTCATTATTCTCAACCTACTTCCTTTTTTCCATTCCACCCGTTCCCATCATAACGAAACAACGCTTCATGCGCAACTCCGACGAATGTCGTGAACAAGGCGGCGAGAAACAGCGCCCTCGGGTTCAAGCGAAGGGCGCTGTGGGAGGATAGGCATCATTCTGTTGTCTTCGCCTCTTGGGACGATGCTGGCGCACCGAGCGGCTGGGCATGGGCGGGTGCGCCCCCTTGGGCGATGTTCTCAAGCAACTGCTTCACATCGATGCCGGTTGACGCTTTCAACGTCTCCTGCAAGCTCGCCATTAAGTTCGTCGCATAGCCCGTGACGCGGTTGGCGCCGCCTCCCGCTCCTGAGCCGGTGTCGACGATCGTCAGCTTCTCGATGTTCGCAAGCGGGCTCGCCACTTGTTTCGCATACTCCGGAAGCATCTTGATGATCATGTCGAGCACCGCAGCCTGGCCGTAGCGCTCGAACGCTTCGGCGATCTTTTGTTTCGCTTCCGCTTCGGCGAGGCCTTTCAGTCGGATGATTTCCGCTTCCGCTTCCCCTTTCGCTTTCTCCGCCTCGGCTTTTGCCAACCCGTCGAGTCGGACGCGCTCCGCTTCCGCTTTCGCCAGCGTTTCGACGCGGTACTTTTGCGCATCGGCTTCGGCGATTTGTTTCGCCTTTTCCGCCGCCGCTTTTTGTTCGATCGCATAGCGCTCGGCATCGGCTTTTTTCTTCACTTCCGAGTCGTATTGGCGCTCGCGGCGCAAAATTTCTTTTTCTTCGAGCTCGATTTGTTTTTGCCGCTCGATGATTTTAATTTGCATTTGTTGCGCCATGACTTCCTGCTTCGCCTTCGCTTCTTCGAGGTGGTACGCCTGATCGGCGCGCGCTTTGGCGATGTCTTGCTCGCGGCGGAACTCAGCGAGCTTCAACTGGTTGATTTTCTCCGCCTCCGCGATTTCCGTCAGCCGCTCGAGCTCGGCTTTGCGCGCTTCCTTGTCCGCTTCGGCGCGCTTGATGCGCGTCTCTTTTTCCGCCTCGGCTGTTGCGATGTCGGCGTCGCGCTTCACTTGGGCGATGCGCGGTTTCCCGAGTGCATCAAGGTAGCCGTTTTTGTCGCGCACGTCTTTGATCGTAAACGAGACGATGACGAGCCCCATTTTCGCCAAATCTTGCGACGCGACACGCTGCACTTCTTGCGAAAACTTGTCGCGGTTTTTGTAAATTTCTTCAACAGTCATTGACCCGAGAATGGAACGGAGATGGCCTTCAAGCACTTCTTTCGCTTCGTTTTCCATATCTTGACGCGTTTTGCCTAAAAACTGCTCGGCCGCGGTCGCGATTTCGCCGATTGAGCTGCCGACTTTAATAATGGCCACCCCGTCCGCCATCACGGGCACGCCTTGTTCGGTGTACACCTCGGGCGTTTGCACGTCAAGCTTGATCGACAATAGGCTCAGCGGCTCAGCCTGTTGGAAAATCGGCACGACGAACGTGCCGCCGCCGCGGACAATTTTAATTTTGTTTCCCGATTCGTCCACGTGGACGTTTTTGCTTCCTAAGTAGCTGCCCGTCACAATGAGCGCCTCGTCCGGCCCGACGGTGCGGTAGCGGGCGATAAAAATGGCAATAAGGCCGACAAGAAGCAAGACGACGACGCCGATCACGACAAGCCATGGCGCAATAGTCATCACTTTTTCCCCTTTCTCTGTTTAAATCAAAACATGATACGGATCGCGCTTCGCCACTACAGCGATGCCGTTTTCCATTTGCACGATGACGACTTCTTCCCCCGCAGCGATTTCCTCGCGATGGAGGCTTTTCGCTGGTTTCGCCACCGCGCCGCTTTTACGGGAGATGAGAATTTCACCAAACCCATCAGGCGGCACCGAGACGATCACTTTAGCAAGCGCCCCCTCCAAATCGGCGTCCGTATATCCAAGTGACGCCTCGGCCGAGCGGAGCGGCAAAAAAACGAAAAAGTGCAACAGCAACACAGCAACAAGCGCCACGCCGATGGCAAGCCACAGAACCATGCTCGATGCCCAGTCTGTGTACCATTCCGCCAGCAATCCGACCGCGCTGCCAACAATGAAAAACGATAAAACTAGCTGCGGACTGAACAGCGGATGATCAGCCACATCGAACAAACCGTCAAGCACATCGCTGAAGAAAAAATACAAAACCGTCAACAACGCACTGACGACAAGCACCCATCCGTACACAACTTCAGGCGAATGGCTGAACAACTCCCCTCCCTCCTTTCCCCTTCGCTTATACATACGGAGAGGGCAGCCGTTGGTTTCATCATTTTTCCAATGTCATCAAAATTCGACAATCCTCATGTTCATTTATTTCAGCCGCTTGTTTCAAAAACACCGCCGCCGCATTCTTCCGATCGCCATCTTCAGCTATGATGCCATCCGTAATGAACCTTCCTCTTTCACTGTGGAGTTTCCGTTTTGGGCTGTTCTCGATTTCCGTTTTTTGGCCATCGAATTGCGCAAACTCCCGTGGCGCGAGTACATCCGCCATGACAACCCGGTCGCTGCCGCCCTGTTAAGCAAAATGGGGTATAATGAAGAGGAGAAGGTGGAAGTGAAAAAGGAATTTTTGCGCATGCTCACCCGCCTCGAGCTCGATGAGGCGAAACAGCGTCTGTTGTTCGGCTTTTTCGAAACATATTTGCGGTTATCGGAGGAAGAAGAAGTCCGACTGCGAGATGAGGTGAAGACCATGGAGGAAAAGGAGGCTGCCAAAGTCATGGAACTTATCGTGTCATACGAACAGAAAGGCATGGAAAAAGGAATGGAAAAAGGAATAGAGAAAGGAATGGAGAAAGGAATGGAGAAAGCAAAGTTGGATGTTGCGAAACGAATGTTGGCAAAAGGATTTGATGCTGACACGATCCATGAACTGACCGGACTGCCGCTAGAAACGATTGAACAATTGAAGCGATGAGAAGGCAAACCCCTTCTCCCTGAATCATTCGAATGGCCGCCCCCACTCCTTCGAACTTTGAAACATCTTCAGGGAGAAGGCCTTTTCATCGTTCTTCGCTTTATTCCTCTGAAATCCCCAGCCGCTCCAATTCCCGCCCAAGCTGCCCCGTAAGCATGAGCCTGTACATGCGAAAATCGGCCCGAAGCGACCCAAACGGATGGCCGAAGGTGGCGGGCTTGTTTCCTTCAATGAAAAAGTGGCTGAACCAGGCGAGCGCATAGGCGGCCACTGGAGCGCCGAGCAGCCACCACGCATTCCTCGTCACGATCGCAATGATCACAAACAAAAACACGAAGCTCGTTCCGACAAAATGCCAGCGCCTTGTCGCTCGTTTCCGGTGCTGGGTCAAATAAAAGGGTCAAAACTCTTCATAATCACGGAATTCCATCTCCCTTTCCCCCTTCGACGGATGCGGCGCACCGCCACGCCAACGATGAACGTGGCGATGCCGACAGCCCAGTATCCAATCAACATCCATAACGGCATGCTCGGACCTATCGTTATCCCCTACTCCTATTGTATTTCATCCATCACCTGAAATGTCTGCAAGTTGTGCTTTTGCTTCGGCGCGGTAAACTTGGCGGCAAGTTGGCCTGTACGAAGATGGAAAATGTTCATTTCTCCTGCATTGTCCGCCTTGTTCCCTTCCTGCGGCTCAAATAATGCATACACATAGTCGCCGTAAAACCGCGCTTCCCAGTATACCGACGGCAGCTCATGCTTCTCCATCACCTTAAACTGATCGTTCAGCGCAAGCCATCCTGACTTTCCCCTCTGGACATAGCTCACCCACAGCGTGTCTCCCTTCACGTAAAGCTGATCGAACTGCGTCTCTTCTTGCCCCATGCCCCAATAGGCCACTCGCCATGAATGCGGATCCACGATGGTGAGGCGAGGTTTCGTGGCGATGACAAGGCGGCCGTGAAAGACCGCCATGGAGCGCGCGAAGGACGTAGGCAACGAAATTTCTTTCACGACCTCACCGCGTTGATCGATCACATACAATACGCCTTGTTCCTTTTCAATCACATCGGCGAACACATAGAAATACGGCGCTACGTGCAAAACTTGAAGAACGTAGGGAGGGAATCGTTTAGAAAATAACAATTTTCCCTCTTTTCTTACTTCTAGTTTATTGGTTTTTACATCTTGGTTCAGCGAACGAATCTCCCACTCCCCCTCCATCGAGGCAAACGAAAGAGGGCTGGAGACCGCTTCTTGATCGACCAATGTCCATGTGTCTCGATTCAGTCGATAGACATGCCGTCCCGTATAATCTGACCACAACAACAGTTCCTTCGTTGATGAACCACGCGAAAGCTGGGACACCCCAGCAGCTTCTAGCGTCACCACGTTGCGCACGTGCAGTCCATCCGCCTCCACGATATACGAATCTCGCGCAAACGGGTGAGAATACAAAAAGAAGATGCGTCCAAGCGGTTCGTTCGCCGAGCGGCTCTCAGACGGCTCATACGTCCTCACTGAGGAGACGACGGAATCATCCAAACTCTGCACCCCATACACAATGACAGGCGCAACTGCCGCCAGCACAACCCATATCCATCTCTGCCGCTTCCACCAGGACCGTCCTTCCTTTTGGCCTCCTATGCGTTGGACAAGCCATCCCCAATACCAGACGATGTAAAGAAACAACGCAAGCGACAGCCACGCCCACCATTGCCCTTCGATAAGGGATTGCTGCCAGTAGGCGAACGGATCGACGCCGACCCTGGCGATCGTGTGAAAATTGTTCAGAAAAAAGAGCGGCACCGCAAGCACCGCAGCGAGCGAATACAAGCGGCGAACCGTTCCTTTCACCAGCATCACCACACCGGCGAGCAACGTCGCGGTGCACATGAGGTAGTACAACATTGACATCCATAGCGGTGCACTTGGGCCCATGTTGAATCCCCTTCCATCCATGGTGGTTGTAATATTCTATGAAATCGAGAACGTTTCCTTCCTTGCAGAAAGATTTTCCCCTATACGCCCGTCGACTCCATGGCAACGTGCGTCACCTTTTTTCTTTCAGCCAATCCACCAACTCCTCGAGATCGTCGGTCAGCGTACCAAACGTGCGAATCTCTTTTCCTTCAGGGGTAAGGGCGCAAGCCGTAATCGATTGCTTATGCACGTCCAATCCGCAACAGCGTTCATACAAGACGCGCATCGGTCTCCCTCCCTGCTTCGTTCTCAAAAACAGCTGGTGCAGTAGCCTTTGTTCAAGCATTCTATCCTGCGTGCTTCCCTCAAGGGAGCGACATTCCGTAGTGCACCAGACTACTGGGGTCCGTCTATATATCGGACTTTTACGTACCATAGATACAACGACCTCATGACCCCAGCTGCAAGGAGACCATTCGACAGAAGGTTGTTTTCATCCTTCCGATGGTGACGAAATTTTTTTGTCATGGGAGTCTATATACATGCAACATGAAGAGTTAACTTCTCAGTCATCCTGCACACCCTAAGCGTTGCAGCACTTCCTGCGGACGTTCGTGGATGTCGTCCGCAAACCGAGCAATGGCCTGGACGATATCGTTTCGATGTTTGTGAAACACATTGGCGATCACGGTGTCTTTCAGCCATTTCCACAAGCTGAATGCGGGCGTGATCCAACACCAAGACGATGAGACGGTCTGGATAGCGCTCTTTGAGCATTCTCAAGAAATTCAAGAACGTCGCGGCATTGGCGCGGCAGTCGTTTGATGAAGCACCGTTTCGCCATCGTGGATGTTGACCGCGCCAAACCGCGATACGTGGGCATGATGGCCGAACGTCGGCACTTGTTTTTGGCGGCCGACTTCTGACCATGTGGACCGCAAGACATGGTAAGAGCGGATATGGGTTTCATCGATGTACAGAAGAACGGCATCTTCTGTGTCCTTGGTGATCAAGTTTTTTGATCAGATCCATTTGCTTTTCCAATTGCTTTTGCTCATCCGGGTTCCCTTTCGCCAGTGTGTACGTCGGTCGTGTCCACGACAGCCCTTTGCGGTGCAGGAGTTTTCGCAGCGCTTCGCGGGAAATGGAAACACCGAATTGCTTTTCGACATAGGATTGCAGGAGTTTGGTGTTCCACGCCGAGGCGACGTCCCAGCCCAGTTCGGCGGGAGTGGTGGTCAACACAAGCTGTTTGATCTTTTCCTGCTGTTCTTCGGTGAGAAACGGCTCTCGCCCGGGGGCGAAATCCCGATGAAGCAGGAGTTCAAGGCCGCCTTCGTTGAACAGCGACACATAATGGGAAACGGTTTGTCGGCACACGTTGACCATGGAGGCCGCTTCTTTGCCCGAATAGCCTTCCATGACGAGGCGAACGGCCATCACCCGTTGGCGAAGAAGGGTGTTTTTGATTTTCCATTCCTGTTTGCGAAGTGTCCGAGGTGTCCATCCGTGATCGTTGGTGATTTTGAGACGTTTCATGCAGAATTCCGCTCCTTTTCCATACTTTTCCTTAGGGACAGTATAACCGGAGTGGGCACCGCTTATGCGAAGGTTAACTTTTCAATGAGCATGTATATACAATGAATGGTCAAAACATCAGCAACAATCTGCTGATCCATTCATGCAACGAACATACCAGGACACTGACCGCTCGCTTTCGTAAGCGTAAATCACGAATCATGCGGAAGACAACAACATGAGTCATACAAAAACGGGTCTCTTAATCATACGGTTCCTCTCCTACATGAATGATCGTTATCCGTTACATGTGAGGAAAATATTGTAGGTCATATTCATGTTCCCCAACAAGCGCAGTGGAGTGAAAAAAGAAAAAGATATACAAAACGAACCTGTCCCTGCTATAATGTCAATTGAAAAAAGAACCAATATTGGAGAAAAACGTTCATGAACGTTCAACAACATGCCATTGTCAACCACCTACATGTAGAATGGACGAATTTCGTTACCAATGGGTGTTAGTGGATTTACTTAAGTGATAAGTGATAAATAATGACTAGGGGTTTTCTTGCACTTTTTCAACTAGACAGGGGGAGCAACAGATGCCAGATGTGACTATATCGATTTGGACTGCTGCAGTCGGCTTTTTTCTCGGTTTCTTGGCATACTTTTTTAAAAAATGGTGTCCTTCTTTATATGTACATATCCTCACTGCGATACTCGGAATCGGATGGATCGTCTATGTGTTCTTAGATCAAGGGTTTATAAAAACGGTGCCCATTTTTTTTATATTTGGATTTAGCTTTTTTAGCTCTCCGGTACCGGAAAGAAGCAAAACCCAATTGAAAGAGATCATCGATCAACTAAAAGAACAAGGTGCGAGAGAAATAGTCTTGTCTAAAAATAAAGAGCGCCTATTAGCGGATTTGTTATTTTCCGGATTTTTCATCGTCATTGCTGTTCTTTATTTCCTTTTCGGGCCGAATTCCGCGATTACGTTCATCCTTTTATATAGCTTCATCTCTCTTTTTGTTGGGCTGACAAAAAGAGTGGGACTGCTTCGCTCTCTCCGCCTTTTTTACGCAGAACACGAAGAAGCATTATATGCTGTATCTTTGTTTGAAACCAAAAAATATCCATTGAAGGAACTTTCAGAAGTAAGCGTTCAGACAAGGCCGGATGTGTTGCAACTATTCCAGCTTTTTTCTTTGTTCTCTCCTAATATCGACTATACGACCAGCATGGGGAAAACGTGGAAGTTATCTTTTTCCGGTGAAAAAGTTTATCTCACCCCTGATCCATTAGAATCGATGGATTTTCTCCTTAAAGGAGAAATACATAAAATGGAAGAGTTCGAAGTAAAGCCTTTTTATCATCCGAAAAATTGGAAACGACTTTTAGGAAAATGGTATTTTGCAGCAACGGTGAAAGGGGTGGGAGCTTATGCAGCCCTTCTCACACTGTTTACTTTGCTGGGGATCGGGCCGATCGCAACAACCGCTGTTATTATACTATTTTGGATATTCAATCTATGGATTTCGGATCGCGTATTGAAAATCGCTTTAGATATGAGGAAAATAGACGATCCCGATTTGCTGCCCATCATCGAGAAAGTCTTTTCACGTGCCGGCCTTTCTCATGTTGATATTTATGTTACGGAATCGGCCGAATATAACGGTTTTGCGATAGGTGCGAATATTGGTCGATCATTGGTAGCGTTAACTTCAGAAACGCTGAAACTTCCCCATGAAGCCATTGAAGGCATTTTGGCTCATGAGGCGATTCATGTGAAAAAGCGAGATGTCTTGATAGGACAGTTATTGCGATTTGCGTTGATCGGGTTAGTTTTTGCTGGTGTTTTCCTTATCCATGAAGCCTTTCCAAATTGGCTAGAACATAATCAAATCTTTGTTTTTCTCGGCCTATGGCTCTTGATTTTTCTGCTTCCTGCTTTCCAATCTCTATTCACACAGTGGATGGAAGTCCGGGCAGATCATTTAGGAGCAACGCTGTTGGACGGTGGGAATGCTCAAATGGCTAACAGTTTGACGATCCTGTGTGAATATCAAGATCGAGCATTGGAAAAGTCTGTAGGATACCACATTGATTTTAAAAACGAGCAAGAAGCAAATAAAAAGGACAAAAAAATCTCTTCCTTAGAAAGAGATTCTTGGTTTTTTAGATTTTTGGAATTCCAGTTTATGCCCCATCCGCCCATGTATTGGCGTGTTCATGCGCTTCAAACAACAGAAACCGAATGGAGCATCAGGAAAATCAAATTATGGTGGTGCAGCCGCTTCCGAGAGTCGTTGCCCAATTGAAACCGTAGGTGAGCAAACTTGCTCATCTCCATGGACAACTGAGATCCCTTCGTGAGACTTCGCTGTTGTACATATGAGGCACGAACGGTCCTTGTGGCTCGTAGTAGGCACGCCTATTCTAGCCAAGGAATTCGGTCCTTGTGACAACAGCAAACGAAGCCCTTCCTTCAACATCATTCCGAGCGGCGTTATGATCCGGGTCATGGTGCGCCCTGCATTGCGGGCGCACCCACTCTCGGACATGCAGCGGCTGCGCGTCGTCATGCCAGCTCTCGCAATATGAGCAGACTCGATACAAAGTGTTGACGACACGGATCAACGTACAGCCGTCTCATTTCGCTTTATACTCCAGCA
Source organism: Geobacillus sp. Sah69 (assembly GCF_001414205.1). Lineage (NCBI taxonomy): Bacteria > Bacillati > Bacillota > Bacilli > Caryophanales > Anoxybacillaceae > Geobacillus > Geobacillus sp. Sah69. The sequence goes on along the minus strand of NZ_LLKS01000072.1, from coordinate 12,506 downwards.
TCATGAGCAAGCGCTCCACACGAAAATGAAAATCGCCTCTTTCCAGCCGCTTCGGCTGAAAAGAGGCGCTGTTTCTTACGATTGGCTGCTGTCTCTCGCTTTTAAGGTGACGGATACGGTCGTCTCAAACCCATCGCGATAGATCGTCAGTTTGATGCGATCGCCCACCGCTGTTTTCGTATACAAATATTTGCGCAACGCGCTGACGCTGTCGATTTTCTCCCCGTTGATCGCCGTGATGACGTCTTTCGATTTCAATCCGGCCTCGGCGGCTGGGGAGAACGGTTCGACGGACGTGACGGCCGCCCCGCTTGTGATGTTCGACGGCAATTTCAATTCATTCGTGCGGACGTCATCGGACAAATCCGCCACATCGACAAGCTGGACGCCAAGGTACGGGCGTTTGATTTTCCCATCTTTCATCAGCTGTTCGACGATCGGTTTGACATTTTCGCTCGGGATCGCAAAGCCGAGCCCTTCGACGCCCGTTTCGGCGATTTTCATGCTGTTGATGCCGATCACTTGCCCCGCGCTGTTGATGAGCGCCCCACCGCTGTTGCCCGGGTTGATCGCGGCGTCCGTTTGGATGACGTCGATTTCCCAATCGCCCGCTGAGGTCGAAACAGGCATCGTCCGCTTGCCGCTGACGATCCCTTCCGTCACCGTCCGCGACAAATCAAGGCCGAGCGGGTTGCCGATTGCCGCGACAGGCTCGCCGATTTTCACCTTCGACGAGTCGCCGAAGCTCGCCACTTTCGTCACCCCTTCAGCAGGGATTTTCAAGACGGCGAGGTCGGTGAGTGCATCCGCGCCGACGATGTCGGCTTTCACTTTTTTGCCGTTCGGAAGCGCCACTTCGACTTTGTTTGCCCCTTCAACGACATGGTTGTTCGTCACAATGTAGGCCGCATTGCCGTCTTTTTTAAAGATGACGCCCGACCCCGTCCCCGCTTCCGTATCTTGCGCTTGTTCAGAGAAAAAGTCCACTTGCTTCTGAATGTTGACGACGCCGACGACCGCATCGGCCACTTTATTAATGGCAGCGATCATGTTCGTGTTGACGTTCGCCGTCGGCTGCAGCGGCAGCGCCTCGCTTTTTGCGGTCGTTTCCGCTGTTTCCGTTTGGGAATTCGTTTCTTCATGCATCCATTTCGGCGCCACATACCACGTCGCCGCGCTCCCAATCACCGCCCCTGCGACGGAAGCGGCGAGCCACGATACGAAGCGGCCGCGGCGTTTCGGTTCTGGCGTTGGGGTTGGTTCAAATGGCATCATGTCCATTTGTCCTCTCCTCCTTCATGATCCATGATGGAATATGCAGCATCTTCGAGCGAATGGCCGCCAAGCAGTGAAATGGCGGGCGACATACGACGATGCCACCGACATCGATCGGCCTTGCATAAAGAGAAGACCAGCGTCGCTGTTTCTTTCGGTTGTTCTGATGCATCGTTTCATCCCTTCCTGCGTACGTTATGTCGTCTCCGGCGCTGGCGTCATCCGCTTCTGCTTCCGCCTCCGGCCGGCTGCGAGCGTGCGGATCGACAGGAAAATCCCCGTCGCGGTCAAAATGATCATCGCCACCGCCGCGACATCAACCGCCCAGCGGATGTCAAGCGAACCGATTCTCCCTTCGTGCAGCTGGCGGACGAACATCATGAGCGACGATCCGCCTCCCTCGGCGCGCGGTGCCATCGGGGCCGTAGATGCCCCCGCTCCCGACGTCTGCCCCGCCCCGAACGCGTTCATTCTTTCCTGCGCGGCGCGGTGCATCTCGCCGCGCTCCGCCTGACCGATCAGCCACGGCTCGGATAGAAGGAGCCCCGTCACCGCCTCAACAAGCAAAAAGATCGAACTGATCAGCCCAATCCAAAGATGCAAATTCCTCATTTTCCTCATCGCCGTTTGCCTCCTTTTCCTCTTCGTCCATCATGATAGCCAAGGAAGGTGAAAAAATGGTGAAAATTCTTTTTGAGAGAACAGCCTTCTGCGCGGCGAATGGGCTGCGTTTTCACCGTTTTTTTCACGAACGATTTGATATGATTAAGAAGAGAGACAGAACGGGAGGAATGGCGATGAAAATTTTGCTGGCCGAGGACGATCTTCACCTAGGGGAGCTGATCGTTCACTTATTGAAAAAGAAAGGCATCGACCATATCGATTGGGTGCAGGAAGGAGAAGATGCGTACGACTACGCGCTCGCCGAGTTTTACGATGTCGTCGTGCTCGATTGGATGCTTCCAAACGGCGATGGGGTGGACATTTGTCGACGGTTGAGGCAAAACGGCTACACAGGCGCGATTTTGATGCTGACGGCGAAAGACGCCGTCCACGACCGCGTCACCGGGCTTGAGGCGGGAGCGGACGATTACTTGGTCAAACCGTTTGAAATCGACGAGCTCGTCGCGCGGCTCAAGGCGCTCGCACGGCGGACGTTCGTCCCGCTCCAAGAGGAAAAAGTGGCGTTTCACGGCTTCACCTTAAACCGGACAAGCCATACGCTCCATCGCGGCGATGAAGAGATTTTCCTCACTCCACGCGAGTTTCAGCTTCTCGATTTGCTCGTGCAAAACCAAGGGCAAGTCGTGCCGCGCGAAACGATATTGGACCGCGTTTGGGGGTGGGATGCCGATGTGTCAATGAAAACGATCGACGCGACAATCAAGCTATTGCGCAAAAAGTTGAAAGACGATGTCATCCAAACCGTTCGAGGAGTGGGGTATAAAATTGAAAAATAACTGGAGGGAATGGCGCGGCTGGCTGCGCCGCCTAGGAAGCGCCGACTTGTTCCGCCGCGCCCATTGGCGGCTGACAGCGCTCTACAGCGGCATTTTCACGTTGTTTCTCGCCTTGTTTGTCATGATCGCCGCGGCCTTGTTTTACTGGATCGCCACTTCTGACCAAGAGCGGCGCATCAGCCGCCTCGCCGAGCAAGAGGCGAATACGATCGAGCAGTTTTTACTGAAGCAGAGCGATTTTGACTTGTTTCATGACGAAAGCGTCGTCCTGCTTAGTGAAGATCAACTTTTCTTTTACGTAATCGGCCCAAACGGCGATCTGCTTGCTGGGGATGAAATTCATCCGCGCCTGCGCCCGTATTTTTTGAACGTCTTGTCCCGTATGGACACAGGCGAGCGCACCCCTGTATATGTGACCGTGTCGCTGCCCGAGCATATGCCCGGCCTCGCGCGCGAAGCGGCCCGCGACTGGCGTGTGCTCGCCGCCGCCCGTCCGCTCGTCATCCACGGCGATTTCGTGGGCATGCTGTATATCGGCATGGACGTCACGTCGTTTTTCGGCGTGTTCCATTGGCTGCTCATTGTGCTCATCGGCTTATCGGTGCTGTTTCTTGCCGTCGGCGTGGCGCTCAGCTTCTTTATGTCCAAGCGCGCGCTCGCACCGATTGAAGAAGCGTACGAGCGGCAGCGCCAGTTCGTCGCCGACGCCTCTCATGAGCTGCGGACGCCGCTCAGCGTCGTCTTCTCGTCCGTCGAGGCGCTTGCGCTTGAGGAGGATGTGATGAAAAACGACTTTGCCCACCGCCTGCTCGACCGCCTGCGTGACGAATTGAAGCGAATCACGAAACTGATGAACGACTTGTTGACGCTCGCCCGCGCGGATGCGAAACACGCCGCGCTGGAGCTTTCAAAACAAACGTTCGATTTCCGCCCGCACGCCGAGCGCACGTTCCAGCTCATGTCGGAACTGGCGGCGAAAAAACAGATTACAATGCATTTTCACGCTCCCGAGCAAGCGCTCGTCACCGCTGACCCGGACAAATTGACGCAGCTATTGTACATTTTGCTCGACAACGCGATCAAATACACCCCCGAAGGCGGCGAGGTGACGCTGTCGATCCGCACCGAGCCAAAGCACATGTTCCTTTCCGTCAAAGACACCGGCATCGGCATCCCGCCGGAAGACATCGGCCGCATTTTCGACCGCTTTTACCGCGTCGACAAAGCGCGCTCGCGCCAACAAGGCGGCCACGGCCTCGGGCTGTCGATCGCCAAATGGATCGTCGACGCCCACGGCGGCGCGATCCACGTCCATAGTCAAATCGGGGAAGGAACCGAATTTCTTGTTCGTCTTCCTTGCTAAATCCGGGGGACAAAACAGCAAGGCCAAGGCTTCCTTCCCCCAACAGAACGCGCCGTCGAGTGAGAAAAACGAAACATAAATACTTTATTGCTGTTGCGAATCGAACGTATTCATGTTATGATTTAAAACGTAATGACCAAATCGTCCATTTAGTCAAAACAAAGGATGAATGCCCATGTCGGATAAAAAACAACAAATTATTGATGCCGCCACCAAATCATTTTCGCTGTTCGGCTACAAAGCAACGACAATGGATCAAGTAGCGAAGATGGCTAATGTCGGGAAAGGAACGATTTATACATTTTTCAAAAGCAAAGAAGAGCTGCTTGATCATATCGTTTCCTCTGTTATATCCGAAATTAAGCATGAAGCGGATGCGGCTATGGATGATCGTTTGCCGTTCAGCGAAAACGTCCAACGCGCCTTGCAACGTATTTTTACGTTCCGCCAGGAACATGAATTAACCATCAAACTTTTGCAGGAAGTTCGCGATATTGGCACCGCAGCTGTACGAGAGGTGATGAAACGCCTTGATCGCGAAATGATTGCCTATATTCGCGAAAAAATTGAAGAAGCGATGGCAAAAGGGGAAATTCGCCCTTGCGATCCTGAGTTGACGGCATTTTTCATGTTTAAAATGTACATCGCACTAAGCATTGAATGGGAAAAAGATCACGAACCATTGTCTCAACAAACCATTGCCGAACTGTTTGATCTGTATTTGCTGAAAGGATTGTCTCCATGATAATCCTTCACTTTTTGGGCTAAAAATGACTAAATGGACGAACCAGTCATAATTATAAACAAAGGAGGTTCGGGCATGCACGCATTTCAATTATGGTTGAAAGAATGGAAGGCCATTCTGACCAACCGCAAAGTACTGATTCCTGTCATAGCTGTATTATTCATCCCTCTTCTATACAGCGGCATGTTTCTATGGGCATTTTGGGATCCATACAATCATTTGGATGAACTTCCCGTCGCTGTAGTCAACCAAGACAAAGGGGCAATGCTCGACGGAAAGGAGATTCATCTTGGAAAAGATCTCGTCGAGAAGTTAAAAGAGAAAAAACAGTTTGACTGGCATTTTGTAACCGAACATGAAGGGGAAAAAGGGTTAAAAGAACAAAAATATTATATGCTCATTCAAATCCCTGACGATTTTTCCCGGAATGCGACAACGCTGCAAGACGATCATCCGAAAAAACTGGAGCTCATTTACAAACCGAATGAGGGATTTAACTTTCTATCGGCACAAATCGGTCAAACTGCAGTTGAAAAAATAAAAAACGAAGTAGCGAACGCCATAACAGAAACATATGCCGAAAGCATGTTTGATACGATTCAAACCGTCGCTGACGGATTGACAAAAGCGAGCGACGGAGCCGCACGACTGCATGACGGACTCAGCCAAGCACAAAACGGAACAAACCGACTGTATGATGGCATGAAAAAAGCACAAGACGGAAGTGAAACGTTATATCACCATTTAGCGACACTCGCGGAAAAATCCGTGAGCTTTACTGACGGACTGCACCAAGCTGCCAGTGGCTCATTGCAAGTTCAAACCGGAATCGAAACGCTTTACAACGGGATGAAACAAATGACCGCTGGGCAAGAGAAACTCCTCTCCGGAGCCAAGCAGGCTCAACAAGGAACAGCGAATCTTGCTTCAGGGACAAGACGCGTATATGAGGGAATGCAAGCGCTCGACGCCCGCATTCCGCAGCTTTTGCAGGGTTCGGAACAATTAAGCGGGGGAGCCGAAAAGCTAGCATCGTCGCTTGCGCAATGGCAACAAGGGGCGGCTCGGGTTCAAACAGGGGCGACCCAAGTAACAGGCGGGCTTGAACAGTTAGCGGCGCAGCTTGATGCACTCATTGCTCAAACCCCCGATCCGACACAAAAGGCGGTGTATAAGAAGCTAAAGGAAAATGTTGGGGAATTATCATTCGGAAGCAAACAAGTCGAAAACGGCATTGCACAGTTAAATAGCAGCGCCCAATTGTTGCACTCTGGAGCCTCTTCTTTGCACGAAGGAGCCCGACGGCTGCACGAAGGGCATATCGCTCTCGATCGCGGAGTCGACAAACTGCTTGCCGGTCAACAACAACTTGTCAATGGCGCAGACGCACTGGCGAATGGCCAAGAACAACTCGTCAGCGGCATGAACACAATGTATGAAAAAATGCAAGAAGCTGCACAAGGAGCAAGCCAGCTTGCCCATGGCAGTGGAACACTTTCTTCAGGCCTGCAAACATTGGCTCAAGGAGCAGATCAGCTTCAAAATGGCACGCGTCGGTTGGCAAACGGTTCACAACAAGTAGCGGATGGAACGAAGAAATTAACGAACGGGACAAAACATTTGCAAGATGGTGTCAACCAACTGACAGACGGCTCAAAAGAATTGGCAAATAAGTTGAAAGAAGGAGCCGAACAAGCAAGCGATGTCAAGGCCAATGAGGCTGTCTACGACATGTTTGCCCAACCAGTGAATCTCCACAAGGAAGAAATCAATAAAGTGCCGAACTACGGAACAGGGTTTACGCCGTACTTCTTGTCACTCGGATTGTTTGTGGGTGCGCTGTTGCTTTCCATCGTCTTTCCGCTTCGCGAACCAGCAGGGGTTCCACGTTCGCCATTGCATTGGTTTTTGGCTAAATTCGGCGTCTTGCTCGGCGTTGGGATTTTGCAAGCACTGCTGGCGGATGTCGTGTTGCTGGTTGGACTCGATTTACACGTAAAAAGCGTCCCGCTCTTTATCGTGTTTAGCATTGTCACTAGCATCACATTTTTATCTGTCATTCAATTTCTTGTTACCGTGTTCGGCGATCCAGGAAGATTTATCGCGATTTTCGTGCTGATTTTGCAATTGACAACAAGCGCGGGAACATTCCCGCTCGAACTGATTCCACACTCGTTGCAACACTTTAACGCATGGCTTCCGATGACGTATTCGGTTTTCGGATTGAAAGCGGTCATCTCAAGCGGTGATTTCTCGTTTATGTGGGAAAACATCGGCAAGCTGCTACTATTTGTTGTTTCCATGATGATGGGAACACTCGTTTATTTGACTATCCAACATCGCCGCCAATTTGCAACAGTCATCGAACAAGCTTCTGAAGCGTAATGCTTCAGAAGCTTGTTTTTTTCTATCGACCCTTGCCATCGTTATCATTCTTTCATGATTTCTCTCTGATGCAAGGGACAATGATGGAGAACAGTTTTTCATGTTCTTCCTCACATTTCAACTAATAATTCTTGAACGGTGAGACAGGCGTTATGAGCCGCTTCAGCGTTTTTTCGCAAACGGAACGTCGCCCTGCTTCAGGCGATGCAACAGGTGGAGGGCGTGGAGAATGCCAAATATATCAACGCATTCACAACCGCGTTGATATACTGCATAACCAAGTCTCCGACATCTCGGATTTCGATGGGAAACAGGCGGATGATGAGGACAGACACCGCGATGATGAGGAACGAACCGATCAGAGTACCGCCGAACCGCGCCTGCGGATGCCATCGAATTCTCGCCAGGCCGACGATCAACGAACCGATGGCAACCCCCAAAAACGAGCCGTACGCATAATATCCAACATAAAACGTCGGAAACAAAAAGGAAAACCACAACACCAACAAAGCGCCGCCCACATCAACCCCATACGACCGAACCACGTCTTTCCTTCCTCCCCCGTCATGTCATGCGAACATCACCGTTCATCTCGCAGCTCCCCCTAATGGATGATATGCTCAAAACCCCTTCAAAAAACATTCGCTTTTCACCTAATTTTCTCCTTCCCCTTCTACAATACAAACCGTAAGCCAGTCCACCACACAAAAGGAGGTGACGAGATTGAAGAAAGCTCGGGCAGTTTTTCTGCTCGCCCTTGTTGCCCTTGCAGGGGTCAGCCTGTTTCACATTCTCGCTCCGCATGAAGTGATGGCGCACGGGCGGCCGGGCGCTCCGTTTGACGGCATGCCGGGCGGATTCGGTCATCCCCATCGGGAGTTCATCATGGAGCAGCGTGGAGGCTGGATGATGCCGATGTTGTTCCTAAAGTGGCTCATCCCTCTTTTGCTTGCCGCCGCCGGGGCCGCATGGCTCGCCGCGGCGCGGTCGAAGCGCTGGATCGGCTGGGTGCTCGTCACACTCGGAATTGCGGCGTTGCTGCCGAAATGGGTGTTGCTTTTGCTTGCACTGGCCGCGGTGTACGCCTTGGGACGTCGCCAAGCGCGCAAACCATCTGCTGTTGAGGTGTTGATGCCAGCGGCGCCATCCGTTTCCGCCGATTGGCTTGATGAATGGGAAAAAACGATTCAAAAGGAGGCACAAACAAATGGGCATTTTTCGCCGAATGAAGACGATCGTTCTCGCTGAAGTGAACGAACAAATCGACCGCTGGGAAGACCCTGTCGCCATGACGAAACAATATTTGCGCGAACTTGAAGAACAGCTCGAACGAGGGCGCCAGGCGCTCGCCCAGCAATGGGTCGCCGAGCGGCGCTATGAGACGCTCATCGCCCAAGCGGAGGCGACGATTGAAAAACGGAGCCGCCAAGCGAAACTGGCGCTCGAGCGCAACGAAGAAGCCGTCGCCAAACTCGCCTTGCGAGACAAGCTGTTGTATGAGAAAAAACTGGAGGCGTACAAACAACAATACGACGCCATCAAAGCGAAAACAGCCGAAGTCGCCAACCGTCTAAACCAACTGCGCGAGCGGTACGACGAGCTCGCAGCTAAGCAGCTGGAGCTCGCTACCCGCGTTAACGCCGCGCAAGCGTTGAAGCAAATCGACTCGGCGCTCGCCTCCTTTTCCGCCGACGAGGCGCTGCGCGGCTTTGTCCGCATAGAAGAGCGCGTCATCGCCTTAGAAGCCGAAGCGGCAGCCGCCCGATTCGGAACGAACGCCGTGTTGTCCCCTGTGCCATTTGATGAAGAAGTCGAACGTGAACTGGCGAAATGGAAAGACGCCCAAGCGCATAACGCCTAATTTTCCCCTCCCCCCTTTTGACATAGATCACCCCCTTGCCGAGTTGGCAAGGGGGATTCGTTTGTTTCGCACCCTTGGACAAGCGGCGGCCAAAAGCACATGCAGCCCGCGACAAGCCTGAACGATGCCCGATGCCATGGTCTTGCCCCATTGATAAGCAAAATAGTTTCCTTTGTTTTTCCATCGTGCTAAAATTAATTAGAGAGACGAAAGAATACAGGAGATGACCTGCCTTGAACTGGAAACGAAGCGTCCGCGTTCTTTGGCTGTGCAATTTCATGGTGTCGGCGGGAATGACGATGGTCATTCCGTTTTTGTCACTGCTGTTGTGGGAAATGGGCGTCACCGAGCACCATTCGTTGAGCGTCTGGACCGGTCTTGTCTTTTCGGCGACGTTTTTGTCGGCGGCCATCATGGCGCCGATTTGGGGCATGTTCGCCGACAAGTACGGCCAGCGCGCCAACCTCATCCGCGCGGGGATCGGCATGGGCTTGATCACCGGATGCATGGCGTTCGCCGCCTCACCGATGGCGCTGCTTGCTCTCCGATTTCTTGTCGGCTTTTTCTCTGGATTTATCACTGTCTCGTTTTCATACTTGGCGCGCGTTGTGCCGAGAGACCATAGCGGCGAGGCGCTCGGGACGCTGCAGACGGGAAGCATCGCCGGCAACATCATCGGACCTCTCATCGGCGGCGCCTTATCCGACCTGTTCGGCTTCCGCCCGGTGTTTCTCGTGACCGGGTTTTGCATTTTACTGACGCTCTTACCGGTCATTTTTTGGCTCGAAAAAGATCCCGTCGTGCCGCAGACAAAAGAAAACAAGGCCAGCTTCAAAGAAGTATTCAGACACCGGCCGCTCATCGTCTTATTTATCGCCACGTTTCTCGTGCAAATTGCGGTTCTTGGCGTCAACTCGATGATGACGATTTTTGTCCAGTCGCTCGTCGGCCATTCTCGCAATCTCGCCTTTCTATCCGGCCTCGCCTCGTCGATCACCGGCATCGCGACGATCATCGGCGCACCGTACTTAGGGAAACTCGGCGACCGGATCGGGCAGGAGAAAACATTACCGATACTGCTTGTGCTGTCCGGCTTGTTCGCCTTGCCGCAAGTATGGACGGACCATCTTTATGAATTGTACGTCTGGCGCTTCTTGCAAGGGCTTGTCGTCGGCGGGGTATGGCCTGCCCTTCAAGCGCTGATCAACGCGCAATGCCCGCGCCGCATCCAAGGCCGCGTGTTCGGCGTCACAGCCAGCTCCCGCTTTCTCGGCAACCTCGCTGGTCCGACGGCAGCGGGAGCCATCGCAGGATTCGCATCCATTTCGGCCATTTTCGCCTTGTCAGGGCTGCTCCTCATCGCCACAGGGGCTTGGGTCGGATCCACCACCCACGACCGCGCATGGCGTGAAGACATGAAAGAAAAAATCGCCGCCTGGGCGCACCGCCTTCACATCCGCCACTGACAGCGCGGCCAAGATCATAAATAAACGACCTGAGAGGAATCCCTTTCAGGCCGTTTTCGATCATTCTCCCATCCGTCGAAGCAGCGAATACGGAATCGCCTCCCCCACCCGCCCGTTGCGCCCGGTCGTCGTCTCGGCCATCGTAAGCGAATTCCAAATCGCTTCCTCGGTCGCCTCAATCGCCGCCTGGAACAGCTCATTCATGAGCGGCGCGTCATCACGGACGAGCGGAGGGAACGGTTGAAGAGCAGAATCCGAAAAATGGGGAATGGTATAAGCATTGGAAAACGCAATGACAATGTCGCCGCTCCCGTGATGGACGCAGCTTCCCGTCCGCCCGAGCCCCACCGCCGCCCGCTTCGCCAGCCGCTTTAACTGCCGCGCATCAAGCGGCGCATCGGTCGCGACGATCATCATAATCGAACCAGCCGGCACATCCCGTTCATCAAACGACGGCGGCACATACGGCGTAAACCGCAGCTCTTCACGCCGGCCGAAATTGCTCACGACCAGCGCCCCGACCGTATATCCCCTACTCACGACCCGCGACGAGCTGCCAACGCCCCCTTTCCAGCCGAAGCACATCATACCCGTCCCCGCGCCGATCGCCCCTTCTTCCATCTCCACCCGCGCCGCGGCAATCGCCTCTTTCGCATGCTCCTTCGTCACCGAAAGCGCCCGCGCCGTATTCAAATAGCTGTCATTGCATTCCCCGACGACAATGTTGACCGACCCGGTCGTATCTCCGATCTCCGGCGTCATCGCAAGCATATACTCAAGCGTCCCTTGCCAGACAGCGCCGACACTGAACGTATTGGTCAGCATAATCGGCGACTCGATCAACCCAAGTTCCTCGACCTGCACCAACCCGACCGTTTTCCCAAAACCGTTCAAAACAAAACAAGCCGCGGGCACCTTCTCCAAAAACCAGTTGCCCCCATGCGGCAACACCGCCGTCACCCCAGTGCGGATCACTGTCCGCTCATTCATATCTTCCCGAATCGTCACATGACCGACCCGCACCCCAGGCACATCGGTGACTTGATTGCGCTCCCCTGTCGGAAGCGTGCCGATGGAAAAACCGAGATCGCGAAGCTTGCAGCGCATAACCGTTCCCCTTTCTTTCCTTTGCTTGCCCCCATCGTGAAAAAGCAAAAACAAACGCCCATCCGGAAGCAAACAAATGTTGCTCCTTCTATCCAAGTATAGCGCATCGAACAAAGCTACCGCGAGAAAAACAGAACGAAGAAGAAGTTTTGCACGTGGCGAGGATCAAGGAAAGATGGTGGGTCATCTCCACATTGCCAGCGAAGACAGCACAAGAGGTGAAAAGATCACCAAATTGCGCGGGTGAAAACGCGATTCAGATATGTGTAGAAGACGGGGAGTTGGATAAGTTTTAATCCCTCATAGGTACGATAAAAACCCACACAATGCGCATAAAATCAAGCTTTTCCCCTTTTGTAACTATTCACCCCAGTGCTAGTGTATAAAAAAGCCCAGCACAAATAGGGCATTTCGGTCATAGAAAATGCCCTAGGTAGCGGAAAGAACTCGATCGATCGTTTCGCCTGCCAACAGAAGACATAACGAATCCCACACGTTTTTTTCGTGTTTCGTCAGTGTGGAAACGATGCTTCTTGCGATGCAAAACGACTGCGCGAATGTTTCTTCGCGAAACGTACCCGAAATGTTCTCTTTGACTTTGACCATGCGAAGATCGCGTTCGGCTTGGTTGTTATCAAAGGGAACATGTACTTCACGTAAGAAACGCAGCGCTTCTTCCTTTCGTTTTTGAAGGCGTCGAACAAAAGCGAGTGCTTTTTTCGGAAGAGGCGTCATCGTTTCTAATCGGTGTTGTGCTCTTTCTAGGATGCGATCATACACTCGTTCCCACCGTCTCGCTTCTTCTTCGGCAAGTGCACCGTGATGGGCTTCGACGGCTTGCTTG
>NZ_LLKS01000071.1:0-25059 GCF_001414205.1 Geobacillus sp. Sah69 | reverse complement strand
GAAGAGCACTCTACGGCCAACTCGACCGCCGTTTCCTCGAGGCAAGGACTGATCGATCGGGCCCCATCAAAGCCTAATTCGGCATCCAGCAAGAAGGTATAGTTCCCCGTTTGCCGGTCATAGTAGTAGTTCCGTCGAAACGTCACTTCTCCAAACAGCGTTTGGATCGTAGTCGGCCGTTTGTCTTTCAGCTGATACCGGCGCTTGTCCCGCGCTTCCGCCAGTTGTTGATCAATCTCCTCCAAAAGGGCCGCCAACAAGACAGCGAACACCTTTTGAAGAGTTCTGACTAATTGTTCCTCCAGCTCTTTTAATAAAGGCCATTCTGTGGTAAGATGTTTCATGGACTCTCTCCCTCCTGTTTTATGGATGTTGGTCATCACCATCATAGCAGGGAGAGAGTCCTTTTTGCATGACATTTGCTTTTTTCTACCGCGCTTCGCTTGGTGGCCCCGACGAGCGTCGCGAACAAAAGTTCGCAACCCTCGTCGGGGAATCATTCCTGAATGTCACCCACAAATATTTTACTCACACCCCTTGACAAAACAACGACAACTTGCCCGGCGCCTACAGCTCTTCAAGCAGGCGCACCGGTACGTCTTGCTCGCGTTCCGGCTCATCAGCAAAATAAATGCGCGCCATTTCCCGCCCTTCATCGACGTGCTGAATGATCACCCGTTTTCCTTCATACGTCACCGGGACGATCTCTCCGGCCTCGGCGATCCGTTTCGCCCGCAGCAACTCCATTTCTTATTCGCCTCCTTTTGCACTGTCTTCCGCCTGCGCCCGCAAGCTTTTCCAAAACAATTCATCGTTGCAGACGATGGCGTTCAATTCCCCTTCGTCCCCTTTGGCGTTGATGATTTGCAACAACTGCGTCATATCGTCCGTTTCGCGGCGGCCGTTTTTCACCCAATCATCACCTTTCTTTGTCAAACTGTTGCATGGACAGCCGCTTTCCGGCAGCGGCATGTTTCTGCGGTTGACTCCCCCAAAAAAAAGAAGTATGATTCGAATTGATGTGTTAGAAAAGGAGGAAACACTGTGAAGGAGCGGGACTATTATTTTGACAACGCGAAATGTGCGTTGATGCTCCTTGTCGTGTTTGGCCATTTTCTGCGCCCGTACATTGACGGCGTCTTATGGGTGCACAGCTTGTATACGTGGATTTTCTTTTTCCATATGCCGGCGTTCATTTTCATTTCCGGCTATTTCGCCAAAAAGTTCTATGAACACGGCTACTTGCAAAAAATTACGAAAAAGCTGCTCATTCCGTACGTTCTGTTCCAGCTGCTGTACTCGGTCTACTACTTCTTCCTGTACGACAAACAGTCGTTGGAACTTGACTTGTTGACCCCGCATTGGAGCCTATGGTTTTTGCTCAGCCTGTTCAGCTGGAACGTGCTGCTGTTATGGTTCGGCCGGCTGCCGAAGCGGATCGCGCTGCCGATGGCGCTTCTTCTCGGCTTGGCCGGCGGGATGATGGAAGCGGAAAAATGGCTGAGCTTGTCAAGAACGCTCACGTTTTTCCCGTTCTTTTTGCTCGGGTTTTTCACGCCAAAGCCGGCGATCGAGCGCCTGTTTGCCGCACCGGTGCGCGTCGCTTCGCTGTTTGTGCTGACTGGCATGTTTGTGCTTATTCATTTCGGGTTTCCAGACTTGCCGCAAGACTGGTTGTACGGCTCAAAGTCATACGATACGCTCGGCGTGTCGGAGCCGGCCGGCGCGGCGGGCCGCCTTGCCATTTATGGGGCGAGCCTGCTCATGATGTTTGGCTTTCTGTCGCTCATCCCGAGCCGGCGCTTCTCGTTTTCCGTGCTTGGGGCGCGCACGTTTTACATCTATATCTTGCACGGGTTTATTTTAAAATATTTGCACGAAACGCCGTTTACGGATTTTATTATGGATGTGCACGGCTATCCGCTTCTGCTCGCGCTGTCAGTCGCCGTTATGCTCGTTCTCGGCAGCCGGCCGGTCGTCCGGCTCGTGCGGCCGCTGCTTGAATGGCGGTGGCCGAGGTGGCGGCAGACGGCTTCATAAGACGCAAAAAGGGTGTCCTGCGAACAGGACACCCTTTTGTCTTGTCTGTTTGATGGTCACCGTTTCACACGGGCAGCCCGCACCGCCTCCAATAAACGAGAAGCGGCGGCTTTAGGCGACGGAGATGACGCGATGGCGCTGATGACCGACACCCCGTCCGCTCCGGCCTCCATCACCTCTCTTGCATTGTCAGCCGTAATGCCGCCGATGGCGACAATCGGAATCGTAATCCCCGCTTCGCGGAGGCGGCGAAGAATATCGGGGCCTTGCGCTTCGTTCGCATCATCCTTTGAGCGGGTTGGATAAATTGGGCCGACGCCGATGTAATCAGCCCCTGCCGCCATAGCCGCCATCGCTTCTTCGACGTTGTGGGCGGAAACGCCTAAAATTTTATCACCGATTTTCTCCCGCACGCGCCGCGCGTCTTCATCATCTTGGCCGACGTGGACACCGTCGGCATCGATGGCCATAGCCAGCTCGACGTCATCGTTGACGATAAACGGCACGCCATAAGTGCGGCAAAGACGCTGCAATCTCTGGGCGAGCGCCGCTTTGTCTTCCCCTTTGAAAGCGCCCGGTCCTTTTTCGCGAAATTGAAACAGCGTCACGCCGCCGTCAAGCGCTTCCTCGAGCACCTGCTCCGCCGGCTTCTCACTGTTTGGGGTTCCCATAATAAAGTACACCGCCAACCGCTCTTTCATTTCTTCGCTTGTGATGCGCGTCACCCGTCTCACTCCCCATATTGCCGATACGCCCAATGGTTCGTCGGCCCGTGGCCTTGGCCGATGCCGAGCGGATGGGCAATCGCCGATTGTACAAACGCCTTCGCCGTTGCCACAGCATCAGCGGGGTGGCGCCCTTTCGCCAGTTCAGCCGCAATCGCCGCAGCGAACGTACAACCGGTCCCGTGCGTATGGCGCGTGTCGATCCGCTTGCTTTTAAAATACGAAAATCCGTCTCCATTATACAGCAAATCGACCGTTTCCTCGCCGTCGTCATCATGGCCGCCTTTAATCACGACGTAGCGGGCGCCCATCCGGTGCAGACGGCGCGCCGCTTCGCGGCGGTCATCCATCGTGCGGATGGCCGTGCCGGTCAGCGCTTCCGCTTCCGGAATGTTCGGCGTAATGACAAGCGCCAGCGGCAACAGTTCTTCTTTCAGCGCCGCCACCGCCTCTTCTTGCAGCAACGGGGCGCCGCCTTTCGCGATCATCACCGGATCGACGACAAGCCGCTCCCAGCCGTGTTTTTTCACCTGTTCAGCCACGGTGCGGATGATATCGGCGCTAAAAAGCATGCCGGTTTTCACCGCATCGGCGCCTAAATCAGCGGCCACCGATTCGATCTGGGCGGCGACCGCCTCCGCCGACAGCGGAAAGACGCCTTGCACGCCGAGCGTATTTTGCGCCGTCACCGCTGTGATCGCTGACATGCCAAACACACCAAGCTCTTGAAACGTTTTGAGATCCGCTTGAATGCCGGCGCCGCCGCCGCTGTCCGAACCAGCAATCGTCAACGCTTTGAATACCATGTGGCGCCCCTCTCCTTTTACCGTTGTTCGACCTGTCCGTCACGCTTCACATCATCGGCGCTTGTGTGCGCCAACGCGTCTAGAAACAACGACTGAAAACGGCCCGGACTGCGCTCCCCAGCTTCTGCAGCCGCCCGCTCCGCCGCGACGCCATAATAGGCGAGCGCCGCCACCGCTGCCTTCACCATATCACGCTCAACAGCGGCAAACGCCCCAATCACCGACGTCAACAAACAGCCCGTCCCGGTCACTTTCGTCAACAGCGGGTGGCCGTTGTGAACCAAATACGTCGTGTTTCCGTCCGTGACGACATCGTCCTTTCCGGTGATGATCACAACGGTGCCAAGCTTGGCCGCCGCCCGCTTCGCCAAAGCCGCGGCATCGCCGCTTCCTTCCCCGGCGTCGACGCCTTTAATCGCCCACGTCTCGCCGATCATATTGGCGATTTCCGCCGCATTGCCGCGGACCGCTGCAAGCTTCACCTGTTCGGCGATGCGGCGCGCTGTCTCCGTTCGATAGCGCGTGGCCCCGGCTCCGACCGGGTCGAACACCACCGGCACACCGGCTTCGTTCGCCGCCCGGCCGGCGATCAACATCGCCTCTACTTCCTCAGCGTTCAGCGTCCCGATGTTCAATACGAGCGCGCCGGCAAGCTTCGCCATCTCTGCCACTTCCTCTTTCGCATACGCCATCACCGGCGAAGCGCCAAGCGCCAGCAATCCGTTCGCCGTAAAATTCGTCACGACGACATTCGTCATATTGTGGACGAGCGGATTGGCCTCTCTCACCCGCTCGCGCAGTTCCGCCCATTCACGCCAATCGGCCATCACTTACCCTCCCCTTTCTCGACAAACACCCTTTGCCAGCTGGCGAAAGACCGCCTTCTCTGCATCCCCCGCCAATCCGCCATATCATTCCCATCCATCAGTCTACTCTTTCTTTTTTAGAATTGCAAGACAAAGAAAAACGGCGCGCTTGTGCACGCCTGCCGTTTCCTTATGGCCGCAGCCGCTTCGCCGCTTCCGCCTCCTCGGACGAAGCCGATGGCGACAGCCGCTGCGGCAGTGGCCAGTTCCATAAATCCAAATCGACGATGTAGCGCGGCCGCCGTTTCGTTTCCTTATAAATTTTTCCAACATATTCCCCGATCAGCCCAAGGGCGATGAGCTGCATCCCCCCTAGCAGCCAAATCGAGGTAATGAGCGACGTCCATCCCGTCTCGGTATGCCCAGCCCACTTTAAAAAGAGAAAATAGGCGCCGAAGATGAGGCTGACGACAAACGAGAGAAAGCCGATGAGCGAAATAAAGCGAATCGGGGTGACGCTAAACGATGTGACCCCGTCGAGCGCAAAAGCGATCATTTTTTTTAACGGGTATTTTGTTTTTCCGGCCAGCCGTTCTTTCCGGTCGTAATAGACAGCCGCCGAGCGAAAACCTAGAAGCGGAACGATGCCGCGCAAAAACAAGTTCACTTCCCCGAACTGTTCGAGCGCCTCGACCGCGCGCCGGCTCATCAGACGGTAGTCGGCATGGTTATACACGAGATCAACGCCAAACATCTTCATTAACCGATAAAATCCTTGGGCGGTATGGCGTTTAAACCACGTATCCGTATCGCGACGCCGGCGCACGCCGTAAACGATGTCATACCCTTCGCGAAACTTTTGCACAAATTCGCGAATGGCCGACAAATCATCTTGCAAATCGGCATCGATCGAAATCAAGCAGTCGGCGTGTGTTTTTGCCGCAAACAGACCGGCCAGCAACGCGTTTTGATGCCCAGCGTTGCGCGCCAGTTTCAGCCCTTTCACTTCCGGATGGCGCAAGCTCGCCTTGTAAATGATTTTCCATGTATCGTCATGGCTTCCGTCATCCACGAACAAGAGCGCACTTTTGGGCGAAATCATTTTTTCCTCAACAAGTTCGCCGCGCAGCGCCTGCAAGCGGCGGATCGTCTCTGGGAGCACCTCTTCTTCGTTGTAACACGGCACGACGATGGCTACTACCGGTTCGGACATCTCACGTTCCCCCTTTCCATGCGACCTTGTATAAGTAAATCGTCCAAGCAGATTCGTCCGAGCGAAACACACGCTCAAGATGCAACGCGTTGTCGCTTGCGTTTTCAATCGGCAACGCCGAGAAAATATAACGCCCGCCCATGGCGTAAAACGCTTTTGTGTTCAATTCAAGATGGCGGATCGTCCGCTTCGACGTTTTCTTGAACATATAATGTTTGCCGAGTTCGTCGACAAAAAGGTAGCAACGCCCGCCCCATTCGTCAAAATACTCGCGCAGCTTTTTGTTTTTTTCCAGCTCCTTGGCGATAATGCAGCGGAACCGGTGTTTGTATTCCAACGGGTAAAAGTTATTGTACGTATCAAGCGTGTAAAAACCGTTGTACTGGGCGATCGCCGCGTGGATGCCGATGCTGGCGACGCGATATGTATGGACGGGACGGCCGATATACTCGCGGATGGCGGCAAATTGCTTCTCAGCGTAAAATTCGCGAAATGACGGCTTGTTGCGGTAGACGATTTCCTCATTGTGCAAGACAAGCACCAACAGCTGCAAAGCGATCGCCGCCGCGCTGACCGCCCGCCACCGCCGTCCTTCCTGCCAAATAATTTTCAGCGCCATCGCAAACAAAACGTAAATGACCATCGGCCGCAAAAAATGATAGCGGGCGAAATTGAACTTATCGAGCAAATCAAACCGTTCCGTGAGCGGCAGCCATCCTTTGTAAAACCAAAATGCATACCATGTCGACAACGCGAAGTTCAATACGTGCAGCACAAGAAACGGCATTTCCTGCCGCCAGCGCTTCCGCTTCCACACGAAGTACAAGGCGATGAGCGTCACCGGCAAAATGACGAACCCGTGCACCGTCATCACATGAGTATGGCCGAGCACATAGTTTTTGAACGTCAGACGGATCACCCGCCAAAGCGGCAGGCGGGCGTGGAAATATTCGTCTCGGCTTGTCGGTTCATCGGAAAACAAGAGCGAATGGACAAGCCGGTAGTCGACCGCCGAATAGAGCACCGTCATATAGACGATGGCCGCCAAAAACCGCCAATTCCAACCCTTGCCGCGGATGACATCAATGAGCCACCAAATCCCAAGCGCGCTTAGGAAAAAGAAAAAGCCAAGCACAAAGCTCGAGTAAAGCGGCAAGAGCGTCAACACCGCCCAATTCACCCATGAACGCTCCCCGCCCCGAATGTTTAAAAACGCCCAAAGCGCAAGCGGCATGCCGAGCGTGCTCAACATCCCTGACGGCCAAAACGGCGTCAGCGCGAACGTTAACGAAACGCCGATGCGGATCCATCCCCAGCGTCCGGCCGGCAGCACATGCTTTTTCAGCAAAAGATACATGCCGACAAACGCGAACACGCGGGTGATGGCTTGGCTGAGCCCATAGGCGTAAATGGACGGAAACAAAGCGTGAAGCCAGACGATGCCGCTGAACTCCGTCCCGAACGCGTTGCGCGGCAATCCGTTAATGATTTGCGGGATGATTCCGTCAACCGGTCCAAACAGTTCGCCGCTTCGGGTGAGCACTTTATACCAGGCAATGTTGGAATCCAAATTGTCATGGACGCGCATATGCGCATCTTCACCGAGCACAAAGTACGGCGACACATATAAGGCGATGGCCAGCAGTGAGAAGAACAGAAGTCGTTTTTCTGTCACCAGCGCCTCTCTCCCTCCTTTCGCCCGGCTGATGTCTTTCATTATTGTTCAACAAATGAGGAAAATTATTCATAATGATGGCAAAAAACGGACGGCAAACGAAAAACCGCTGTCGGCCGGGCAAAGCCGGCTGGCAGCGGTTTTGAATTCGGCGCTTAGCCGGCGAAAATCGGCACGTGCATGCTGTGCACCATCCCGGTGACATGGAAAAACGGCAATGTCGCCAACCCGAGAGCGATGGCCGATGTCGCCATCAAAAAAACGGCCCCGATCAACACGCTTAATCGGCTTTCATTCTTATGCATTGTCTCTCTTCTTATCGCAGCGCCTGAATGGCAATGCCTTCTTGCTGCAACGCTTCATACAACCGCTTGGCAAATCGCACCGCCTGCTCATTGTCGCCATGCAGGCAGACGGTGTCGGCTTCAATCGTCACGTCCGTCCCTTGCAATGAGCGGACGCGCTGTTCGCCAACCATGCGAAGCACTTGGCGGACCGCCTCATTTTCATCCACAATGATGGCACGTGCATCACTTCTTGGAGTGAGCGAACCATCCGCCTGATACGTCCGGTCGGCGAACACTTCGCTCGCGGTTCGCAAGCCATAAGCGCGGCCCGCGCGGATGAGTTCGCTTCCCGACAAGCCGTATAAGACAAGCATCGGGTCGACATCGCGCACCGCTTTGGCGATCGCTTCGGCCAACGCCGCGTCTTTCGCCGCCATATTGTACAAGGCGCCGTGCGGCTTCACATGCGTCATCACGCCGCCTTCCGCCTTGACAAAGGCTGCAAGTGCGCCGATCTGGTAAACAACGTACGCATACACTTCTTCGGGTGAAACCGCCATCGCCCGCCGCCCAAATCCGAGCAAATCAGGAAGACCGGGGTGGGCGCCGATGGCAACGCCATGCTGGATGGCGAGCTGCACCGTCCGCCGCATGACGAGCGGATCGCCAGCGTGAAACCCGCAGGCGATGTTGACAGACGTAACGTATAACAATATTTCTTTCTGCCCAAGCTCGTATGCACCAAAACTTTCGCCAAAATCGCAATTGAGATCAATGACCGTCATGATTCTTCCCCCCATTGGCGGCGAATGGCGGCAATCCACCGATCCAGCCGTTGCTGTTGTTCGATATAAAGCTGCACCGCTTCCTCAAGCGCGATCGGTCGAAACTGGATACGGTCGCCGGGACGCGCCTGCGCCAACAAAGGCAAATCGACTGCTGCCACTTGGGCGATGCGTGGGTAGCCGCCCGTTGTCTGGCTGTCGGCCATCAACACGATCGGTTGGCCGGACGATGGCACTTGCACAGTGCCGAAGACGACGGTATCCGACACCATCTCCTTCTCGCGGGCGCGGACTAGCGCCGGGCCTGCGAGCCGGCAGCCGATCCGGTCGGATTGGGGCGTCACCTCATAGAAGGCGGCAAACAACTGAGTGCGGCTGTCCGGCGTAAACTCGTCATATTCCGGACCAGGGACAGCGCGCACCGTTTTCGTTTTTCCGCCGATATAGCGGCTGGCCAACCGGGAGAGCCCCCAACGCAGCGACTTTGAAGGGAAAATGAGAGCGGCCGGCCCAATCTTCAACACATCCCCGCGCCGCAACGGCCGGCCCGATACACCGCCAAGCTGCGCCGGGACGTACGTTGAACGGCTGCCCATCACAGGCGAAACATCAATGCCGCCTGCTACGGCCATATACGCTCTCCATCCCACTCGGTATGCCCCGATTTCCAACACATCGCCCGGCTTGACGGCCGCCGGCTTCCAAAGCGCCAACGGCTGCCCGTTCAGCGCGCATGAGAACTCGCCGCCGCATATGGCGATCACCGTTTCGGCGTGAAACCGAATCGTCGGCCCGGACATCGTCGCCTCGAGCACCGCCTCATCGCCATGGTTGCCGACAAGCGCATTGGCAAGGCGATACGCCCACGCGTCCATCGCCCCGCCCACCGGCACCCCGGCATGCCGGTAGCCGAAACGCCCGCTGTCTTGAACGGTCGTAAAAAATCCGCCCTCCATGACTTCAATCATGTTCATCTCTCCAACGTGCAAATTCATCGGCGCCAATCGGCCGAAATTCAACAATGTCACCGGCGGAAAGCAAGCTCGGCTCCTTCCGGTGCGGGTCAAATACGCGGAGCGGCGTCCGGCCGATCAGCTGCCAGCCGCCCGGCGTCGCCAGCGGATAGACGCCCGTCTGCCCGCCGGCGATGCCGACCGAACCGGCGGGCACTTTTGTGCGCGGCACCGCCCGCCTCGGTGTGGACAAACGCGGCGACAAGCCCCCCAAATACGCAAACCCGGGCGAAAACCCGATCATATAGACACGGTAGCGGCCGGCCGAATGAAGCGTAACCACCTCATCTTCCGTTATCCCGTGAAAGCGGGCGACCTCTGGTAAGTCCGGCCCAAATTCACCGCCATAGCAGACAGGAATAACAACCGTTCGCGCCAAAGGCCGGTCCGTCTGTCCAGACGACTCGACCTTTTCGCGCAGCCACCGGCATACGTCCGCATAACCAATCGCCAGCGGGTCGTAATACACGGTAAGCGATGAAAACGCCGGCACAATTTCGTTGACCCCTTCTTTTCGTTTTCTCTTTAGGCGAACCGCTGTCTCATGAACGATATCATTTACGGTCTCATCGATATAATCGGCAAACCGGACGGTCACTGCATATTCACATAACGGAAACAGCGTATAGTTCATTTCCATCCCTTTCCTTGAAAGCCAAGTTCACGTGAAATCTCCATCGCCGCCTGCCGAAGCAACGGAACGATGCGCGCCACATCATCCGGCAAAAAACGCTGTTCCGGGCCGGCGACACTCAGCCCGGCGATGGCCGCGCCTTCATGGTTAAAAATCGGTACAGCCACAGCCGCCGAATAGTTTTCCAGCTCAGAATAGCTGACCGTATAGCCCCGTTTCCGATCTTCTTCCAACTGCCGACGCAACGCCTGCTTGTCCGTTACGGTATTTTTGGCGATTTTGACAAGTTTTGTTCGTTCCAAATAGCGTGCTTGCTCTTTTTCGTCCATAAAGACCAGCAAAGCGCGCGGGCACGCGCCGGCGTACAGCGGCGCGCGCCGGCCGACTTTCGTATAGACGCGCACCGGCTCGGACGTCTCGACTTTTTCAATATAGAGCGCCTCATCACCGTCGCGGATGACAAGATTCACCGCTTCGTTCGTCGCTTCTTTCAGCCGCTCCATCACCGGCAGCGCCACCCGACGAATATCGAGCCGCTCGGCAACGAGCGACCCAAACGTCAACAATGCCAAACCGAGTTCATAGTGATCGCCCCGCTTTTGCAAAAAGCCAAGCGCGACAAGCGACTGCGCCATCCGGTATACCGATGTTTTCGGCATCTGAAGCCGTTCGACCATCTCTGGCAAAGTCAACCGTTCGCAGTCGAGAAACAAATCAAGCAGTTCTTTTGTTTTTAACACCGTTTTGTTCATCATTGCCCCTCAATTCCGAATATCAGAATATTAATTCCAAAATACGGACTATATATTCTTATTATAATGAAAAGTAGGACAATTTCCCACCCCCAAAATGAAAAGCGTCTGCTGAACAGACGCCGTTGGATTCAACTCGATAAGCGTTTTGAAAACACATAACTGACTTTTGCATATTCCATTTTTTCCTCATAAAAGCGATGGGCGTCTATCCGTTGCAGGCCGGACGACAGCGAAACAATCCCGTAGCCGTGCTCCCTCGCCCACTCGTGCACATAGGACAACAACGCCTTTCCATATCCTTTCGAACGTTCGCTCGAAGCGGTAACCAAATCGCACACCCAAATAAAGCGGCCGTTATAGAGCGTGATCATCGGCATGAATCCGACAACCGCAACCATTTTGTCCTGATCATATAACGCCACAAGCTGATACCCTTCTTGTTCTTGCGCTTCTCGCACGAGCGCCGTGTAGGTTTCCTCATCCAAATGGGTGCGCAGCTCACGCATCACCGGAAAGGCGCTTCTCACTTCTTCCTCCGTTTCAAGCCAAACGAATCGCGGCACGATTCCTATCTCCCTTCTTCTATTTCTACATTCATGATATCAATATTTATCTAAAAATGGAACTGCCTCCTTTCCGCAACGTTGATCATCGTTTCGAAAGAAGACTCTCGCTTCAAACGCGTAAAGGTCGCAGCCCAGCGATCAGCGGAAGCTGAATGTCGGCTGATAAACCAATAATTACAGGATGCGTTTCGTGAAAGCCCACGACTTTAGTCGTTGGGATGAAACGAAACAAAAAATATTAGATAATTGACTCCTATCTAATATTTTGTATAATAAATATTAGATAGGAGGTGTTTATCTAATGTCTAATGATAAGTATACTCATAAAAATGGAATTGTTTATTTAAATCAATATCATGTTATATTTTGTCCAAAATATAGACGTAAAGTATTAGTTGGAGATATTGAAAAAGATTTAAAAGAGATTTTGTATGAAGTAGCGAAAGAAAATGATGTTGAAATTAAAGCGTTAGAAATTATGCCAGATCATGTTCATATGTTTATTTCTTTTGATCCACGACAGCATATCCATAAATTAATACAAGCATTTAAAGGAAAAAGTAGTCGAATACTAAGAGAAAAATATCCTTCGTTAAAAAGCAGACTACCGTCGCTATGGACACGAAGTTATTTTTGTTGCACAATTGGTCATATTTCAGAAGAAGCGGTTAAACAGTACATCGAAAACCAAAAGAACGTATAAAGGAATATAAAGGAAGTGGTGTCATTGGCGAAAACAAAAACCAAAAGCTACGTGCTGACGTTGAAACTCAAAACAGAATTATGGCAAGCGCACATATTAGAGAAACGTTTTGAAATTGGCAGAAAAATATACAACGCTTGTTTGGGCGAATTGCTGAAACGGTATAAAAAACTACAACACGATAAGCAGTATCGTCATCTAATCCAACAACCAAAATCAAAAGAAAGAAACAACTTGCTAAATGAGTTATATCGGCAGTACGGAATCAATGAATACGCTATGCACGATTTTGTTAAGCCAATGCAACACCATTTCAAGAAACACATCGACTCACACACCGCACAAAAAATCGCTACGAGAGCATGTATGGCAATGGAAAAACTAATCTTTGGCAATGCCAAAAAAGTGTCTTTTAAAAAATACAACGATATGGATTCATTAGAAGGAAAAACAAATAGCACAGGCATCCGTTTCAAAAACAAACATTTGCTTTGGAATGGTTTATCTATTCCTGTTATAATTCGCTCAAACGATATATATGCACATACGGCTCTACAAGACCGTATAAAATATTGTCGCATCGTTCGTAGACGGATTAGGGGGAAAATCAAGTATTTTCTCCAACTCACCCTTGAAGGTGTGCCGCCAAAGAAAATAAACCGTCAAACAGGAGAAGTAAAACATCCAATAGGGCAAGGCGATGTTGGCATCGACATAGGAACACAAACCATCGCTATTTGTTCAATGAATAATGTCAAGTTGTTCGTTCTTGCGCCGAGCATCGAAAACATAGAAAAGCAAAAGCGAGTTCTTCAACGAAAATTGGATCGTCAAAGACGGGCGAATAATCCACACAAATACAATGAAGATGGAACAATAAAAAAAGACAACAAGGAAAAATGGGTTTGGAGTAAAAATTATCTAAAAACTCGTCAACAACTAGCCGAGTTGCAAAGAAAGATGGCTGAAAAACGTAAACAAGATCATCAACGGCTTGCTAATTGGATCATCACATTAGGCCATCATATCCAAGTAGAAAAAATGAATTTCAGAGCACTTCAAGCAAAGGCAAAAGAAACAAAAGTCGATGCCAACGGAAAATACAAAAAGAAAAAACGATTTGGGAAAAGCATTGCGAATCGTGCGCCAAGTTTGTTTTTGAACATACTAAATCAAAAACTGCAATATGAAGGCTATTCCCTTCAATACATCGACACATTTAGCGTCAAGGCAAGTCAATACGACCATCAAAACGATGAGTACAACAAGAAAACACTTTCTCAACGATGGCATGAAGTAGACGGACACAAAGTACAACGAGATTTATACAGCGCATTTTTAATCATGAACGTGAAAAACAATCGAAAAGAAATAGATAGGAACAAATGTTTAGAGAGATGGGATCAATTTATTCGACTGCATGATGAAGAAATCAAACGACTTCGTCTTCAGCCATATGTCGTAAGTAGCATGGGAATTTAAATGATAAAAAGCGTCTTGAATCGGGCGCACAGGGCGATAAGCACCAGTAAGGTGTTTGCCCATGAAAGTCTTGTGGAAGTAGAGTCAGTATCCATGCGAAGGTATGGAAGAAGCTCTATAGTACACAAGAACCCCGTGGCTTTAGCCATCGGGAGGTTCAGAGCCGCAGGCGCAAATACGGCTTCAGCGTTGAAAATGGGATCGAGAATTCACAAATGCCGGCGGTGTAAGGGGCTATTTCATCCTATTTCGCGCAGAAGTGGGAGAGGAATGCGCGTTCCCCTTTTCTTTTGTGTATGATATAATAAAGGCGTGGAGAAAACCGTTTAATAAAGGCACTCCAATAACTGCTACTCGATGTATGGAGTTGGTTACAGGAAACGTTGTAGCCGTAAAACATCGAGCGTAGATCCGTCTGTTGTGTGTGGAAGCCAAGTACTGCCAACAGACACACCGAGAGAATCGGTAACGATGCAGGCATGACCTGCGTCGTTGGGTAGTTGTCAACCTGCCCTGATGCAACCCCAAGTCAAGGAAGGAGGACGAAGTCCGCTTGTACTTCTGGGGAGTTGCAAGCCCCCACTTCAAGCGTTAGCTAAGTGGGGGTAGTTGACACAGCCCATACGCCAGCCGGTCATCGCAAACCGGCAGGAATCGTGTTCATCCCCCATTGCCCCTTTCAATGGGCCGGTTGATCACGTCAGCGAAGTGAGCACAGCCGGCAAGGCATCCACAACGTCCGACGCCAATACATCCCAGGACGAATGACCGTGTTGAACAAGCCAATCAGCAGCCTTTCCATGCACGAACACTGCATTGCTCACCGCCGGCTGCACCGCCTCGTGCTGCAGCAAAAACGCCGCCACGATGCCCGTCAACACGTCGCCGCTCCCGCCTTTCGCCAAGGCCGGATTGCCGGTCGCGTTTACATATTGCGCCCCGTCTGGCGCCGTCACAATCGTATACGGCCCTTTCAACACGACATAGACGCCATATTCCATCGCCAGCCGCTTCGACACGCCAAACCGGTCGCGTTCCACCTCGCTGACCGGGCGGCGAAGGAGGCGCGCCATTTCCCCCGGATGCGGCGTGATCACCGTCGGCGCGCTCCGTTCGCGCACCAGCTCGGCGTAGTCGTCCCAAAAAAACAAGGCATCGGCGTCGATGACAAGCGGCACCGGCTGGCGCACAAGCTCATTGACCAAGCGGCGAACCCCTTCCGTCCGGCCCATCCCTGGGCCGACCGCGATCGCATCGATCTCAAGCCCGTCCCAATCGGCCGCGCCGGCAAACGCGCCGCCCTCGGCCGGCCATAATCGACACATCGCCTCCGGCACGCGGTTGGCGACCGCCTCATACATCGCTTCCGGAACGGCGATCGTCACCAGCCCCGCCCCGCTGCGAAGCGCCGCCTTCGCGGCGAGTGTCACCGCGCCGGCCATCGCCTTGGACCCGCCGACAATGAGCAGCTTGCCGTACGTTCCTTTATGCGATGACCGTGTTCGCTTCGGCATCGTCCGCACCACATCGCTCTTTTCCCACAAAAACCGAGCAGCCGCCTTCGCCTGCACCGCCGCCGGCGGAATGCCGATATCCACGACGGTGAGCTCTCCGTAATAATCGGCCGCCGGGAACGTGTACGCCCCAAGTTTCGGGCATTGCACCGTCAGTGTCGCATCAGCGCGGACCGCCATGCCGGCTTCCCCACCGTCCGCCGGCACCCCGCTCGGCACGTCAATCGCATAAACGACCGCCGGCGAACGGTTCACTTGCTCGATGATTTCCTTATATGGCGGACGTACGTCCCCTTTGACGCCGATGCCAAGCAAGGCGTCAATGATGATGTCATAATGCGGCAAGAGCGCCGCCAACTCCCGCTCTTTTCCTTCATAAGCGATCCATGCATAACCGGACTGCTCGTACACCTCAAGCGCCGTGCGCGCCGCCCCTTTCACCTTTTCCTTTGGCGGAACGAGCCAGACATCGGTTTCATAGCCATAACTTTTCAACATGCGCGCGATGACGAACCCATCGCCGCCGTTGTTGCCCGTGCCCGCGAGCACCGCCACCTTGGCAGCGGGCGGAATCCGCTTCTTCAGCGCCCAAAACAGCGCCTGTCCGGCGTTTTCCATCAACGAGTCAGCGCTGATGCCGATCCGTTCTGCCACTTCCCGGTCAATGGCGTACATTTCCTCAGCCGTTACGATCGGAATCATATACGTTGCCCCTTTCGATTGTTCTTCCCATACATATAGGTTGACCGTTCGGTTGACTTCGGCGTAGAAAAGCTCCGTTTCCCCATCGATAATCGCCGTCTTGTCGGGAAATTTCCTCGCATTGCGGGCAAGCAGCTCTGAAATGTTCAACCATCCGATCCCTCCCATTGCCGCAATCGCTGTTCAAAATCGGAAAGCAGCGCTTCCATCTCCGCCTTCAGCTGCAGCAAATCCTCAATCCGCTCGTTCACCTCCTTCAATTTCCGCCGCCCGTATTCGACCGTTTTTTCCAGCTGTTTCTTCCCCGTTCGGTCCTCATCAAACAGCGAAATCATCTCATGAATCTCGTCAAGCGAAAAGCCGAACCGTTTGCCGCGCAAAATGAGCTTGAGCTTTGCCCGCTCCTTTTTCGTATACAGCCGCTGCCCTGACTCGGTCCGGATTGGGGAGAGCAATCCGCGTTCTTCATAATAGCGGATCGTCCGGGTGCTCACATCAAACTCGTGCGCCAAATCGGAAATGGTGAAATAGTGCATGGCCATCCCTTTTATAGAAGTAATATTATGAATTTTATTTTAATTGACGTTGACGTAAAAGTCAACGAATATGAAAGCAAAGAAACAGTCATCCTCCCCCTTCTCCGTGTCCATTCTCTCCGCCATCCAACCATCAATATGGAAAAAATGGATCTGGGAGTCGCCGGCGAAAGGAGAGCATCCCGAGCCAATGCAAGGAAAGAAACAATCAACCGAACGCTCGAGTCATAAACACTGGAACGCTTCCCCATCATTCACGGCGGAAAGAAGCGAATCGAGCAGCATGATGCTCGTCGATATACTGCCGATCACCGTCGATATCTTGGCCAAATAGCCATGACTAAAGAAAAAAAGCCCCCGTCTAGGGAGCCGTTTCCTCACCCGCCCGCCCCGGTGTAAAAGCGCAAGGCAAACCGCCAAAAGCGGCGGGAAGCCCATAAAAAGAGCATAGCCACAGCCAAAGCCGCCAGCACCGCAGCCATGCTCCATTTCCCAAGCAGCGCCAAAGCCGGCGTATTGGTGATCAACACCGCCGGCAGAACGTACGTAATCACGAAGCGCACCGCGCCGCGGTACATGCTGCCCGGGAAGCGGGCCGTATCAAAAAACGAATCGAAAATAAACGACAAATCATCAATGCGCACCACCCAAAACGACGTCGTCATGAGGATCATCCATAACGAATAAATAAGCAAGAGTGACGCGGTCATCACGACGAAAAACATCAAGACGTCCGCCGCCGACGGCACGTAGCGTTCGACATACAAGCCGTAGCCGATGACGCCAAAGCCAAGCGCCACATCGATCAACCGCCAAAAGACAAGGTGGCGGAAGCTGACGTAAAACATGCTATCGACCGGTTTCGTCAAAATATAATCGAGCGTGCCGCGCCGGACATGCTCAAGCAAACGCAGCATGTTCGGCCGAAGCGCGAAATCGATCCATCCGCGCAGCGTATTAAAAACGCCGAGCAGCACAAGCACTTCCCCATACGTCCAGCCGCCTAACCGGTCCGTCTGATAAAAAAAGATATGGATCGTAAGCAGGGCGATGCCGAGACCAAAAAAGCTGGCGATGAAATTGCCGAAAAATTCGCTTCGATATTCCAATTCCTCAACCAAACAAGCACGGAAAAACTCGCGGAACACCCGCCCATACCGCCGCATATTCACCCACCTACCGCCTGGTTTTTTCGCATTCCTGCTTTCCAAAGCCACTGCACCGCCGCGACAAACACGGCCATCCACCCGACCGCCACCGCAAAGCCGCGCGCCAACTCTCCTCCATCCGCCGCCCCGGTGGCGATTTCAATCGGAAAACTGATCATATAGCGGAACGGCAGCCATTCGCTCCATTCGCGAAGCGCCGGCGGCAGCATTTCCAGCGGCGCGATCCGTCCTGACAAAAACAACGAAATGACGTCGATCACCCCGTACACCGCCGCCACCTTTGTGACCCAAAACGCGAGCAGCCCGCACGAGTAGCTCAACAAAAACCGAAGCGCCGCACCCAATACGACCGCCGCCAAAAACAGCACCGCTTGCCCTGCCGTCATATGCGGGCGAAGCGGCGGCCAAAACACCGCCCCCACCAGCCAAACCGGCGCTAAAATGACGGCAAACAGCCATTTGTAAACGATGTTTTCCGCAATCGCCCAATGGATCGGATGAACCGGCCTAAGCAGCAAATTCGAAAACGTCCCTTCGCGAATTTCACGGTCGAGCTCCCATACATCCCACGCGCTCGTCATCCGCTCGACAAAAATGACCGCCATAAAATAGAACAGAAACGACTCGCTCTCTTCCGGATGAATGTTCATCCAGACAAACATCGTAATGAGCGGCTGCGTGATGGCGCCCGTCATCCAGACGAACGTCGCAAGCCGATACGCAAGCATTTCGATGTATTTCATCCGCAATAGGGCGATATATTTGCGAATCATACGTGTTCCTCCCAAAACGCGCGCGCAATCACTTCCTCAAGCGGCGGGTCTTCGATGTTGATGTCGCGGACATCAAACCGTTCCAATAACCGCGCTGCTGTCTCCGCCGCCGTCTCGCGCGCCACCCTGAGCACAATCGTTCCTTCTTCGATTTCCACCACTTCGCCGTACTCGCTCCAATCGACATTCGGCAGCCGAGAAAACCGAACCTCAAGCCGCTTGTACGGCGCCAGCTTCTCCGTCAGCACCGACAGCTCCCCATCGTAAATCAATCGCCCGTAGTTAATGATCATCACCCGGTCGCAAAGCGCCGCGACATCCCCCATGTAATGCGACGTCAACAAAATCGTCGTCTCGTGCTCCCGATTGTAGTCGACGATAAAGCGGCGCACGTTTTCCTGCGTATGGACGTCCAGCCCGATCGTCGGCTCATCCAAAAACAACACGTGCGGCCGATGCAACAGCGCGGCCGCCAGCTCGCAGCGCATCCGTTGGCCAAGCGACAAGCTACGCGTCGGCTTGTCAAGAAGCGGCGCCAAGTCGAGCAGCTCCGTCAATTCCTCGAGTGTCTGGCGGAACGACCGATCGTCGATGTCATAAATCGCTTTATTGACCAAAAACGTCTCCATCGGCGGAATGTCCCAAATGAGCTGGCTTTTTTGCCCCATCACCAAGCTCATCATTTTTTTAAACTCCGGCTTTTGCTCAAACGGCACAAACCCGCCGACCGTGATCTCTCCTGACGTCGGATGCAAGAGACCGGCCAACATTTTCATCGTCGTCGTTTTCCCTGCCCCGTTTGGCCCTAAAAAGCCGACGATTTCCCCTTTCTCA
Source organism: Geobacillus sp. Sah69 (assembly GCF_001414205.1). Taxonomy (NCBI): domain Bacteria; kingdom Bacillati; phylum Bacillota; class Bacilli; order Caryophanales; family Anoxybacillaceae; genus Geobacillus; species Geobacillus sp. Sah69. Next base: position 6,041 of record NZ_LLKS01000071.1, on the reverse strand, counting down.
ATCGTAAACGAAACGTCCTTCACCGCCTCAATGACGCGATAGTCGCGCCGCCATAAATGACGCACCGCCTCAAGCCATCCCGCATCGCGGCGATGGACGCGGAACGATTTATGCAAATGGCTGACACGGATCACAGTGCCCATCCTCCAATAGTGTACTGTTGACATTCTTTTGTTATATCACATCGAGGGGGCGCGCCGCAAAGAAAAACATTTCGCCATCTTTTCTCTATCGTTCCCATCTTTCGTCATGTATAATAGAGAGAGAATCGAACGAGAAAGGAGATTGTCGAATGGGGGATATTACAAATGAAATGATTTGGCAAGCCATTAAAGAACTTGCCGAGCAGCTGCAACAAACGAACGGACAAGTGCAGCAACTGGGCCAACAGGTGCAACAAACAAACGAGCAAGTGCAACAGCTCGGTCAACAGGTGCAACAAACAAACGAACAAGTGCAGCAACTGGGCCAACAAGTCCAACACCTTAACAGCCAAGTGCAACAGCTGAATCACCAAGTACAGCAAACTCATGAGCAAGTCGACCAGCTCGCCAAACAAGTGCAGCAAACGAATGAACAACTCAACCAATTAAGCCAGCAAGTGGCCGACATGGACAAACGGATCACCGATGTCGCCAACGGCCAAAACATTTTAGTTGAAGAGCTGTTCGAAAACAAAAAGGAGATCAGGCGGGTCAAGACGGCGCTCAATATGTACTAGACGTCAGTCCGCTCCATTTCGTTGATCTCTTCGACGTTGAACGCTTGTTCCATATCCTGTGTGAACATAGCCATTATCAAACAACATCCCCCTGCTTACGTCATACTAAAACTCCGAATCATCGTCGCCGCAAATGAAGCCCGGAAGGTTCTCCTAAACAGATCTTCCGGACTTTCTCATCATGAAAACGGACACCGTCTCGTCTCATCGCCCCAACATCTCTTTCACCGTCGTCCGCTCCTCAATCACCGATGGATTTCCAAACTAGCCTAGTCCGCTTGCTTTCTTCCATGCCCCCGACTCCTCTATTTATAATTCACTAATACATAGAAAGGTTGTTATTAAGCATCGTCACTTAATAACAACCTTTCGCATTTCAGCTTGTCTGCGTCTTCGCCGCCAGCGTCTTCGCCAGCTCGAGGAAAAAGTCGAGCGCCTCTGGATTGGCCATCGAGCCTGGGTTGACCGCCTTTTCGAGCGGGAAGCCAAGGAGCAGCTTGCGGATCGGAATCTCCATTTTCTTGCCGTTTAGCGTTTTCGGAATTTGTTCAGACTATTCATATGATAACATGATTTCCTACTGTTTTGAATAGTTGTTGGTTCGACAACTCTGTCAGAAAAAGATGAAACGAATTTGTTGACAACAGCGAGGCAACTGGAATATGATAAATTCAAAAGTTGGTCTAATCCAAAAAAATGTCCTTAATAAAAAATATTAACTGGAGGGAAACTTTTATGGCAAAAGCAAAATACTGCTGCCTCTCCGATATGAAACCGGGCGATCGATTTCGCATCGAAAAGGTTGATGTTCCTGATCCTATGTTAAAAAGGCGGTTGCTTGATTTGGGATTTGTACCCGGCGGGGAAGTGAAGGTGGGACAAAGAAGCCCGCTTGGCGACCCGACCGCCTATCGCGTTTGTGGCACGACGATCGCATTAAGGAAAGAAGAAAGCGACTATATTTACGGGGAGAAGATCCACCATGACTGATATGACGTATACGATTGCCTTAATGGGAAATCCGAACACCGGCAAAAGCACGTTGTTCAATGTCTTAACGGGCCTGCGCCAACATACCGGCAACTGGCCCGGGAAAACGGTCACTCATGCCGAAGGAGAATGCCGCCACCGCGGCGCATTGTACCGGATCGTCGACTTGCCGGGAACGTATTCGCTCTATTCCAATTCAGCCGATGAAGAGGTGGCGCGCGATTTTCTTCTGTTTCAACGTCCTGACGTCACGGTCGTTGTCGTCGATGCGACGGCATTAGAACGCAACTTGAATCTAGCGCTTCAAGTATTGGAAATGACCGACCGCGTCATTATCGCTATCAATTTGATGGATGAAGCGAAAAAGAAAGGCATTCATATCAATACAAAAAAATTAGCCGTCAAACTCGGCGTGCCGGTCGTGCCGATCTCGGCCCGCAACCGGGAAGGAATCGATGCACTGCTTGATACAGTGGATGCCATGGCGCATGGCCGCATCAACACCACCCCGCTTTCCATCCGGTACAGCCCGGAAATCGAACAAGGCATTGCCAAACTTCTTCCACTCGTGAAAGACGTGATGGGAGACACGTATCCTGCTCGCTGGATCGCTCTTCGTCTCCTTGACGGTGATGCATCGCTGCTTCAAGCGCTGAAACAACCGCCGCAACCATTGATCAAGGAGGGGAACGCGTATGCCTGCTGCGGATCTGTCAAATCAGTTTGACCAGCTCATGAACGAAGCCAAGTCATTAGCACCGGCTGACACGCGTGAACAGATCGTGTCTGCCATTTTCCAAACGTCCGCTGCGCTTTCTCAAGAATGTGTCACGCATACAGCGGTCGCAAAACGTGATCGAACGGAACAAATTGACCGGATCGTCACGTCGAAGCGGTGGGGATTTCCCATTATGCTGGCGCTTCTCGCCGCTGTCCTGTACATGACGATCGCCGGCGCCAACGTATTTTCCGATTCGCTCGCCCGCTTGTTCGGAACGATCGAAACGTATCTCACCATGGCCTTTCAAGCGATTCACGCCCCCGACTGGTTGCACGGCCTCATTGTACTTGGCCTATACCGCGGCACGGCTTGGGTCGTCAGCGTGATGCTGCCGCCGATGGCGATTTTCTTTCCCGTATTCGCGTTGCTCGAAAATTATGGCTACTTGCCGCGTGTCGCCTTTAACATGGATCGCTTGTTTAAAAAAGCGGGGGCGCATGGCAAACAATCACTGACGATGGCCATGGGCTTCGGCTGCAACGCGGCGGCCATCATGTCGACGCGCATTATCGAATCACCGCGCGAACGAATGCTGGCCATTTTGACCAACAACTTCGTCCCCTGCAATGGACGTTGGCCAACGCTGATCCTGCTTTCCTCCTTATTTATGGCAGCCGGCTATACAGGCGGATGGAACACGTTCGTGACAGCAGGTGTGGTCGTCGCCATGGTGTTGTTTGGCATCGTCGTCACGTTGACCGTTTCATGGGTCTTATCCAAGACGGCCTTGCGCGGCATTCCGACCCATTACACGCTGGAGCTGCCGCCGTACCGACGCCCGAAAATCATGGAGACGATCATCCGGACCACCCTCGACAAATCGCTCTATGTGCTGAAACGGGCGGTAACGGTTGCGGCGCCGGCCGGCATTCTGACATGGGTGCTCGGCAACGTTCACGTGGGAGATACGACCGTGCTGGCGTATTTAGCCGACTGGCTTGACCCATTTGCCAAAGCATTGGGATTGGATGGCTACATTTTGATGGCGTTCATTTTAGGCTTGCCAGCCAATGAAATTGTCGTGCCGATTTTGCTGATGGGCTATTTATCCGCGGGGGCGCTCATCGAAGCCGATGGTCTGCATTCTCTTAAACAACTTTTGCTCGACCACAGCTGGACGTGGCTCACCGCCCTTAATATGATGCTGTTTTCCCTGCTTCACTACCCATGCGGCACGACGCTCGTCAACATTTACAAAGAAACGAAAAGCGCAAAATGGACGTTCGTCGCCTTTGCCTTGCCGACAGCGATTGCCATTGCGGTCACCTTTACGACCGCACAGCTAGCGAGATGGCTCGGGCTCGTATAAACGGCGCAGCCCCGCTTCCCGATCGAGGAAAACGGGGCTGTTTTTTTGGATAACTAGACTTGATAAGAAAAAGCAGTTCTTCACCAAACGTTGTACTGGAAGGCGCCCACTCATAGCTTTCATCCATTTCTTGAATCATGAATGAGGATGCATGATGGCGCAAGAAACCGATCCGCTTGGCCAAGCGCATATTATGGCGATGAACCGAAGAAACAGCGCCGCCTCCAATTCTCCATCCTTCTTCCCTATCTATACTTCCTTGACTTCTTCTAGATGGGAAACATCGCCTTCCACAACCAGGCGAAACACGTCCGCATTCACCTCCACAATCGTCACGCTCGTGCCGTACATATACGGCGGCGCCCACAGCTGGTCAAGCGGCGCGCCCTTGAACGCCGCCATAAGCGTTTTCAGCACAACGCCGTGAGTGACGATTAACACCGTTTCTCCCTCGTGCCGCTCGATGATGCGCCGCACCGCTTCAAGCGCCCGCTGCTGCACGTCGCAAAACCGCTCGCCTCGCCTTGGAGCGTACAGATGGGGCGCGTTCCAAAAATGATCGAACCCAGTCGGATCCATTTGCCGAATCTCGTCATGCGTCTTGCCTTCCCAATCGCCAAGTTGAATCTCTCGCAGCCGCTCGTCTTGATAGATCGGAATGAGCCGCCCGCCGCGGACGAGCTCGGCCGTTTCCAGCGCCCGGCCGCTTGTGCTTGTGTAAATCGCGGCCAATTCCACCGCTTCAAGCCGCTTTCCAAGCCGCATGGCGTCTTGCCGCCCTTTTTCCGTGAGCGGCGAGTCTTGCCATCCTTGCATCCGCTTTTCGACGTTCCACTTCGTTTCCCCATGTCTGGTCAAATACAAGGTTGTCCCCATGTGTTCCTTTGCTTCTCCTCTCTATTCATCTATCGATCATTCAACCGCCCGCTCAGGCAAACGAAACGCAACAGATCCGCTTTTCATCTCTGCTTGAGCGCCTTTCGGCAGCACTGCCATTGGATCTGTATGGCCAAGATCGGCATTATGCACAACTGAAAACTCACACCCGCTTGTCATCCGCTTCGTTTCACGAGTTTCAGTAACTCGATTTTTTCTGGTGTTTCGATGCGCTCGATGGCGCGAAACCCATGGCGTTCGTAAAAGCAAATGGCCGGCGCGTTGCCGCTTCCGGTCGTCACGACGATCTCGCTGATCGACGGTTCTTGCTTGATGACAAAGTCAAGCAACGTGCTGGCGATCCCTTGGCGGAAAAAATCCGGGTCGACCATCAGCCGGCAAAGGTGAAGCGTCGGGCCGCTTCGCTCATAGGCGATCGCCCCAACGAGCCATTCGCCTTGAAAATAGCCAAAAAAGCGATCGCTGCATCGTTGCAGAGAAGCGATCGCATCGTGAAGCGGCGGAAGCGCTGTGCTGCCGATGAGCTGCGCCTCGATCGCATACGCTGCCGCTGCAGGCGTAGCACCATAGCGGCCATTTTTTCATCTGCTATGCGGAGTTCCGCAATCATGCTCCTCTCTCCCCTTCCGTCAGCGGTATTGTCAAAAGTTTATCCTCCACACTCACGGTTTTCCCTTGAGTTTCAACGGTTGGAAGAAAAAAAGCTTGCCACCCCCGTTGTTTTCGGCCATCATTGAGGTAACGACACCCAACAGCCAAAACAAAGGAGTGACAAGCTTTGTTACCTCAATTATTAGCCTATTTGCTCGAAATAATCAAGACCCAATATCAAATCATTGTGTATTTGATGGGTGTGATCGTGGGAAAATCCTTGAATCTCGAGGACTTGGACGAACCCATCCAAAAGCCGTACCGGAAACTTCAGGTCGATGACCTTCCGATCATCGATGTGCCGGAAACCCTTGATTACCGGAAGCTGTTGGCAGACTATGAAGCCCAGCACGGACGTCCTTTACGGCCCATCCAGCGCCGCGCGAATGCGAAACACCGTGTTCCGGATTCGTTGACCTGCCCTCGCTGCCAGGCTCCCTCTTCTTACCTGTACGCCAATAACGGCGGAAAMGGGCAATACCAATGCAAAGTGTGCCAGTGCCGGTTCAACCACCGAAATCGGTTCACCAAGCAAGCGGTCTTTCGCTGCCCGCACTGCAAAAAGACGCTGGAAAAAATCAAGGAACGCAAAGAATACAACATCTATAAGTGCAAGCAAAACGCTTGCCGGTTTTACCAGGCCAACCTTCGCCGGATGACCAAAAAAGAGCGCCACAAGTTTCAACAGGATC
>NZ_LLKS01000070.1:0-6602 GCF_001414205.1 Geobacillus sp. Sah69 | reverse complement strand
CAACACCGATTAGAAACGATGACGCCTCTTCCGAAAAAAGCACTCGCTTTTGTTCGACGCCTTCAAAAACGAAAGGAAGAAGCGCTGCGTTTCTTACGTGAAGTACATGTTCCCTTTGATAACAACCAAGCCGAACGCGATCTTCGCATGGTCAAAGTCAAAGAGAACATTTCGGGTACGTTTCGCGAAGAAACATTCGCGCAGTCGTTTTGCATCGCAAGAAGCATCGTTTCCACACTGACGAAACACGAAAAAAACGTGTGGGATTCGTTATGTCTTCTGTTGGCAGGCGAAACGATCGATCGAGTTCTTTCCGCTACCTAGGGCATTTTCTATGACCGAAATGCCCTATTTGTGCTGGGCTTTTTTATACACTAGCACTGGGGTGAATAGTTACCATATGAGAAATTTCCTAAATAGCCATTATGAACACCTATATATGCTACAACAGAATTGATTTCTGTAGGAGATAATTTTTCCATAATATAGGTTCCCCTCCCTTTTCTAAAATTAAATAAATTGTTCAATTTCAATTTACACTTATTTTCTTAAATGAACAATTCTCTTTAAAAATTATGAAAGAATGTAATGTTAGTAAGTAATCACGTATTTTATCATTCATCCACTATTGTTAAAATTTCGGCAACGCCTCCACTGCATCCACCAAATCACTATAACTGTCTTTTAAGTATCGAGACGTAGTGGCAATATTGCTATGTCCAGCAAGCCGCCGTACCTTCTCGATGTCATTGTTCGTTGCCTTTAACATCCATTTACAAAACGTATGCCGGAACATATGGGGCGTAAGTTTTTTATTCGGCAGGCTGTAGCTTTCAATCATTCGCTGGATCCCCCGGACCGAAAACTTCGGCGAGCGCTGGCTGTAAAAGACGTATGGCGATTCGGCCACATGCGGCTTCTTTTTCGCCATTTCTGCACGAAACTTCAGCCAATCCTCGAGTTCTGCCAACAAGATATTCGAGATCGGCACTGTTCTTACCTTCATCCCTTTTCCCACGATCCGAATTCGCTTCATCTCTAAATCTAAGTCCGTTAATTTTAAATTGGATAACTCCTCTACTCGCAATCCTGCATAGGTAAGCAGGTACACCACTGCACGGTCCCGGCGATATTTCTCTTCAGGATCGACTCCCCGGCTTTGCACCGGTTTTTTCCGCATCCGATGCAATAAGTCCTCGAATTCTTCTTCCGTGAGCCACATAATCTTTTCGTTCTCTTCATCGGCCGATTTTAAATCCTGGATGTCTTTCATTGGGTTCTGTTCGAGCTTATGATGTTCGACCGCCCACGAATAAAAGCTTCGCAACGAATTGAGCCGGCGATTGATGGTGGAGATGGCCAACGGTTTCCCTTCGGCCGGATTCAACATTTGCTGAATCCATTTTCGAATGTCGGCCGACGTGACGTAATCGCCTGGACGAAGATGCAAGTCTTTCAAAAACTGATTCACGTCATTGAGATAGGAGATCACGGTGTTAGGAGAAAATCCCTTCTCTTGCAAATATGTTTCATATTCGTGCAGCATCTTTTTCATCCTTTCACTTATACGACGAGTTTAAAAGGGTTCGAAGAGCAAAAAATCGATTGAAAAAATAACATTATATGACGAGTATATCATAAAAAAGAATCAATTGTTAGTCATATAATGTATATTATATGACTAGTTATAAGAGAGAAATGAACTTCCCGTTTCAGATCTTCGAAATAGGTGTTAAAAGTTTGTACTTTCTTTGTTATAGGCTGTTTTCGTAAACTTTGTTGTTTTTGGTTAAGTTTCACTAACGAAAATGTTTATGATTAATAAAAATGCATAGGACCCACCGTAGAGGCCCCTTTTCATTTTATGTTTTTTTTAATAAGACTCATAGGATTGCGGAGCAGCTAATAAACTTACTATATACATGCAACATGAAGAGTTAACTTCTCAGTCATCCTGCACACCCTAAGCGCTGCAGCACTTCCTCCGGACGTTCGTGGATGTAGTTGACAAACCGATTAATGGCTTGAATGATATCGTTGCGATCCTTGTGAAATACATTGGCAATCACCGTATCTTTCAGCCATTTCCATAAGCGTTCGATCGGGTTCAGCTGTGGCGAATAGGGAGGAAGGTAAATAAAGTGAAAACACTGCCCTTCTTCCTGCAAAAACTCCTTGACCATTTTGGCATGGTGAATGCGGGCGTTATCCAACACCAAGACCATGAGACGGTCCGGATAGCGCTCTTTGAGCATTCTCAAGAAATCCAAGAACGTCGCGGCATTGGCAGCGGTCGTTTGATGAAGCACCGTTTCGCCATCGTGGATGTTGACCGCGCCAAACAGCGATACGTGGGCATGATGGCCGAACGTCGGCACTTGTTTTTGGCGGCCGACTTCCGACCATGTGGACCGCAAGACATGGTAAGAGCGGATATGTGTTTCATCAAGGTACAACAAGACCGAATCAGGATCCATTAAGTTTTTTTATGAAGTCGATCTGTTTCTCAAAATTCTTTTGTCGATCCGGATCGCCTTTCGCCAATGTGTAGGTCGGCCGTGTCCACGACAGCCCTTTGCGGTGCAGGAGTTTTCGCAACGCTTCGCGGGAAATGGAAACACCGAAGTGCTTTTCGACATAGGATTGCAGGAGTTTGGTGTTCCACGCCGAAGCGACGTCCCAGCCCAGTTCCGCGGGAGTGGTGGTCAACACAAGCTGTTTGATCTTTTCCTGCTGTTCTTCGGTGAGAAACGGCTCCTGCCCGGGGGCGAAATCCCGATGAAGCAAGAGCTCCAGACCGCCTTCGTTGAACAGCGACACATAATGGGAAACGGTTTGTCGGCACACGTTGACCATGGAGGCCACCTCTTTGCCCAAATAGCCTTCCATGACCAGGCGAACCGCCATCACCCGTTGGCGAAGAAGGGTGTTTTTGATTTTCCGTTCCTGTTTGCGAAGTGTCCGAGGTGTCCATCCATGATCGTTGGTGATTTTGAGACGTTTCATGCAGAATTCCGCTCCTTTTCCATGTTTTTCATTAGGAGCAGTATAACCGGAGTGGGCACCGCTTATGCGAAGGTTAACTTTTCAATGAGCATGTATATAGCACCACGGGTATTGCTTTGTCATAACATATTGATTGTGGGAAATTTTATTTAAGGGGGAATTTGAGAGATGGGAATTAAAGTAAAACTTATCTCATGCATTACGAGTGCGGCTTTACTAGGTACTGCTGGGCTTGCCTTCACAGGAAGTGACACCGTAGACAAAGTTAAAACTCAATTAGGAAACTTGAAAGACAAAATCGTTAGCTATGAGTACAACGAGAACGCATTAGTGCAAAAGATTAACGAACTTCGCACTAATGCAAATAACGTTATTTCTGAAGCAAACAGCCTCATTTCCGGCAAAAACCAAACTATTAAAGGTCTGCAAGAAAAAAACAAAGGTTTACAAGATCAGATCACTCACTTAAATCAGTGCGTTAACGATCTAATCAGCAAGTTAAGTACTACTAAAGCTGAATTAGACCAAGCTAAAGGTGAATTAGAGGCTAAAAATGGTGATATTGCGGCACTTAAAGCCAATTTGGACGACACGATTGCTAAATTGAACGATACTAAAGCACTTTTAGATGAAGCTAATAAACAAATTGAATCGCTGCAAGCTGAAAACAAATGCTTGAAAGCTAATAACGAAGCATACAAATCTGAAAATGAACGTCTAGCAGGCGAAGTACAAAAAGCTAACGAGAAAGTAGCTGAACTTGGTGCGGCTTCCGATGAAGTTGAACAAGCTACTAAAGACAAAGCACCTATGACACAAAAAGAAGTTGACAGTATTGACACGTCTGTAGCACCGGTAGTTGACCAACAATAATAAAAACGCGAGGTAGGTTTACCTCATTAGCCCCCTAATGAATTTGGACACTCGATAAGGTGTTTTTTATAATCGAAGTGACCAAATGAAGGGGGCTTTTGATGTACATGAAACGAAGAAAACATTCGAAGGAATTTAAGCTACAAGTGGTGAAAGAAGCATTAGAAGTTGGAAATAAAGCATTGGTAGCTAGAAGATACGAGCTTAGCCCGAATCTTGTGCAAAGATGGGTGAAAGCATATGAAGAAGGAAAACTAGGACAAGAAATGGTTTCCTCTCCCTCTTCAGCTGAAATCAAACGGCTGGAGGAAGAAAACGAGCAGCTCAAGAAGCTATTAGGGGAAAAAGATTTAGAAATCGCGATTTTGCGTGATTTGATAAAAAAGAAGAACCCTCACTTACTGAAAAATTGGAAGTAGCCGAGCAGTGGATCAAGAAAGGATATCCGATTACAAAAGTATTGGAGATTCTAGAAATCAATCGCTCAACCTACTATTATCAGCAGAACGGAAAAGTCGAGAAGAAAACAGTAGGTGGGGGACGTCCAACACCCGGCTACTCTCTAACGGCAACTGGCGAAAAAGTGCCAGACGAACAAATCCAAGAATGGCTCTCTGAGCTTGTGATGGGAGAAGGATTTGCCTACGGATATCGCAAGCTGACCATTCAGTTAAGAAGAGACCATCAGCTTGTGATCAGTAAGAAAAAAGTATATCGATTGTGTAAAGCGATGGATTTACTACGTCCGCAGCGAGAGAAACGGATTCCATATCCGAAGAAACTCGCTCGAAATCGCATTATTACAGGCTCGAATCAGTTATGGGAAATGGATGTGAAATATGGATATATCGAAGGAGAAGAACGCTTTTTCTTTGTTTTGTCGCTCATCGATGTGTATGACCGTTCGGTAATTGATTACCATATTGGGCTGAGTTGTTCAGGAAGCGATGCCGTAAAGACGCTTCAAAGAGCGTTATTCAAGCGTCAGCAATTTGAACAGGCAAATAAACCTGTGATTCGGACAGACAACGGCCCGCAATTTATTTCTCATGCCTTTGAAGCTGCCTGTGAGCGATTTGGAATCGAACATGAACGGATTCCACCACGGACGCCGAATATGAATGCGCATATTGAAGCGTTTCATCGTTTACTGGAGGAGGAATGTCTAGGAAGAATGGCGTTTGACAGCTATGAAGAAGCTTATCAAGCCGTGATGGAGTACATGAAATTTTATAACGAGCGAAGGATTCATTCGAGTATTCTCGATCTTCCACCGCATGAATTTTACAAAAAAGCGCAAACGGAATCGTTAATCATCAAAGAAGTTCGCGTATAAGGCAAGAGGATTTTGTCTTCTTGCCAAGAAAAAACGAGAAATTTTGAGAATAACCTAAAATAAGATAGGATGTGTCCAAATTTAGGGGGTCAATCCGGCGGACGAAAACTTGACGAACAATTTGACTATATATATGCTCATTAAGTTCAATGATTTTCTCAACAGCTTCCAAGTAGCTTAACTTATCAATTTTATTTATTGGTATGATATCCATAACACCAAACCTCACTTTTGATTATTGGAATTAAGTCTTTTTGCATCAAATAAGAATTGTGAATATATAACACTATCAGCTGCCTTTCTCATTCTTATTGATCTGCTTAGGAGCAACCAACTTGATAAAATTGGAAATAAAGAAAAAATAATAATCTTTATTAAATAGCCACCGGATATACAATTCCGAATCCAATCCAATATTGATGTTGTTATTAGGTAAAGTACTCCAAGGGCAAGTAAAAAAGCTGTACTCCTTAAGAAATCTGCTAAGGCGATAAACATATCATGTTTGGTTTCTTTTCTTTCAACTAGTGCGTAGCAATAGTTCTTCAGACCAAATTCAGAGCCTGTAATTTCATTTTTTTTATATTTATCCAATTTTGATCTTAGCTCTTTACCTATTTCTGCACCATATATTTTTTCTACTTCAGCTATTATTTCTAATTGCTTTGTATCTGAGTAATCTAGGAATTTATCAACTGGCTTACCTTTTGAAAAAAAAGCTGTATCAAATGTCAACTTTGAAATACTGTATGCAATATGACCAAAAATAAATGACATTATTAGAAGTACTAAAATGAGTAAGGTTGAGGAAAAATTATGAAGTTTAAATATTAAATCTAACGTATTGGGGAATATCTTATTTGCGATAAAAATAAAAGTAACTATTCAGCCACATCATAAAGTGAGCTGAATATTTTCTTCTTTCCTTGTCTATGATGTGAATACTGATAGACAAGGAGGTGAATCACATGTTGACGGTACAACAAGCTGTATTTACAGTTGAGAGCTTAATCGGCAAAGTCCAACAACAAAAGCAGCTCATTACTCACCAGCAACAAGTCATTGAGCAACTGTTGAAAGAAAACAAACAGCTACGCAAAGAAAATGAACAACTGAAGTACCGTGTTCAAGAGCTGGAAGCACGCACGAAAAAAAACAGCTCCAATAGCCATTTGCCCCCATCTTCTGACCGTTTTGAGAAAAAGCGTTCCTCCCGCGAGCCGTCTGGCAAAAAGCCTGGTGGGCAAGAGGGACATGAGGGGAAGACGCTCCGTCAAGTGGAACATCCACATCATCGTGTCGTCCACCGTGTGCATACGTGTCAAGGATGTGGAGCTTCTTTGCGTGAAGTCAAACCGTTCAAAGTCGATCTCCGTCAAGTGTTTGA
>NZ_LLKS01000069.1:0-120734 GCF_001414205.1 Geobacillus sp. Sah69 | reverse complement strand
GATCGACTGCGCTCCATCAAAGCCCAGTTCGGCATCCAGCAAGAAGGTATACGCCCCCGCCTGCCGATCATAGTAGTAGTTCCGTCGAAACGTCACTTCTCCAAACAGCGTTTGGATCGTGGTCGGCCGTTTGTCTTTCAGCTGATACCGGCGCTTGTCCCGCGCTTCCGCCAGTTGTTGATCAATCTCCTCCAAAAGGGCCGCCAACAAGACAGCGAACACCTTTTGAAGAGTTCTGACTAATTGTTCCTCCAGCTCTTTTAATAAAGGCCATTCTGTGGTAAGATGTTTCATGGACTCTCTCCCTCCTGTTTTATGGATGTTGGTCATCACCATCATAGCAGGGAGAGAGTCCTTTTTGCATGACATTTGCTTTTTTCTACCGCGCTTCGCTTGGTGGCCCCGACGAGCGTCGCGAACAAAAGTTCGCAACCCTCGTCGGGGAATCATTCCTGAATGTCACCCACAAATATTTTACTCACACACTTGGCGGCCTTGAGCTCCCCTTTTTCTGCGGCTAGGGGCTGAACCCGTTTTTTCGCCACAAGGTGGTAGTACCCATAACACGCAAGGAGAAACGGAATGCCGCAGTAAAGCGCGATCCGTTGATCTGGAGTGAACTACCCCCACTTAATTTTCTAGCGAAAATTTGAAGTGGGGGCTTCCAAAGAAGTTTGACTGCTTCAAGCAATCCTTATTCTTTGAGGCGTGTCCACTTCGCCGCTAGAGCATAAGACACTCAGGTCTACAGCTTTACTTTTCTTTAAGATGTTTAATGCGCCATTGACATCAGCATTCATTAGTTTGCCAGACTTTGTTCGATACAAGCCGCGCTTAATACGTTTGCCGCTGAACTTATATTCTTTTGGATTGTCGGCATTATATTCAGGAATCTCATCGCCGTCAAAAAAGCTGGCTTGAGACGTATAKGATTCTTCCTGTTTCAAGAATTCAATGCCGTAAAATTCACAAAGATATTCTAGTTTTTCTTTTATGTTACCGAGAGGAATATTGACAAAGTTTTGATTTGTCTTTTTTCCTAGATTCATATTGCGTTGCCATGTTTCCGCATAGCCAATGACAAGTTTGCCAATTTGATTTTCAATACAGTAGTTAATGATGTAACGGCAAGTCTTGTTGATATAATCATTCACTTTATTATTGCGATTCATAGCAAGCAAAGCCTGTTTACGAGTGGTGCCTTTGATTTTTTGCTTATCTTTTATGCTTTGAAGTCTGGCATTTTCTTTGTTAAACCATTGATTTATACTTTTTAATCTCCGCCCATCAATGATGAATGATCTGCCGTCTATATTTTACTGAATCTATCCTATTTTCAGCAAAATATAGTTAAGGCGATTCATCTCCCACTTACTCCGCTTCGCTTCGTTGAAGTGGGAGTCTTCTCGCCTAATTAAGATAAATCAGACTGACCGAGCCGAAGCAACAATCCTGCCGCCGGCAAAACGGCAATCGGCAGCATTAACGCTTTTCCCAAACGCTGTAAAAAACCTAACATCATGATCCTCCCCTTTTCATCTCAATCATAAATTTGTACCGGTCGCCGCGGTACACCGATTTGACGACTTCAAGCGGCCGGCCGTCGACAAGGTGCGTGCGCCGCTCAAGCAGCAGCACCGGCGCTCCTTCTTTCATCTTCAGATGCTCCGCCTCCACCTGGCGGGCGACCGAGGCTTCCAATGTTTGAACTGCAGAGCCGATGACCAGACCTTTTTCTTTTTCGATAAATTCATATACAGAACCGCTTACAACATCACGCGTCAGTCCGGGGACGAGATTGACCGGAATGTACAGCGTCTCCAACGCCATCGGCAAGCCGTCGGCCAACCGAAGGCGGCGGACTTCGTAAAGGTCATCGCCTTCCGTGACGCCAAGTCCTTCAGCGAGCTTCTCGGAAGCCGGAACCGTCTCAAAGCTGAGGACGATCGTGCCCGGCTCCATGCCACGCGCCCGCATATCTTCGGAAAAGCTCGTCAGCCCTTTCAGCGGCTGCTCGATTTTTTGGGCGGCGACAAATGTTCCTTTCCCGCGCCGGCGGATGAGATAGCCATCGTTCACTAAATTGTTGACCGCCTGCCGAACGGTCATCCGGCTGATGTCATACATTTCCGCCAACTCGCGCTCAGACGGGATCATTTCGCCCGGCTGCCACTCCCCTTTTTCGATCTTTTCTTTCATATATTGCTCGAGCTGATAGTAAATCGGAATCGGCGACTGTTTATCGATCACGGCGCATCCACCCGCCGCTTTTCCTTTGGGATGAGCGAGAGCGCCTCGCAGTCGGCGATGATCGTCACGTCCGGATGAAGGTGAAGCGCGGAAGCCGGCAAGTCCGGTGTGACAACGCCTTCGAGAAGCCGGGCCATGGCGTCCGCTTTTTCCTCCCCTGACGCCAACAGCACGATGCGGCGGCTGCGCAAAATGGTCGCAATTCCCATCGTAATGGCATAGCGCGGCACGTCATCAAGCGATGGAAAAAAGCGGGCGTTCGCTTCCCGTGTCAGCTCGGTCAGCTCGACGACGTGGGTGGCTGTCGAAAACGGCGTTCCTGGCTCGTTAAAGCCGATATGGCCGTTGCGGCCGATGCCCAAGAGCTGCAAATCGATGCCGCCCAATTCATCGATGAGCCGCTCGTAACGGCGGCATTCTTCGTCAAGATCAGCGGCCAAGCCATCCGGCACATGCGTCTCGTGAAGCGGGATGTCCAATTGGGCAAACAAATGCTGATTCATATAATAGCGATAGCTGTTCGGATGATCCGGGCCAAGGCCTACGTATTCATCCAAATTGACCGTGCGCACGAGCCGATACGATGTCCCATGCTGCCGATGATCGGCGGCCAATTCGCGGTACACGCCGAGCATCGTCGAGCCGGTCGCCAAGCCGAGAACGGCGTTCGGCTTTTCTTTGACTTGTTTGATGATGATGTCCGCCGCTTGGCGGCTCATCTCTGCGTAGTCAGCAGCTTTCAAAAGCTTCAAAGCCATCGCTCTTCACCCCTTTCATCCTGCTTGCGATAGGCAAGGGCGCCACGGCAAAACGTCATCATGACTTCATATCGTTCATTCAACACGACGACATCGGCGTCTTTGCCGGGCCGCAAGCTGCCTTTCCGATCAAGCACGCCAAGCTGTTTCGCCGGATTCCAGCTCGCCATGCGGATCACCTCTTCCAACGTGCAACCCGTATAGTCGAACACACGGCGGATGGCCTCGCCAAGCTTGAGCACGCTTCCCGCCAGCGTTCCGTCGGCAAGCCGCGCCTCCCCGCCGCAGACTTCCACCTCTTGGCCGCCGAGATCATACTCCCCATCGCCGAGACATTTCGCCCGCATGGCGTCGGTGATTAAGATAAGCCCCTCGCTTCCTTTATTCCGGTAAGCGAAGCGAACCATCGGCGGCGCGACGTGCAGCCCATCGGCGATCAGCTCGCACATGACTTCTTCAAACATAAGCACAGCACCGGCGACACCCGGTTCACGGTGATGGATGCCGCGCATCCCATTGAACAGGTGGGTCGCATGCGTCACCCCTGCATGGACCGCCGCTTTTACTTCGTCGTAAACGGCATCGGAATGGCCGATCGAAGCGATCACACCCGTCTGTTTCAAGTAGGAGGCAAGTTCCAGCCCCCCGTTCCGCTCCGGGGCGAGCGTGACAAGGCGGATGTGGCCGCCTGCCGCCTTTTGCCAGTGTTGGAACAGTGAGATGTCCGGATCGGCGAGATGGCGCGGGTGCTGCGCCCCGGCGCGCTTCGGCGACAAAAACGGTCCTTCCAGATGAACACCGAGCACCTCCGCCGCCCCTGGGCGATTCTCCTCGGCCATATAACGGGCGACATTTCGAAGCGCCGCTTCGATTTGTTCGCTTGGCGCCGTCATCGTCGTCGCCAGGAAACTGGTCGTCCCTTCCGCCGGCAAGGCGTTGGCCATCTTGTCAAGCGCCTCCGGGGTCGCATCCATAACATCCGCTCCAGCCGCCCCGTGGATATGAACGTCAATGAAACCAGGCACGACAGCAAACCGTGGAGAAAGCTCGATCACTTCCGCCCCCGCTTCTGCCGGGCACGACGACATCGGGCCAATGGACGCCACTTTTTCCCCTTCGATCAGCACATACCCTTGTTGAATGTTGTCTGCTTCTGCATACACCGCAGCATTTTTCAATATCCATCGTTTCATCGCGATTTCCCACCTTCTGTTTTTATAATGATATTATATATTCTAGTTGTCTATACCACTATAAAAAAACTTCAACGTGAAAGAAGCAGGGAAGCTGTGGCTTCCCCGTTCTTCCAAACGGCGCTACGCTCCTTTCGGCCCGCGGGCCGGCAAATAAAACGAAAACGTCGTTCCTTCGTTCAGTTTGCTGTGGACGGTGATGAGCCCTTTATGCGCTTCGACGATGTTTTTGGCGATGGCAAGGCCCAATCCCGTTCCGGAACGGCCGCGCGTGCGCGCTTTATCCGCTTTGTAAAACCGCTCGAACACAAACGGCAAGTCTTCTTCCGGGATGCCGGAGCCCGAATCTTGGACATGGATCGTCACGCCGTCGCCGCTTCGTTCAGCGATCAAGCGGACCGCGCCGCCTGATTCTGTATGACGGATGGCGTTATCGATCAAGTTGGTCAGCACTTGCTCAATCCGATCGGGATCAAACGCGATGTCCATGTCGCCATCGCGGAATTCGGCCTCCAGCTCGATCCCTTTTTCTCTCGCCAGCCCGTGAAACTTGCGGATCACCCGCTCAATATACGGAGCGAGCTTCACCTGTTCATAGTGCAGCTCGATATGCCCGGCTTCCATGCGCGCCAAATCAAGCAAATCATTCACTAGGCGGCCCATGCGCAGCGACTCGTCATAAATGACTTTCGCCATCTCTTTTTTCTCGTCTTCGCTTGCCGCGATATCGTCGATGATCGCCTCGCTGTAGCCTTGAAGCATGGCAATCGGCGTGCGCAATTCGTGCGAAACGTTGGCGATAAAGTCTTTACGCAGCTTGTCAAGCCGCCGCTCTTCGGTCATGTCGCGCAAAACAGCCACCGCGCCGCGCACCATCGTTTTGCCGTACAGCGGCGTCATTAAAATGACCCACGTCCGCCCCTGCAGCGTCACTTCGGTCGATTGCTCCTTCTCCTCGCGAACAACGCGGGCGAACAGCTCTTTCACTTGCGGCGGCAACGGCGCCATCGCTTCCGCGTCGTTTCCTTGCTCAAAATACCACGCCTGCAAAAACCGCTCAGCCGGCGGGTTCGTAATCAAAATTTCCCCGTCGCGGTTAAACGTCAAGACGCCATCGGCCATGCTGCTTAAAATGCTGGCGAGCTGTTCTTTTTCCTGGTTTAAGGCGTTGATGTTAAACTGCAGACGCCGTCCCATTTGGTTGAACGCCATCGCCAGCCCACCGATCTCATCGTTCGTTAAAATCGGCACTTTCATATCGAAATGGCCCCGCGCCATTTCGAACGCGGCTTGCCGCATTTTCCGGAGCGGAGCGGTGATACGCGTCGACAAGAAAAAGGCAAAAAACGTCGTCATGACAATGGCGATAAACGCGGCAAGAAAAATGAGCTCTTTCGTATGCTCCGTTGCATCGGCGATCGCCTCAAGCGACTGGTAAATGAAAACAGCGCCGCGGCTGCCGCCCGGCATCGATAGCGGCACGCCGACGATAATCATGTCGTAAGGCAGCTCTTCATTGTGCTGCCACTCCGGCGCATACAGACGTTTTTTCACCGTCGTCCGATCGGTGAAGACGCGGCGCAAATCGGCATCTTGGCGGATGAACGACAGCGGCACGTCATGCAAGTCAGCGCCATCGGGTGAATACCAATAGTGCGACTCATCAACGACGATGACGGCTTTCGTTCGATTGTCCACAAGCGTCCAAGCGATCGAGCGGGCAAGCTGCTCATCGCGGTAATCGTGCATCACCTCGGCCACTTTTGCCGCCAGGCGGGTCAAGTCGTTTTCCGCTTCCTGCACATAATAATCTTCCAAAAATTTAATAAGCAAAATGCTTAAAATAAACAGCACGCACGAAACGAGCAACAAAATCGTAAACCATAGCTTGCCGACGACGCTGCGAAACAGCCACATCAGTCGTTCACTGCCTCAAACTTGTAGCCGACGCCCCAGACGGTGACGATCATTTTTCCCGCCTGCGGCGACGCTTTATTCAACTTTTCGCGCAACCGTTTAATGTGGGTGTCGACCGTGCGCAAGTCGCCGAAAAATTCGTAATGCCATACTTCCTTCAACAGCTGTTCGCGGTCGAACACTTTGTCGGGCGAGCGGGCCAAAAAGAGAAGCAGCTCATATTCTTTCGGCGTTAAGCTGACTTTCTTGCCGTCGACCGTCACCCGGTGGGCGTCGTTGTCAATCGTCAAATGCGGAAACACAAGCACGTCTTTCGCCGTCGTCTCCACCGGCGCGTAAGCGGCATTCGCCGCGCGGCGCAACAGCGCTTTTACGCGCAGCACGACTTCGCGCGGGCTGAACGGCTTGACAATATAGTCGTCCGTGCCGACTTCAAATCCTTGAACGCGGTTCGACTCCTCGCCTTTGGCCGTCAGCATAATGATCGGCGTCGTTTTTTGCTCGCGAATTTCTTTGCAGACGTCAATGCCGTCTTTGCCCGGCAGCATCAAATCCAGCAATATAACATCGTAGTCGTTGGTCAACGCCTTCACCAACGCTTCATTGCCGTCGCCGGCCTCATCGATCACATAGTTTTCCCGCTCCAAATACATTCTCAACAGCCGGCGGATGCGCTCCTCATCATCCACCACCAAAATACGAACCGGCTTTTCTTGCTTTTCCATGCCAAAGCACCCTCCTTCATCAGCTATATAGATGCAACAAAGAAGTTTAACATATCCTTGACAGAAAAGAGGTTTGCCCATTTTCGACTGTCGAAGGCAAGCGTGTGGCTTGCCTCCGTCACGCCTTAGCGTGACGGAAGACCGAACAACGACTCGCTTCACAGACCCATTCATGGGTCTTTAAGCGGCGTTGTTCGGTCACTCGACAGTTGGATGCAATGACCGGTCAAAACGAAAAATGTTAAAGCATTAAATTGCATCTATATAAGTTGAAACTTTGTTTTACATCCAGTAGAGCGCCCACCGCATTCTATCAAAATGACTTGTTATGAAGGAAAACAGAATCGCACAATCGGAAAATCTTTATTGCAACTTATATATCCTGAAAATACCCGAACTCCAAAATGTGTAAAGTTGTAAAATTCAACATAGAGGTCTTTTCATCCTTCCGATGGTGACGAAATTTTTTTGTCATGGGAGTCTATATAGAAACAGTCCCCCATTTTCTAGTTTACTGAAAAAACGGATGCCCGCCAATAGGACATCCGTTTGCCTTGTGCTTACATTCCAGCGTACGAGTGCAGTCCCGCGATGACGAGGTTGACCGCTACTAAGTTGAACATGATGATGGCAAAGCCGATGACAGCAAGCCATGCCGACTTTTCCCCATGCCAGCCTTTTGACAGCCGGAGGTGCAAAAAAGCGGCGTAAAACAGCCACGTAATGAGCGCCCACACTTCCTTCGGGTCCCAGCCCCAAAAGCGGGTCCAGGCGATTTGCGCCCAAATCATCGCGAAAATGAGCGCCCCGAGCGTAAACACCGGAAAGCCGATCGCCACCGCCCGGTAGCCGATTTCATCGGTCAAATCCAAGTTGACGTTTTTCACAAGCGGCTTGAGCGCGGCGGCGATGCGCTTGCGCAACACAAGACGAAAAGCGGCATACAGCACCGCACCGGCCATGAGCGACCAAATGACCGTGTTCAGTTTTTTCGCGTTGATGATCGCCGGCATTTCAACAAGCGGCTCCATGCGGCCGGCGCTTTCTTTCACCAGCTCTCCTTTATGCGGCCCGACAAGCGCCGGCATATGGTACTCGACTTCGGCCGCCTGGCCGTTTTTATCAACCCACGTGAACTTCGCTTCGTACCCGGAAAGCCTAAACGCTGTTGAGACGATGACAAAGCCGAGCGTCGCCACAAGGCAAAACATGACGACTTCCAGCCAAAACGTGCGCTTGGACGGCTTCGACTGATCGACGACGCGAATCAAATAAATCAAACCCGCGACAAAACTGATCGCCAAAATCGCTTCCCCGGCGGCCGCCGTCGTCACATGGATGTGCAGCCAATCGCTTTGCAAGGCGGGAATGAGCGGCGAAATTTCCCGCGGAAACATGCTCGCATAGGCGATGATCAGCAACGCGACCGGAAGCGCAAACAGGCCGAGCACGCTCAACCGGTAAATGAAATAAACAATGATAAAAGCAGCGACAAGCATCATGCCGAAAAACGTTGTAAACTCGAACAAATTGCTCACCGGAGCATGCCCGGCAGCGATCCAACGCGTGATGAAATACCCGACCTGGGTGAGAAAACCGATGATCGTCACGGCAATGCCAAGCTGCGACCAACGATCCTTTCCTTGCCGCTCCTTCCGTTTGTCGCGAATGGCGCCGCCAAAAAAAAACGTGCCGATCAAATATAACACAAACGAAATATAGAGCAATGTGCTGCTAAGCTGTGTCATGTCCATGAGCTTGCCCCCCTTGTCCGGCCTGTTTCCCTTCTTCGAGCTGATCGGCCGGCATATTCACACCAGTGCCGTCAAGCAAACGGCGCAGCTCGTTTTTCAAGCCGAACCAATTTTTATTTGTGTGCGCGGCGATCCATAGCTCGCCGTTGACCCGTTGCACCCAAATGCGGCGGTGGTTCCAATACAT
This sequence comes from Geobacillus sp. Sah69, assembly GCF_001414205.1. NCBI lineage: Bacteria > Bacillati > Bacillota > Bacilli > Caryophanales > Anoxybacillaceae > Geobacillus > Geobacillus sp. Sah69. The sequence goes on along the minus strand of NZ_LLKS01000069.1, from coordinate 111,950 downwards.
CCCTTGGATGAGCCCGATCATGAAAATCGCGCCGCCTACCCCTAAAATCCAAAGCGTGAAATCGCGGCGGACGGTCAAGCCGGAGACATTGCGCGTCTCAAGCCCCGCGAACGCCATTTTGTACTTGTTGTTGCCAAACGGTTCGATCGTTTGTTGGATGGCGACGAAGCTGACTTCCCCTTTCGGACGGTCCGGCGCGTACATTTTGAACACGAACGCCGGATTGTTCGGCACGCGCGACTTCGTTGACGGATTGCCGTCTTCATCAAACTCAAAATCAGGAAAATAGCTTAATAGCTCAACGCGATACCCATGTCCGAGATTGTACAACTCTTTCGGATCATACAAATCGACCGTCACCGTGCCGAACGTTTTCCCCGACTGCTTGTCCGCCAACTGAAATGACATCGCTTTCGGCTCATTCAAGCGGAAATCGACTTGATAGAGCGCATAATGGTCGAACTCCAGCGGCTCGTTGACGCGAATCGGATACTCCTTCACTTTTTCAAGCTTCGGCTTGGCGCCGGGGATCACAGGACCGACGCGCTTATACAACACAACGTTTGTTTGATAGTTTTTGGCGATCATCCCGTTGCCGACGCGGTCGATGGCAGCGTTGAACACTTCGTTGTCTTTGCCTTTCTCATATGTTTCAAAAATAAATTTTTCACTCTTTAAAAAGTAGCGGCCGTTTGTCCCCGGAATTTCTTTCGTCTCCCCTTCCGGAATCCACATCACCCGATCGATGTACATGCCGGGAACGGAACGAAGCATTGCCCCGATCAAGAAAATGATGAGGCCGATATGATTGACGTACGGCCCCCAACGGGAAAAACGCCCTTTTTCAGCGAGCAAATGCCCGTCTTCCTCACAGACATGGTAGCGCCGCGCAGCCAGCCGTTCTTTCAACACGGCCATCGTTTTGTCGAGATCGCTCACATGCGAGACGCCAAACAACCGCTGCCGCTCCAAGAAATGCGGATGGCGCTTCACCCCTTGCCGCTTCAAGGCGCGATATAGCGGCACGACCCGGTCCAAGCTGCAAATGACAAGCGAAACGCCGATTAAAGCGATGAGCAGGACGTACCACCATGAGCCGTACAAGTTGTTAAAGCCGAGCTCATAATACAGCTTCCCTGCCCAACCGTACTGCTGCTTATAATACTCCGCCGGATCGACGTTCGGCGGAATATACATTTGCTGAGGGAAAATCGTGCCGATCGCCGAAGCAATGAGCGTAATGACGATGAGTGCCACTCCGACTTTGACCGACGAGAAAAACGCCCAAATTTGATCGATGAATGTTCGCTTGTACGTTTGCGACCGGCGCGCGCTTCCTTCGTAGCGCATGTCCAAAAGCGTTTTCCCCGCCCACTCCTCGAGCGGTTTGCCGCATGATTCGCAAAACGCCGTGCCATGCGGGTTGACGTGCCCGCATTCACATTTGACTTGTTTCATGATGCAAAACTCCTTACGGTTTAATGCTTTCCAAATGGCGCTGAATGTCTGCTTTTGTCATCGTGCCGGTGATGATTTTCTTCACTTCGCCGTTTTTGTCAATCAAAAACGTGGTTGGCAGCGGGCCGACATTATAGGCGTTCAACACTTGATCTTGACGGTCGATCACAATCGGAAAGGTCAGACCAAACCGCTCCGCAAATTTCTCGACGCTCAGCTTCGGTTCGCCGACATTGACCGCCAAAATTTCGACACCTTGCTTTTGATAGAGCGGGTACAGTTCGTTCATATACGGCATTTCCCGCTCACACGGTTTGCACCACGTCCCCCAAAAATTCAAAAAGACACCTTTGCCGCGATAGTCTGAGAGGCGGTGCTCCCGGCCTTTCAAGTCGGTCAGCACAAAGTCAGGCGCCGTCGTTCCAACGGCGACTGCCTGTTTCTCAGTAAAAAAGTTGGCGTAAATCGTATAGCCGATCGCCGCGAGCAACACGAGCAAAATCGCTGTCCTCATCACTAAGCGCTGTTGCTTTTTCATCGTTCAAACCCCTTTACGCTTCTCCTCCCCCACAGCCAACGCTAGAGGGGGAGGCAAGCGGTTCACAATCTACCATTTTCCATTATAGCAAAGTCCCTCGCTCGTTTATGCGCAAGGATTGAACGTTATGTGACAATCTTCGTCATTTTCTTCCCCCGGATTGGGCAAGGACGCGCAGCAACTTCACCTCATGCGGTGTCAGCTCGCGGTATTCGCCGGGGCGCAGCCCTTTCAAATCGAGAAACGCGTACCGCTCCCGCTTCAGCTTCAGCACCTCGCAGCCGATCGCCTCAAACATGCGGCGCACTTGCCGGTTTCGTCCTTCGTGGATACGGATTTCCACAATGGCTGTCCCCTTCTTCCGGTCGGCGGAGAGCAGCTTCACTTTGGCTGGCGCCGTCATGCCATCTTCCAACTGCACTCCTTGTTCGAGCCGTTTCAGCTGCTCGTGCGTTGGAATGCCTTTCACTTTGGCAATGTACACTTTTTCAATTTCATACCGCGGGTGCATAAGCAGGTTGGCAAAGTCGCCGTCATTCGTCAACAAAAGCAGTCCAGACGTATCGTAGTCAAGCCGCCCGATCGGATAAATGCGTTTGTCCAGATCTTTGAAAAAATCGGTCACCACTTTGCGGCCTCTGTCATCTTTGACGCTGGAAATCACCCCGCGCGGCTTGTACAGCAAATAATACACCGGCTCTTCGCGCTCGATCGGGATGCCGTCGACTTCGACATCATCGCGCGGCCCGACCTTGACGCCAAGCTCCTTGACGACTCGGCCGTTCACTTTCACCCGCCCTTGCAAAATGAGTTCTTCCGCCTTGCGCCTTGACGCGATGCCGGCGCGGGCGATCACTTTTTGCAACCGTTCCATTCTCTCTCACCTCTTTCATCATCTTACCCTTTCCGTCTAACAGATACAAGTGCGGCACTTTTATTTTTCACCTTTCCCGTCCCCTTTGCAAACAAAAAACCCGCCGGACGGCGGGAACGAAAAAAGGCGCCGCTAGCGCCCGAATACAAACAAAACGATGAAAACAGAAACAATAAAGCTGAGAATGTCGGCCAAAATGCCGACTTTTAACGCATCGCCCATTTTTTTGACGCCGACGGCGCCAAAATAGACGGTGAGCACGTAAAGCGTCGTCTCCGTACTGCCTTGGATCGTAGAAGCAAGGCGCCCGATGAACGAATCCGGGCCGTAAGTAGCGATCAAATCGGTCGTCATGCCGAGCGCCGCCGTGCCGGAAAGCGTGCGGAGAGCCGCAAGCGGAACGACTTCGGCCGGCAGTCCAATGGCATCAGCCAGCGGTTTGATCACTTCCATCATGGCATCAAGCGCCCCTGAGGCTCGGAAAATGGCGACCGACACCAACATGCCGACCAAATACGGGATGAGCGAAAACGCGATCTCGATCCCTTCCTTGCCGCCTTCCACAAACGCTTCGTACGTCGGCACTTTCTTTGCTGTACCGTAAAGCAAAATAAAAGCAATGAGCGCAGGGATCAGCCAAACAGAAAGAAGTTGGACGATAGCCATTATGGCTTCCTGCCTTTCCGCATCCGTTTCCAATAATAGTACCGGTCAATCAATACCGCCCCAATCGTCGAAATCGTCGAAGCGACGATCGTCGTCCCAATGATCTCGCTCGGCGCCGCTGAACCGTACGTCATGCGAATCGAGATGACGGTCGTCGGAATGAGCGTAATGCCTGATGTGTTCATGGCCAAAAACGTCACCATCGACCGGCTAGCCTCGTCGCGGCCGCCGTTGAGCTTTTTTAGCTGCTCCATCGCCTTTATGCCCATCGGCGTCGCCGCATTGCCAAGGCCGAACATGTTGGCGACCATATTCGAGACGATATAGCCGAGCGCGGGATGGCCGGGCGGCACCTCTGGAAACAAGCGGCGTACGAGCGGCATAAACAGGCGCGCCGCTTTGTCAAGCAAGCCGGCGCGTTCAGCGATCGCCATCAGCCCGAGCCAAAACACTAAAATGCTGACCATGCCGATGCTGATCGTCACCGCTTCTTTGGCGCTTTCAAACACCGCTTTGTTCACTTCGTCCATCGTGCCGTTGGCCGCCGCAAAGACGATGCCAATGACCGCCATCATCACCCAAATGAGGTTAACCATCGCTTCTCACACCTAAAAAGCGAAATACTTGCCATAAAAACCCTCGGCCGCTTTCTTCCTTTCCCGGTTCATACAGCAGCGGCACCGAATCAACCGCCTTTTGATGCAAATAAAGCACCGCCTTTCCGACCTCTGTCGGTGCCTTTTCTGGGTATTTTTTCCATTCTTTGCGCGGCTTCAGCAAATACACTTTCACCCGCAGCCCGCTCTCCTCTTTATCGGTCACCGGATATCGCAAATCGCGGACCGCCTGCAGCCGCCCGCGGTAAAACGGATCAGAAATTTTGTCGACCACCCGCTCGCTGCTCACTTTGGCGATGTGATAATGAGAAAATCCATATTCGTACATAGCGATATGGTCATTCCAATCGTCCGGTGCATCCAACGTCACGGCGATCAAATCGATGCCGCCTTTGGACGCCGTTGTCACGAGCGTGCGATGGGCCCGTTTCGTATAGCCGGTTTTGCCGCCGGTGCAATATTCGTAAAGACTTGTCAACAACTTGTTTTTATTTCGCCACACACGCGCGCCGTCTTCGCCGGGCGGAGCGGGGGCGCGGTACACTTTCGTTCCGGAAATGCGGCGAAACTCTTCGTTTTTCATCGCGTATTGCATGAGCAACGCCATATCATAGGCCGTTGAGTAATGGTTTTCCGCATCGTCCAATCCGTGCGGATTGGCAAACTCTGTGTCGCGCATCCCGATTTCAGCCGCCTTTTTGTTCATTAAAAACACAAACCCCTCGACGCTGCCGCCGACATGTTCAGCGATGGCCACCGCCGCGTCGTTGCCGGAACGAAGCATCAGCCCATATACCAAATCGCGCAGTTTGATTTTCTCCCCTTGGCGCAAGTAAATTGACGACCCTTCGGTCCGGACAGCGCGGGCGCTGACCGTCACCGTGTCGTCCATCTTCCCCGATTCAATCGCCAAAATGGCGGTCATAATTTTCGTAATGCTGGCGATGCGCCGTTTTGTATAGGCATCCTTGGCAAACAAAACCCGCCCGGAATGCTGCTCTATCAAAATCGCGCTTTTTGCGCTCACCCCATCCATAGCGTGCATCCGCTCTGGAACAAATGCCATAATCCCCGCAGCGAGTGCAAGAATGAGCGCAATGAGCCGCTTCTTCTTATTCAATCTCATATCGGCGAGGATCCCCCTCCTTTAAGGAGCGGAGAGGAATCGCCTGTTCCTCCTTTCCATTCAACCTGAAATGAGTGCAATAGAGGGAAGATCGCGACATACCAAGGCCATGTTCTGTACAAGTGTATGCGCCGGTGGGACAAATATGATGAAAAATTGCGGCAAAACCTACCGGGGCGGCGCTTCCGGCGAACTACCCCCGAAACGGCCTTCATCTAAAAAAAGAAGCGGGGTCTTCCCCGCTCGGGTGAACTCCCCACCGCCTACGCTTCGCTTAGAGGCGGGGGACTTCAAGCGACTTGTGCGTGTTCGCCGAATGGTAAGCCACACACAATTACGCTTCCCTTCATTCCGAAGGTGTCCGTTCTAACCATATTCAATCGTATGGATTGGCTAAAGCCTACCAACATTCAGCTGAGGCTGTCCCAAAAGATCGTCCTCTTTGAGAGAGATACAATATATCGTGTCACCGAAGTGATTTGTTCCTACCTCTTGTAATAAAAAAAGGTGTCCCGTTGTGTTTGGGACACCCTCAGACTTCTTTCGGAAAGATGTTAAAACGGCTGCCAGCGCAACTTCCGCGCCTCATGAAAACGCGCTTCGACATCGCGCCAATTGACGACGTTCCACCAATGTTCGATGTATGCCGCTCGGTCGTTTTTATATTGCAAGTAATAGGCGTGCTCCCACACATCGAGCACAAGAAGCGGAATCACATCCCATTGCGCCATGTGCTGGTGTTTTTCCGCCTGCAAAATTTCCAGACGGTGCGCTCGCGGCGCCCAAACGAGCAGCGCCCAGCCGACCCCTTCGGCGCTTTTCGCCGCTTCGGTGAAATGACGGCGAAAGGCGGTAAAACTGCCAAAATCGCGCTCGATTTGCGCCCGCAGCTCCCCGCGCGGCTCGCCGCCGCCCTCTGGATGCATATTGTACCAAAAGATTGTATGCAAATAATGCCCGGAGCCGTGGAACGCCGCTTCCCGCTCCCAATGCTTCAGCAGTTCAAAATTGTTCGTCCGGCGCGCTTCGGCCATCATGCGCACCGCCTTGTTCAGACCATCGACGTAGCTTTGATGATGCTTCGTATGGTGAAGGCGCATAATTTCTTCGGAAATATGAGGTTCAAGCGCATCATAGCTGTACGGCAAAGGCGGCAGCACATGCCTGCCGGGCGGGATCGGCTGTTGCCGCTCTTCGTCATGAAGGTCCGAAGGGAGCGACGAAGCCGGTTCTGCCTGTGCTGTTGCCGAATCAAAAGGCTGCTCCGACTCTTCCTCCCGCTTCCCCTCTTCGCCGACGTCCAGCCGTTCTTCCTCGCCGTCTTCGCCAACACCGCCCGATTCAACCAGCGGCGCTTCCTCTTCCAGAAACAGCGCCTCTTCGTCTTTTTCGGCGGCCGAAAAGTCCGCAAGACGGACGGCCCGGTTGTACACGTCGTCAACAAGACGCTGGAGTTCGGAAACCGCTTCCTCTGTCCACGCACCGTTCCGTTCGTCAATATACGCCAACAAGGAAGAAAGGCCAACATCCTCAGCTACCCCACGCACGGACAAGGCATGCTCCACCTGCCTTCCCCATTCGGCCGACTCTTCGGCATAGCGGCAAAGCGCGGCGGCGTATACGTCATCAACAAGGCGCTGAAGCTCGCGGACGGCCTCTTCCGTCCACTCGCCGTCATGCTCGGCAATAAACTCGAGCATCGACGAAGCGCCATCCGTGCTTGCCCCACGCAAAGCGAGCGTCTCCTTGACTTGATTTCCCCATTCGTTCACCCTAGCCACATATTGGGCGAACAACACCTGATCGTCCATTTGGTAAAAACCTCCTCCTGTTTTGTTCGCCATATCGTATGCTGTCATGGGGAAATCGTTCTTGTCCGCATTCACCCAAATTCCCGGCCGCTCATACATAGAGGAGCGAGGGCAGTCATCATAGAAAAGACAGCAAGGAAGAACAGAATCGCCGCAATGCTTCCCTGCGGCGGGTCTGCAAATGAGCCATAGATAAACCGCTCAAAAAAATCGGGCTGACCCAAAACATATTCGCGTTTTGGGTCAGCCCCCCTTTTTTCTGAAAAAGGCAGGCTACTTTGGCAAACCGCCGGCTGCACCAAACGGTTTCCTTGTCCGGACGCACAGAAAACGCGGCGCCAACCGCATTTTCTCGTTACGCCGACCGTTCAGGCAAGCGGCATTCGCCGGTTTCCGCCCATTCGCTGACAAGCGCCTGCAGCGTTTTGGCGTCTACCTCAGCAAAATAACGGCGCAATTCCTCTTCATCATGAATGTAGACGCGCTTTCGCTTCCGATACGCCGGATTTTTCCATAAACAGACAAAAGCAATGATGTCGCGCAAACGAATGTCGCGCCCGTTAGCCGTAAACAGTGGATCGCTTTCATACGGCAGCCAATCAAGCAGCTCCGCCTCAAAATGGCGCAAATACAACACAGACAGCGTCCGCTCTTCGCCGCCGTCGCGGTACGTGACTTCCGATCGGTTGAAGTAGTCCTCAAACGTATTCGACTGCGATTTTTGCAATTCTTCGCCGTGCAGGCGGCAAATGTTCATGAGCGCACCCCTTCCCGGTCAGCCGTTTTTTCTTTAGTTTACCATATTACGGCTGTCCGTCGCTCAAATTTTCCGCCAATTTTCCGAAAAACAAGTCAGCTTCCCGCTCAACCTCGACATCGTCCGTCCATTCTGGCAGCGGCGGCAGTTCTTCAATCGTTTTCAGGCCGAAATAGTCGAGAAATTCGGCCGTCGTCCCGTATAAAATCGGCCGCCCGGTCCCTTCGGCGCGGCCGACTTCTTTAATGAGCGCCCGCGCCATGAGTGTCTGCAGCGGCTTGTCGCTTTTCACGCCGCGGATTTCCTCGATTTCAGCGCGCGTAATCGGCTGGCGGTAGGCGATAATGGCGAGCGTCTCGAGCGCCGCCTGCGACAGCGGCGACGCTCCCGGCGCTTCGACCAGCTTTTTCAAATACGGAGCATACTCTTTCTTCGTCGCCAATAAAAACACGCCGCCCAGCTCGACCAGCTGAATGCCGCGTTCTTCGCGGCAGAAGTCTTCCTGGAGCGCCGCCATCACTGCTTTCGCCTCCGGCTCGCCAATATCCAAAACAGCGGCAATTTGGGCAAGCGACAGCCCCTCGTCGCCAGCGGCAAACAACAGCGCTTCCACGATCGCTTTGAATGGAGCCGGCGCACCAGCAGCGCTGTTTGTTTTCATTTCCTTTTGGTCCATTCTCCCTTCTCCCCTTTCCTTTTTCACCGTTTTGATCGCAACTGCAGCCATCTTGCGGCTTCCCGGCATTTTCCTCGAAAATGCAGGACTGGCGCGTGATTTTCATCCCCGGGTGAAGGGCAAAACGTTGCCCATGAGACTTTTTCATGAAGATGCGCATGCCTTGAGCAGACATTTTCACGCCTGGGCGAAGAGCAAAACTTGCTCATGAGCCTTTTCCGAACCAGCAGCTGTCCGTCTCGCCTTCGCACCGACCATCAGCCGATGGGCCCAGCAGGCAAAAGGAAAGCGGTCCGCCATCGCGAACCGCCTCAACCGGCCAGATGATTGGCGGCGAGAAACAAATCGCTGAAATTCCGCTCTTGCTCAACGATGATTTTATTTTGTTTCATTAATTCCAAAATAGCCAAAAAAGTGACAACGATATACGAACGGTCGCAGGACGGAAATAACTCATAAAAGTTTTTCCGTTCTTTCGCCTGCTGCAGTTCATGCAAAATTTCCGCCATCCGCTTTTCAACGGAAATATCTTGGCGGGCAATTTTCGTCCGCATCGGTTTTTGCAGTTTTTTGCGGCGCAACAGTTTTGACAGGGCGCCGAGCATATCGTAGACGTTGACATCAAGCGGCGCGGACGCTTTTTTTTCATCGGCGTACGCGCTCAAGTCACTCGGGGGTTTTGTAAACAGAAGCGCCCGTTCTTCTTCGCGCCGCTTCAGCTCGCGTGCAGCTTCCTTAAACTTTTTGTACTCAAGAAGCCGCTGCATCAGCTCTTCGCGCGGATCGTCCGCCTCGGCGAATTCCAAGCTGTCGTCTTCGGCGTGTTCGTCGGACACCGGCAGCAGCATTTTGCTTTTCATCGCCAACAGCGTAGCCGCCATAACCAAATATTCGCTGGCGATATCAAGCTCAAGCTCTTGCATGGCGTGAATGTACGCCATATACTGTTCCGTAATTTGCGCCACCGGAATGTTGTAAATATCGATCTCATAGCGGTTGATTAAATGCAAAAGCAAGTCAAGCGGCCCTTCAAACGCTTCAATTTTGACGTTATACGGCACTTGCACATCCATCCCACCATTTTTCCGCAGCCATTCCCCGCGCCGATGCGCACATTGGAGAACCTTGCTGGCAATATACTTATTGTATCATAATTCCGCGGCGAAGCGAACGGAAATGAGACGGTTTTTGCCTCGAACGCCATGAAAACGTATAATACAAGGAGAGCCCTGCCGCAGCGCCGGCAGTTGCACGGCTTTGCCTGGCAACAAGGTCGCCTACCGCGAAACACGCCTCGGCGAAAGGAACGATGGCCCATGTATCCAAAAGCATATATCGACTATTTAGTCCATTTCCATGGCAACCGCGATTATTTCGAATGTCATGAGATTTTAGAAGAACAATGGAAGCGCGACGGACGGAAACGGGAATGGCTCATTCTCATCCAAATTGCCGTCGCCTTTTACCACTACCGGCGCGGCAACAGTTCCGGCGCGCTCCGCCTTATCAAACGGGCGCGGACGTTGCTTGAGGAGGCGCGCGGGATGATCCGCCGGCTCGGCCTTGACGAGAAGGAGTTGGCCGTGCTGCTTGAAGAGGCAGCCGAGCGGATTGCCCGCGGCGAACCGTATGAAAGCATTGAGCTGCCGATTCGCGACCGCTCCCTGTACGAACAGTGCCAAGCCGCCTGCGCCGAGCGGCAGCTTGTTTGGGGGCAGGCGAGCGATCTCACTGATATCGACCTTGTAGACAAACACCGGCGGCGCGACCGTTCGGACGTCATCGCCGCCCGCGAACAAAAAAAGCGGGCGAAAGCAGAAGGGACATAACCCCTCTGCCGCCCGCAACAGCGCGGCGTTGCGCCGATTTGTCTCGTTGGGCTAGCACGTTTGGCATTTATCGAAAAACGAGGCGGTCCACTCGTTCGCGCATAGCCGACGGTCGGGGTACGCCTCTTTCAACGCCTTGACCATCTGTTTTCCGATCCCTTGGTGGCGATGCGATGGATTGACGCTGATGTGCTGGATTTGCACAACATCAGGAGCGCACAACAGGACGCCGATAATGCCGACGATATCGTCCCCTTCCTTCCATAAAAACAGCTGCCAGTCGCTGTTCGTTTCATACTGTTTGATCGTCTGCTGGAGCCGTTTCAAATCTTTTTCCGTCGGCATAAACGACAACAGTCCCATGGCGATTTTCTCATAGTTTTTTCGATAACGGATCAACATAAAAATCCCTCATTATCGACAAACGCTTTTCCGAAAAGGAAAACACGTTGTCATTTTCTCTATACGTATTATAAACATTCTCACTGATATTGTGAACCATTTCATGCCTTTTTACACAAATGTCCGCAAAACGTTCGCCATCTCAATGGCCGAAACGGCCGCTTCCCAGCCTTTATTGCCCGCCTTTGTGCCGGCCCGTTCAATGGCTTGCTCGATCGTATCGGTCGTCAATACGCCGAAAATGACCGGGACGCCGCTTGAGAGCGCGGCGTGGGAGACGCCTTTGGCCGCCTCGCTGCACACGTAGTCAAAATGGCTCGTCGCCCCGCGGATGACGGCGCCGAGCGCAATGACGGCATCAAACTGCTTCGATTCCGCCATTTTTTTCACGAGGAGCGGAATTTCAAATGCGCCCGGCACCCAGGCGACCGTGATGTCATTGTCGCTGACGCCATGGCGCGTCAAACCGTCGATCGCCCCTGACAAAAGCTTGCCCGTAATGAATTCATTAAAACGAGAAACGACGATGCCGATTTTCAACCCGGTGCCGACTAAATTTCCCTCAAGAACCCGCATGTTTTTTCTCCTCCTGTTTTCAAAAATGAAGCATATGCCCTAGTTTTTCATATTTCGTGCGCAAGTATTTTTCATTTTCTTTTTTCGCTGGCATTTGAAGCGGCACCCGTTCGACAACTTCAAGCCCGTGCCCTTTCAAGCCGGCGATTTTGCGCGGATTGTTCGTGAGCAGACGCATTTTCGTGACGCCAAGGTCTTTTAAAATTTGCGCACCAATGCCGTAGTCGCGCAAATCGGCCGGGAAGCCGAGCTTTTCGTTCGCCTCGACCGTATCGTAGCCTTGCTCTTGCAGCTTATAGGCGCGCAGTTTGTTCATCAGGCCGATGCCGCGCCCCTCTTGACGCATGTAAAGCAGCACCCCACGCCCCTCGGCTTCGATTTGCCGCAGCGCCGCATGCAGCTGCGGACCGCAGTCGCACCGATACGAACCGAACACATCACCGGTTAAACACTCGGAGTGGACGCGCACAAGAATCGGTTCGTCGGGAATAATGTCTCCCTTGACGAGCGCCACATGCTCCTTGCCATCAAGCACGTTCGTGTAGCCGACGGCGCGAAACTCGCCGAACTCAGTCGGCAGCCAAATGTCGACCTCGCGCTTCACTAGTTTTTCCCGCTGGCTCCGATAGGCGATCAAATCTTTGATCGTGATCATTTTCAATCCGAATTGGTCGGCGATTTGCCGCAAATCCGGAACGCGCGCCATCGTTCCGTCCTCTTTCATGATTTCGCAAATGACGCCAGCCGGCTTCGCCCCGCAAAGGCGGGCCAAATCGACCGCCGCTTCCGTATGGCCGGCGCGCCGCAGGACGCCGCCTTGTTTGGCAATCAATGGAAAAATATGGCCAGGCCGTTTAAAATCGCTCGCTTTCACATTTGGATCGAGCAACGCCCGAATGGTCGCCGCCCGCTCGTAGGCGCTGATTCCGGTCGTCGTCGTCTTGTAGTCGATGCTGACGGTAAACGCCGTCCCATGAGCGTCGGTGTTATGCGCGACCATCGGCTCAAGCCCGAGCCGCGCCGCCAACTCTTCCGTAATCGGCACGCACACAAGCCCGCGGCCATGGGTGATCATAAAATTAACGACATCCGGCGTCGCTTTTTCAGCCAATGCGACAAAATCGCCCTCATTTTCCCGGTCTTCGTCGTCGCAGACGATGATCACTTCGCCGTTTTTCAGCGCGTCCAGTGCCGCTTCAATCGTGTCAAACATCTGAAGTTGCCCCCTATCCCGTTTATTTATAGCCATGCCGCTCCAAAAATTCGCTCGTCACTCCAGAAGGCAGCTCCTCTTTCGCGGCAAGAAAAGCAGCGACGTATTTGCCGATCATATCGCACTCGATATTGACGAGGTCGCCCGGCTGCTTTTCGCCTAAAATCGTCGCTTCACGCGTATGCGGAATGAGCGAAATGGTGAACGTGCGCTCGCTCAGACCGAAAATCGTCAAGCTCGTCCCATCGACGGCGACCGATCCTTTATAAATCATGTACGGGCGAAGCGGGGGAGGCGCTTCAATTTCATAGTAGACGGCGTTCGCCTTCGGCCATCGGCGGACGATGCGCCCGACGCCGTCCACATGACCGGTGACGAAATGGCCGCCAAACCGCCCGCCAGCCGCCATCGCCCGCTCTAAGTTCACTTTCGATCCCGGCTTCAATGTTTTGAGCGCCGTCGCCTTGACGGTCTCCGGCATGACATCGACGGTAAACCGCCGGTCAGTAAACGACGTGACGGTCAGGCAGACGCCGTTGACGGCGATGCTGTCGCCGAGGCGAACGTCTTCGAGCACCCGGCGGGCGCCAATCGCCATCACGATGGCGTCGCCCGTTTGCCTCATTTGTTCAACCGTGCCGACCTCTTCAATAATACCGGTAAACATCCTTACTCCCCCCTCTTTTTCACCGCAGCAACGACTTTTATATCCGGGCCGACCATCTCCAACTGCCGGATGTCAAGCTCCATCGCCTCTTCAAGGCGCGAGAAGCCGAGGCCGCCGACCGGCGTCGGCGCTTCGCGGCCGCCGATCAGCTTCGGGGCGATGTAGGCGACCACTTCATTGACCGCCCCTGCCCGGAGGAAACTGTCATGAACGCGCGAGCCGCCTTCCACAAACAGCGACGTAATGCGCTGCTCACCGAGCAGCCGGAGCACGTCGCGCACATGAATGTGCGCAGCCGCCATCGGGATGATGCGCACCCCGAGGCGCTCGTATGCCTCGGCCTTTTCCCAGCTGATGCCGCTCCCGGTGATGATCCACGTTTCCGCCTCCCGGTCGGTGACGACATGGGCGTCAAGCGGCGTATGCAAGTTTGTATCCAAAATGATGCGGAGCGGATTTTTCCGTTGCTCCCCGATGCGGACCGTCAACTTCGGATTGTCCGCCAACACGGTGTTGACGCCGACCAAAATGGCGTCATGCTGGGCGCGAAGGCGGTGCACATCTTGGCGCGCCGCCTCGGACGTAATCCATTTGCTTTCCCCGGTCGCCGTCGCAATTTTCCCATCGAGGCTGCACGCGTATTTTAACGTCACAAACGGCGTTTTTGCCGCGATATAGTGAAAAAACACCCGGTTGAGCTCATCCGCCTCTTCTTTCAGCAGCCCGACATCGACCTCAATGCCCGCCCGTCGCAGCTTGTCGATCCCTTTCCCGGCGACGAGCGGATTCGGGTCGGTTGTCGCGATGACGACGCGGCGGACGCCGGCTTGAATGAGCAAATCCACGCATGGAGGCGTTTTGCCGTAATGGCTGCACGGCTCAAGCGTCACGTACACCGTTGCCCCGCGCGCCTTCTCGCCGGCCATGCGGATCGCATGCACTTCCGCATGCGGCTCTCCCGCTTTTAAATGGGCGCCAAGCCCGACGACCGCTCCGCCATTGACCACAACAGCACCGACGACAGGATTGGGGGATGTTTGCCCGATTCCGGCTTTCGCGACATCGAGCGCAAGCCGCATATAATGTTCATCGCGATACACCACACTCCCCCCTTTTTTCTAAAAAAATAAACCCCCGGAACTTCCCCGGGGGTTCGTTGATGAGAGAATGAACCATGATGTGCAGCCAAACAAACAAGAACACTTGTTCGTTAACTATGTCATACCGACCGACACAAAGCGGCCGCCGCTACACCAAACCGGCGCCGGCCGTCCAGGCCGGCCGAAAACAACCGTGCGCACATCGCCATCCTTCTCCCATCCAGACTATACTGTCGGCTCCGGAATCACACCGGATCGTGCCGATACGGCTCGCGGGCTGAGAGGCATAGCGCCTCATCACCGCCGGTCGGGAATTTCACCCTGCCCCGAAGGAGGCTTCACTATATTGTTAGGTTTATTATACCACAAGAGCGGCCGGAAATCATCATTGTACGACCCAAAACCAGTACGCCGCTCCCCACAATAGGCTCATCCCCAGCAAAATGAAAAACAAAAGCCAATTGTTCCGGCTTGTCCGCTCCTCGTCTTCCGTCCGTTGCTTACGGTTCGTCAAATACTTTCACTTCTTTCATCACGTCGCCGTTTTTCATCGTCTTCACGACGTCCATGCCCGATGTCACTTGGCCAAAGACGGTGTGCACCCCATCCAAGTGCGGCTGCGGCTCGTGGACGATAAAGAACTGGCAGCTGCCGGTGTCGCGGCCGCGGTGCGCCATGGACATCGCGCCGATGACATGTCGGTGTGGATTGTTGTCCGTCTCGCACGGGATCGTATAGCCGGCATCGCCCGTTCCATTGCCGCGTGGACATCCTCCTTGGCTGACAAATCCAGGGATGACGCGGTGGAACGTCAACCCGTTATAAAAGCCTTCGTTTGCGAGCTTCTCAAAATTGGCCACCGTCACCGGCGCTTCGTTCGGGAATAGTTCAAATTCGATTTTCCCACCGTTTTCCATCAAAATATATCCTTTTTTCGCCATGGTACTTCAGCTCCTTTTTTACGCTTCAACCGCTTTTATCATATCATGATTCGAAAGGGAAAGAAAGCCAAAATGCCGCCTCGTCGAACTGCTCATTGTTTTTTTAATATAATATATTTATTATAATTATTTATATGGAATCGGAATGGGTACACTAGTGATGAATGATAGACGTAGCAAAACTGGCAAGGGGGCGTCCGACGGTGTTGTTGATGGCGGTGACGGTAATCGTCTTTTCTGTTTCGTTTCTCCTCATGCCAAAACGGCTTTCAGGCCTTGAAATGTATACAACTTCGCTGTTTGCGGTTTTCTTCGGCCTTTCAACGGATTTGTTTCTCGATGTCAAGTACCATTTATACGGGTATTTTGATGTTGGAGTCGACGGACTGGCCTATGTATTTATTGTTTTCATTTACGTCACCGTCAACCTCCTTGTTTTTAAACGGATACCCGATACATCATCCGATTTGGGTGCAGGCCGCCTATATCGGCGGATGGTCGCTCTTTTCCTTTTTGTATGAAATGGGGCGCTGAGGACAGAAATTTTTTACTACCACGGCTGAAAGCTTTCCTATTCAGCCGCCTTATATCCGCTTCTGTTTCTGATTTTGCTTTGGCATTTGTTGTTCGTGCGCCGCTTGGCGGCGAAGGCAAAGCGCCGTTCCGAATAGAAATTCACGCCAGCGTACGTTATAATGGTAGTGCATGGTTGGTAGATAGGAGGCGAGCAATGTGAAACGAACGATTGCTTCATCGCTGCTTTGGGCGATGCTGCTGGCGTTTCCGGCCATCGCAGCCGCCGATGCCGCGCCGGGTGATGTCATCGTCACGCTTGGTGAAAATTTGACCGCTGAACAAAAACAAAAAGTGCTGGAAGAAATGAAAGCGCCGGACGGAGCGCAGACAATCACGGTCTCGAACGCCGAGGAGCATAAATATTTGGATGGACTCATCCCGAAGGCACAAATCGGCACGCGCGCCATCTCATCGTCCATGATCACCATCGGTGAACCGGGCTCAGGGCTTCACGTTGAGACGCACAACATCACATGGGTGACGAAAGAGATGTATACAAACGCCTTGATCACCGCTGGGGTGAAAGATGCCGATATTTATATCACGGCTCCGTTTCCGGTTTCCGGCACCGCAGCGCTGACGGGGCTGATGAAGGCGTACGAAATTTCGTCCGACAAGGTGATTCCAGATGACGTAAAAAAGGTAGCCAACGAGGAAATGGTGCAAACGGCCAAGCTCGCTGATTCGATCGGCGCGGACAAAGCGGTCGCCTTGCTGGCGAAAATCAAAGAGGAAATCGCCAACAACCCGCCGCAAACGGACGCTGACTTGCGCGCCTTGATTGAAAAAATCGCCAATGATCTTGGCATCACATTAAGCGCCGATGAAATCAACGCTCTCGTCTCCCTTTTTCACAAAATGCAAAACGCCGACATCAATTGGGACCAAGTGAACGACCAGCTGAGCAAGGCGAAAGAGCAGCTGTCTGCGTTTTTGCAGTCAGAAGAAGGGAAAACATTCATCCAAAATTTGATCGACATCCTCAAAGAAATTTGGAATGCCATCAAATCGGCCTTTTCCGCCAACCAACAATGAGAGAAGGCGCCCTGCTGCATTAGGGCGCCTTCTCTTCTTGGCGGCGGCCGTTCTTTTCCAGGGCCGCCTTCATTGGTTGACTTTCGCCTTCAACGGCAAGTCATATTGGATCAAGTCTTCATACGTTTCCCGTTTGACGACGAGCTGGGCGTCGCCGTTTTCGACGAATACGACCGCCGGACGCGGCAGACGGTTGTAGTTGTTCGCCATCGAATAGCCATAAGCACCGGTGCAAAAGACGGCTAAATAATCGCCCGGTTTCGCTTCCGGAAGTGCGATGTCCCAAATGAGCATGTCGCCTGATTCACAACACTTCCCTGCAATGGACACAACTTCCATCCGATCGCCCAACACCCGGTTGGCCAGCACCGCTTCGTATTTCGCTCCATACAGCGCCGGGCGGATGTTGTCGCTCATGCCGCCGTCAACGGCGATATAGGTGCGGACGTTCGGCACCTCTTTTCGCGAGCCGATCGTATAAATCGTCGTTCCGGCATCCCCCACGAGCGAGCGGCCGGGCTCAATCCAAATTTCCGGCATCGGAAGTTGATGCACTTCCGCCTGTGTTTTCACCTCATCCACGATACAGTCGACATACGCTGACACCGGAATCGGGTCGTCTTCATCCGTATAGCGGATGCCAAAGCCGCCGCCAAGGTTGACGACCGCAGGAACGAACCCACACGTTTTGTGCCATTCGGCCAGCTTCGCAAACACTTTTCGTGCGGCGAGCACAAAGCCGGTCGTTTCAAAAATTTGCGATCCGATATGGCAATGGACGCCGAGCAGTTGAAACGCAGCCGACGCCATGACGCGCCGGAACGCTTCATCCGCTTGACCGTTATTCAAATCAAAGCCGAACTTCGAGTCTTCCTGTCCGGTTAAAATGTAATCGTGCGTATGCGCCTCAACCCCTGGCGTCACGCGAAGCAAAACCGGAACCGCTCGACCGGATGGCCCCACCAATTGTTCAATCAGCTCGAGCTCGTAAAAGTTGTCGGCCACGATGCAGCCGACCCCGTGTTCAAGCGCCATCGCCAGTTCATCCCAACTTTTGTTGTTGCCATGGAAATGGATGCGCTCCGGCGGGAACCCGCCGGCCAAAGCCGTATACAGCTCTCCGCCTGAGACGACATCGAGCGACAATTGTTCCTCAGCGGCCAGCTGCACCATGGCAACTGAAGAAAACGCCTTGCTGGCGTAGGCGACTTGCGCCTGCACGCCATGGCGGCGGAACGCTCCCTTAAACGCGCGCGCCCGCGCGCGGATCAAAGCAACGTCATAAATATAAAGCGGCGTTCCATACGTTTTCGCCAACTCGACCGTATCGACGCCGCCAATTTCCAAGTGCCCTTTTTCATTGACGCGGCTCGTCCCATGAAAAAACATTGAAATCCCTCATTCCTCATCAAAGTGGCGCAAACATGCATACCAAAAGCAAAAAAGACAGTTTCGCAACCGGCGCCTGCCTTGAAAAAAACAAAGCCGCAGAGCAATCAGCCCCGCCGCATGGCAGGCTGTCATACAGCCGCGTGCGCCCTCTGCATCGAGCGCCCGCCCTCCTTAGGCGGACGGACGACTTGCCAATGGCGCTTGCAAAGGTGCGAAACGTCAAGTATAACGTATCATAATTATAAAAAAGTTTCAATAGCGCCAAAAGGGAGAAAGCGGCCGTCCATATATGCCAATGGAAACGGCCGCTTGTGCGATGACGACCTGCGTCATGTCGGTTGCTTTCGCACGTCCTGCGGATGAACGATGCTCGGACGCACTTTCGCCCCGGCCGCCGAGCGGCGGACGACAATTTGCATAAATGCCGCCGGGTCAAACGGAATGAACGGCCATAAGTACGGCGTGTTGAGGGAACGGATGCTAACGAGCCAAAGCAAATAAACCGTCGCGCCGATGACGAATCCGGGCACCTTAAACAAGAAGACGAGCACGACGAGCGCCAGGCGGGAAATTTTATTGGCCACGCTCAGCTCATAGCTCGGCGTTGCAAATGAACCGATCGCCGCGACGGAAACATACAAGATGACTTCCGACACAAACAGCCCAACGTCAATCGCGATTTGCCCGATCAAGACAGCGGCGATCAAGCCCATCGCCGTAGAGAGCGGCGTCGGCGTATGAATGGCTGCCATCCGCAAAAGCTCAATTCCAAAATCAGCGATCAAAATTTGCACGATGATCGGAATATTCGTTTGCTTGTTCGGACCGATGAACCCCCACTCTTTCGGCAGCAGTTCAGGCTCAAGGACAAACAGCACCCAAAGCGGCAGCAAAAACAACGACGTTAAAATGCCTAAAAACCGCACCCAGCGCACAAACGTCCCGACCCCTGGCGACTGCCGGTATTCCTCGGCATGCTGGACGTGGTGAAAAAATGTTGTCGGCGTGATGATGACGCTTGGCGATGTATCAACCATAATGAGCACGTGCCCTTCAAGCAGGTGCGTCGCTGCTACATCTGGCCTCTCGGTGTAACGGACGAGCGGGTACGGGTTGTATCCTTGCTTGACTAAAAACTCTTCAACTGTTTTGTCGCCCATCGTCAGTCCATCGACGTTGATTTGCTGCAACTCTTTCTTGACGAGTTCAACAAGCCCCGGGTCAGCGACGTCTTTAATATAGGCGATGCATACGTCCGTTTTTGACCGCTCGCCGACTTGCAAAATTTCAAAGCGCAGCCGCTCGTCGCGGATGCGGCGGCGGGTGAGCGCCGTGTTGACAATGATGTTCTCGACATAGCCGTCGCGGGCACCGCGCACAACTTTTTCCGTATCCGGCTCTTGCGGCTGCCGACCCGGATAGCTGCGGACGTCGACAGCAAATCCGGTCGATTCGCCTTCAATTAAGACGATGATCAAGCCCGACAGCAGCTTGTCAACCGCTTCGTCGAGGCTCGTCACCGGACTGACTTGCTGATGAACGAGTCGATTTTCGATGATCTGCCACGCTTGGGACGCCTGGCGTTCATCATCGTTGACGTGCACAATTTGTTTTAACAATTCGATAATGTATTGCGTATCGCATAAACCGTTGCAGTAGTAAATATGTACTTCCCGGTTTAGGATATAGATTTTCCGCACGCCTAAATCAAAGCTTGTCCCGACGCCGATCCGCTGTTGCAAAAACTTCGCGTTGTCAACGAGCCGCTTCGCGATCGGCGCTTTCGGTTTCTTTTCTTTTTCCGGCATGTCCACCACTCCTTTCGAGAATCAACTCGACCGCCTTGCGCGTAATCGGCGCTCCGTATTTCGCATGGTCTCGATATCCCATTTTGCCGATGTCGCCGATGCCGACGATGAGCGGAATGTTCAGCCGGTCAAGGCAGTAGACGGTATCGCCATTGATCCGCCCGATCTCGAGGTCCCGGACGCCTTCTTTATCGACCCCATATTCGGTCATCACGCCGTCACGGTCGATGCTCACATGCACTTTTGTCCATTCATGCTGGTGCGTATTGGAGGCAACCGCCAGCGCCCCGAGCACTTGGATTTGCTCATGCGTCGCCACATAGCGAAGCGCCTGCTCTCCGGCCCCCTCCCCGAGGGCGCCGCAATCGTCAAACATGACAAACACTGGATCGTGCGGCGTTTGCAAAATGAGTTCGACCAACTGTTCACCGCTCAGTTTCGTCGGATTGCCTTGCGAGCGAGAAATGCAACGGCCGCCGATTTCGGCTGCAACCCGCTCAATCGCCCGGCAGGCGAACTCGTCCCCATCCGTTACTAAAATGACTCGTCGTTTTTCCATCATCTCTACCCTTTCGGTTTGCAAGTGAGCGCCGCGGCAAAAGAGCCAGCCACGATAAAAGCGAACAAGGCGCCGGCAAATCGGAACACCGCTGCTCCGGTTTCGACAAATCCCTCCGGCCGCGGTTCTACCATGGCCCCTTTCGCCAACCAATACCCAAATCCGCATAGCGGCATCGTCGCCCCGGCGCCAGCCCAAGCGACGAATGGATCATAGACGCCGCCAAAGCCAAGGAGTACGCCAAAGACGACAAGCGAACCGGCGACGCCAGCCGGCGTCCATTTGCCGCGGTCGATGATGAGCTGAACGATGGCGCACAGCAGCCCGCCGGCGAGAAAGGCACGGACGTATTCCATATCACATTCCCTCCTGATCGTTCCCAAATAAAAGACGTCCTACGGCGGCAAATCCGACTCCTGTCGAGCCGCTTCGATGACGACGCCGTGAGCGATCGCTGGGATCGACTGTTTTTGCTGCACCATCGTTTGACTCAAGAGCGCCCCGGTAGCGACGACAAACAGGCGTCGAAACGTTCCGCGGGCGAGCTCTTGAAGCAAATACCCGTACGTGACGACCGCCGAGCAGGCGCAGCCGCTGCCGCCGGCGAACACCTTTTGATCTGGCCGGTAAATCATCATCCCGCAATCGTTGTAAACGTCGGTCACATCGTAGCCTGATTCAGCAAGCAACTCGCGGACGATGACGCTGCCGACGCGCGACAAGTCGCCGGTGACAATCAAATCGTAATCGCCCGGCGAGACGCCTAAGTCACGGAAATGCTGCTCGATCGTATCGGCCGCCGCCGGGGCCATCGCCGCCCCCATGTCGAGTGGGTTTTTCAGCCCGGCGTCAACGACTTTGCCGATCGTCGCCGCCCGGACGCGCCAACGTCCCGGCGCGCGGCCAACGAGCGCGGCACCGGCGCCCGTGACGGTGAACGTCGCCGTTTTCGGCTTTTGCACCCCCAGTTCAGTCGGGTAGCGAAACTGCCGTTCGGCCGTCGCGTTATGACTGCTTGTCGCCGCAAGCGCCCGATCAGCCAATCCACCAGCGACAAACGCAGCGGCTGCCGCCAACGTTTGCATCGAGGTCGAACAGGCGCCGAACAAGCATAAAAACGGAATCGGCAGCTCGCGGGCGACATAGTTCGATGTCGCATTTTGGTTTAACAAATCACCGGCCAAAAATAGATCGACTTCTTCGGCAGAGACGCCCGCCTTTTGCAAGCAGCAATCCACCGCCTCCCGCATCAGCCTCCGCTCGGCCAGCTCCCACGTCGCTTCGCCGCAATATAAGTCGCGATGACAAACATCAAAATAACTTCCGAGCGGCCCGTCGGCTTCAAGCGGCCCGACTGCGGCAGCGGCCGCTTGGATGTAAACACCATCGTCAAACACCCATGTCTGCTTTCCGACACGTTTCATGGCCAATCCCTCTTTTCGTCACGGCCAAACAAGGCCAAGCACATAGGCGGCAATCAGACCATAAATGACCGCTGCCCCACCGGCTTTCAACATCTGCCCGGCCACCCCGGCCGTCCATCCTTCGCTGCGATGTTCGATGGCAGCGCTCGCGATGGCATTGGCCAGCCCTGTAATGAGCATCGTCGCCCCCGCACCGGCAAATTGGCTGAAATCATCATATTTCCCGACGGCCGTCAGCACAATCGCCAATCCGGCCATCACCATAGACGCCCACAGATGAGCCTCGAGCGGCGAAGCGGCAAACGTGCCGCCATACCAATCAACGAGCCATTGCGCCAACGCACAAAGCGCCCCGCCGACAAGAAACGCTTTTACCGCATTGGCGGCGTATGGGGGAGAAGGCTGAAACGCCTTCACCTCGCGGACATAATCGGACTTTAATCCCACGTTTCCTTCCCCCTTTGTCAGCGAAAGTGATCGACAAAATAAAGCCAATGAAACAACGAACCGGCCACTTTGCCAAAGGCGATGGCCATAAGTAAAATGACGATTTTATCATCGACGCCGATCCGCTTCGCTAAAATCGGCCAAACGTTCAACACCTCTGTTAAAGCGGCAGCGAGCATTCCGATAAACACACCATGAAACAATCCGATCGGCACAAGCCAATATTTGGATAAATGCCACACCGAATGGCACAGGCTCATCCAGCCGCCGACAATGGCACCCGCGACAGCACTCCACTCATAGGCGTGAATGCGCTTCGTCGTTTTCGTCAGCTGCGTCAAGCGCGGAATGACGCCAAGCACAACCAAAAAGGCGACAAACCCGGTTCCGACCGCCAGCCCTCCAGCAAAGCCGACGAACACTACCAGCAACACCTTAAGCGTCGTCAAGATGCCTCATGCTTTCTTTGTTTTCGTGCAAAATGACGTATTGATCGATCGCCTGCTGGTAGTTGAACATTTCGACTTCAAGAGGGCTGGGCTCCTCGTTGATTCGTTTGCGGAACCAATGGTTGAAAAATAAAATCATCCCGATGCCGAGCCCAAGCGAATATGGAATTTGCAAAAGCAGCGGTTTATCGACCGATTGGCCGGTCATCATCTGGTAAAGATGGCGATGCGCTTGCTGCATGCTCACATCTTCGTGGAAATTCATGATCGCCATGGCTGAACCGACGAACAAAAGAAGCCAAACGAGAAGAAAAGAAGCCATTGAAAACCGCCGTTTTTCGTACACAACTTCCACGATCGTCTGTGAGGGGCCGACCATCTGCACATCAAGCGACGGGTCGGCATCAAGCACAGCTCGAACAATGTGCATCATATCGATAATGACGATGTTCTTGTCGCTCGGCTGGATGCGGTAGAGCGGAATCGCCTTCAGCCGGCGAATCAGCCCGCCATCTCCTCCCGTCATTTGGGCCACTTCTCCGAGCGTGACGACCGCTCCCGGTTTCACTTGCACGCGATGGCGCGGCTTAATAAACACAGTGGTTGCCATCTGCTTCACACCTTTATCCCCATTTTGTTTTTCTTTAGTTTGGTTGGCAAAAACACCGATCATGCGGCCTGTCGACGTTCACCATCGATTTCATAAAAATAGAAAAGAATGGGCAAAAAATGCCCATTCTTTTCTAGACTTTTGTTGCTTGCTCTGGAAAAAGCGTTCCAAAATGCGCTTACAGACCAAAAGACGGATGCGATTCATGGTTCACCGCCGATGAATTGACATCCGTCCATTTTGGGAACACCTTGTGCAGACAAAATGGACTATCCGTCCATTTTGTTGCCCACTCCGTGCGGACAAAATGGACTATCCGTCCATTTTGTTGCCCACTCCGTGCGGACAAAATGGACTATCCGTCCATTTTGTTGCCCACTCCGTGCGGACAAAATGGACTATCCGTCCATTTTGTCCTTTATGTGCTGCAATATTTTCTTTTCCAGCCGGGATACTTGCACTTGAGAGATGCCGAGCCTCGATGCCACTTCGGACTGGGTTTGGTCTTTGTAATAGCGCAAATAGACGATCAGCCTCTCACGCTCGTCGAGTTCTTCGATCGCTTTTTTTAAGGCGATTTTGTCAAACCATGACGCCTCGTCGGCGTCAGCAATTTGATCAAGCAACGTAATCGGATCGCCGTCGTTTTCGTACACCGTTTCGTGAATCGATGTCGGCAAGCGGACCGCCTCTTGAGCCAGAACAACGTCTTCTGGCGAAATGCCTAAATGGTCGGCGATTTCCGTAACCGTCGGCGCCCGCCCGCGCGTTTTCGACAGCTCATCTTTCGCCTTGCGGATTTTGTTGCCCATCTCTTTCAGCGAACGGCTCACTTTGACGGTGCCGTCGTCGCGAAGAAACCGCTGAATCTCCCCAATGATCATCGGCACGGCGTACGTCGAAAACTTGACGTCATATGACAGGTCAAACTTGTCGACCGACTTTAACAAGCCGATGCAGCCGATTTGAAACAAGTCATCCGCTTCATAGCCGCGGTTTAAAAAACGTTGAACGACCGACCAGACGAGGCGCATGTTTTTTTCAATAATTTCATCACGCGCTTCTTGATCGCCTTCTTGGCTGCGGCGGATCAGCTCTTTCATCTCCTGATCTTTGATTGGCGACTGACCTTGCTTGACATCGACATCCATAGGCATGTCTCCCTCAGTTACATAACGCTTTGCTTTTCACAATATGCTTTTTCAAATACACAGTCGTCCCTTTATTCACTTCCGATTCGACGATGACTTCGTCCATGAAGTTTTCCATAATGGTAAAGCCCATCCCTGACCGCTCGAGCTCGGGCTTTGTCGTAAACAACGGCTGGCGCGCTTCTTCGATGTCAGGAATGCCGACTCCTTCGTCTCTCACCGTCAAATGGACGACACCGTCTTCAATGATGACCGAAATGGAGACGATGCCGTTCGGATCGTTGTTGTAGCCGTGAATGATCGCGTTTGTCACCGCCTCAGAGACAACCGTTTTAATTTCCGTCAGTTCGTCCATCGTCGGGTCAAGCTGGGCGACGAACGCCGCCACAGTCACACGGGCGAACGATTCATTTTCGCTGCGGGCAGAAAATTGGAGGTGCATTTCGTTGCGCATTTACGCCACCCCCAATGCTTGCAAGGCGAATTGCTCATCCGCCTCAACGCGGATGATTTTAAACAGACCCGACATGTCAAACAGCCGTTTGACGGCCGGCGATACGGCGCATACAACCATCTGCCCGCCGACGTTTTTGATTTGTTTATAGCGTCCGAGAATGACGCCGAGGCCAGAGCTGTCCATGAACGTCAATTGTCCTAAATTGAGCACGATATGGCGGATCGCTCGGTTTTCGAGCACATCCGTCACTTGTTCACGCAATTCTTCGGCTGTATGATGGTCAAGCTCCCCAGACAGGCGAACGATGAGCACGTCTTGCTTCACTTCCAAGTCGATCGCGAGACTCACAGCGTGTTCCCCCTTGTCCATTTCAGGATATGGAGACATTTCGCTGCTGTCCGCCCGAAATCCTGCCGCCCGACAAAACTAGTGGTCGTTCGCCAAAGAGAGCGAAAAGACCGCAAAACTTGACATTATCCCACTTGCACGAAGCGGCCAAACACCCGCTTAAACAAATCCCAAAAGCTCGCTTCTTCGACCGTTTGCTTGGCGACGATCGGGCTGTGCAAAATTTCTTTTCCATCCTGTTTTAAAATGAGGACGCCAAGCTCATCGCCTTTGCGAACGGGTGCTTTCACATTGTCTTTCACTTTGATCACTTTTTCGATCTGCTCGACCGACTGTCCTTTTTTCGTCAGCACCGACACCGACTCCGACGTCACCGCTTCGACGGATGACCGTTTGCCTTTGCTTATGTTGACGCGGGCGACTGTTTCATTCCGTTTGTACACCTGGTGAGTTCGATATTGGGAAAACGCGTAATCGAGCATCTTCGTAATTTGCGCATTGCGCGATTTCGGCGTCGGTGCTCCAAACACAACAGCGATGACGCGCATGCCGTTCTTTTTCGCCGTGGCGGTCAAACAATATTTCGCTTCGGCTGTATATCCGGTTTTCAGGCCGTCAACGCCCGGATAAAATTTGACAAGCCGGTTCGTATTGACGAGCCAAAATTTTTTGTCCGTATTTTCGCGCAAATAGTCTTCGTACTTGCTCGTATATTTCGTAATATCTTCATATTTCAACAGTTCGCGCGCCATCATGGCCATATCATAAGCGCTACTGTAGTGATGTTCCGCCGGCAGGCCGGTCGCATTGGCGAAATGGGTGTTTTTTAAGCCAAGCTGTTTCGCTTTTTTATTCATCATCTCGACAAATGCTTCTTCCGACCCGGCGATCTGCTCAGCCATAGCGACCGACGCGTCGTTGGCCGAACCGATGGCAATGCCGTGCAGCATCTCATCGACGGTCATTTCCTCGCCCGGCTCGAGGAAAATTTGCGATCCACCCATTGACGCGGCGTATTCGCTCGCCCGCACTTTTTCATCGTAGGACAGCTTTCCTTCATCGATGGCTTCCATGATCAACAGCATCGTCATAATTTTCGTCATGCTCGCCGGCGGCAATGGTTCATGGGCATTTTTTTCATACAATACTTTGCCGGTGTCGCGTTCAATCAAAATGGCTGATTTCGCCTCATCGGCCAGCTTCACTTTCGCCTCCTTCATCTCTTTCGCCTCGGCATGGGCAGAAAGAGGAAGAAAAAGAAGAAACGGCAATAAAAGAAGACGAGTGACTTTCGTTTTCATCTCCCAAACCTCCATTCTTTATACATGCCATTTTTTCCAGGCGAGATATTTTTATACAAAAAACAGCTCATTTTCCAAAAAACAAAAAAAAAAAACGCCCGAAACACGCGTTTCAGGCGTCTTCTACTTGAACAACTGCTTTTTTCCTTGCGGATCGCCAGCGTCCCTCTCTATACGATGGTCTCATAAATGAGCGGCGGCCGAGCAACCGGCTGCGGCGACAGACGAATAGCCGCCTCGATCTTTTCTTTCACGTCAAGCACATCTGGCCGGTTGCTGTGAATCGTGGCGAGCGCTTCCCCTTTCTGCACGCGATCGCCGATTTTTTTATGGAGCACAATGCCGACCGCCAAATCGATCACGTCTTCTTTTTTCGCCCGGCCGGCGCCGAGCCACATGGCGGCCGTGCCGATGTCATCGGCGGCCATCTCGGCGACATAGCCGTCGGCAGCCGCCGTGACGGTCGACGTATAGGCCGCCTTGGGCAATTTATCCAGATCGTCGACGACCGATGCATCTCCACCTTGAGCGGCCAAAAACGTTTTGAACGCCGCGATGGCGGCCCCGCTGCGAATCGCCTCTTCAAGCAAACGGCGCGCCTCATCAAGCGATGGCGCCTTCTCCGCCAAATAGACCATATGGCTGCCGAGCGTCAAACAAAGTTCGGTTAAATCGTGCGGCCCGTTTCCTTTTAACGTTTCGATGGCCTCTTTCACTTCCAAGGCGTTGCCGACGGCATAGCCGAGCGGCTGGCTCATGTCAGAAATGACCGCCATCGTCCGGCGGCCGACGCGCTTGCCAATGTCGACCATCACTCGAGCGAGCCGGCGCGCCTCGTCAAGTTTCTTCATAAACGCTCCGGCGCCCGTTTTCACATCCAAGACGATGGCATCAGCCCCAGCGGCGATTTTTTTGCTCATGATCGACGAGGCGATGAGCGGAATGCTGTTGACGGTCGCCGTCACATCGCGAAGCGCATATAGCTTTTTGTCAGCCGGTGTCAAATCGCCCGTTTGGCCGATAATGGCGATTCCGTTTTCATTCACGAGTCGAATGAACTCGTCTTTGCTGATCTCGACATGAAACCCGGGCACGGACTCGAGTTTGTCGATCGTGCCGCCCGTATGGCCGAGGCCGCGCCCAGACATTTTCGCCACCGGCACGCCGACAGAAGCGACAAGCGGCCCTAAAACGAGCGTCGTCGTATCGCCGACCCCGCCGGTCGAATGTTTATCGACTTTCACGCCGCGAATACTCGACAAATCGAGCATTTCGCCGGATTGCACCATCGCCATCGTCAGCGCGGCCGTTTCTTCCTCGGTCATGCCGCGAAAATAAATCGCCATCGCGAGCGCGCTCATTTGGTAATCGGGAATGTCCCCGTTTGTATACCCTCGGACGATCCACTCAATTTCTTCCTTCGTCAGCGCCTTTCCGTCGCGCTTTTTCGCAATCAAATCGACCATTCGCATCGCGGTCACCTTTTTCGTTTTGATTTCGCCATTTCGGCGACAATCGCTTTCACAAGCCGCAAAAAGTCCGTCTTCACCCGCTCGGCCGTTTCAACCA
The DNA here is from genome assembly GCF_001414205.1 of Geobacillus sp. Sah69. Classification (NCBI taxonomy): domain Bacteria; kingdom Bacillati; phylum Bacillota; class Bacilli; order Caryophanales; family Anoxybacillaceae; genus Geobacillus; species Geobacillus sp. Sah69. The sequence goes on along the minus strand of NZ_LLKS01000069.1, from coordinate 83,573 downwards.
CTTCGTCGTGGTGAAGCGGAGCATCCGACATCCCTGCAGCCATATTCGAAATGCACGAAATGCCGAGCACCTCAATGCCGCCGTGGCGGGCGACGATCACTTCCGGGACGGTCGACATGCCGACCGCATCGCCGCCGAGCGTACGAATCATGCGGATTTCCGCCGGCGTTTCGTACGACGGCCCCGTATTGGCGACATATACTCCTTCATGCACGCAAACGCCAAGTCTCGCCGCCGTTTCCTTGGCGAGCTCGCGCAGCCGCCGGCTGTACGCTTCCGTCATGTCTGGAAAGCGAGGACCAAGCTCCGGATCGTTCGGACCAATGAGCGGATTTGTGCCCAGCAAGTTGATATGGTCGGAAATGATCATGAAATCGCCGGGCTGGAACCGTTCGTTGATGCCGCCCGCAGCGTTTGTCACGATCAATTCGCGGACGCCAAGCGCCTTCATCACCCGGATGGGAAACGTCACTTCTTGAAGCGAATACCCTTCATAATAATGAAACCGCCCTTGCATGGCGACAACGGTCGCCCCCTCAAGCCGCCCATATACGAGCCGTCCAGCGTGTCCTTCAACGGTCGACACTGGAAATCCGGGAATATCTTCATACGGAATGCGAACCGCCTCTTCGATTTCATCAGCGAGCACGCCGAGCCCCGAGCCGAGAATGAGACCGATTTCAGGCGGAGTTGGCATCAATGGGCGCAAATGACCGGAGGTTTTTTCAATCGCTTGTCGATCCATTCTTTTCCCCCTCATCGTTCTTTATGAAGTTAGGCCAAATCAGCCAAAAAGCTTGTTCCGTACGGCGGCCGGTTGACTTGGAAGTTATCCGCAATCGTTGCGCCGACATCGGCAAACGTCTCGCGGACTGGGAGCGGCTTGCCGCCGCGAAATCGCGGGCTGTACACAAGAAGCGGCACATATTCGCGCGTATGGTCAGTTCCATGGTGAATCGGGTCGTTGCCATGGTCAGCGGTGATGATAAGCAAGTCGTCCGCTGTCAAGCGCGGCAACACATCGGCAAGCCGGGCGTCAAACTCTTCGAGCGCATCGCCGTAACCTTTTGGGTCGCGGCGATGGCCGTATTTAGCGTCAAAATCGACGAGATTGACGAAACTCAACCCGGTAAAGTCCATGCCGAGCGTGTCGACGAGCTTATCCATTCCGTCCATATTGGATGTCGTTCGCAACGACTGGGTAACTCCTTCATTGTCGTAAATATCGGCGATCTTCCCGATGGCAATCACTTCATAACCGGCGTCTTTCAATTCATTCATCACCGTTTTGCCAAACGGCTTAAGCGCATAGTCGTGCCGGTTGGCGGTTCGCTCAAAATGGCCGGGTTTGCCGATGAACGGTCGGGCAATGACGCGCCCGACCATATACGGCTCGTCGCGCGTCAATTCACGAGCGATTTCGCAAATGCGGTACAATTCATCAAGCGGCACAACTTGTTCATGGGCGGCGATTTGCAAGACGGAGTCGGCTGATGTATAGACGATGATCGCCCCTGTTTTCATATGCTCTTCGCCAAGCTCTTCGATGATCGCTGTTCCGCTCGCCGGTTTGTTGCCGATCACGTTCCGGCCGGTGCGCCGCTCGAGCTCAGCGATCAATTCATCTGGGAACCCGTTCGGAAAGACGCGGAACGGCTTGTCGATGCGAAGGCCCATCAGCTCCCAATGGCCTGTCATCGTATCTTTTCCAGCCGATGCTTCCTTCATTTTTGTATAGTACGCGAGCGGGCGCTCGACTTTCGGCACCCCTTTGATCTCACGAATATGGCTTAGGCCGAGCTTCGCCATGTTCGGCATATAGAGGCCGCCGCGATACTCAGCGATATGGCCGAGCGTATCCGCTCCTTTGTCGTTGTATTTCTCGGCATCCGGCGCCTCACCGATGCCGACTGAATCCATCACAATCAAAAAAACACGCTGGTATGTCGTTTTCACATTCATTCCCCCTGCCTGCAATGAAAAATGGAGTCTCTTTCTATCGTTCCCGTATTTTCGCGAAAACACGCCTATGGCCAATTGGTCAGAAGTCTGACAACTAAAACGACAGGCAAGCGCCTAGCATACGGCAGCTGCTAGGCGCGCGGGTGGTACTGTTTGTACACGTCTTTTAGGCGCGTTTTCGTAACATGCGTATACATTTGCGTCGTCGAAATGTCGGCATGCCCAAGCAACTCTTGCACAGCGCGCAAATCGGCTCCGTTCTCAAGCAGATGCGTCGCAAACGAATGCCGAAGCGTATGCGGCGTCAATTCTTTTTCGATGCCGGCTTCTTTCGCGAGCCGCTTTAAAATTTTCCAAAACCCTTGCCGTGTCAACCGCTGGCCATAATGGTTCAAAAACAGCGCCTCCGTTGCCCGTCGTCGCAGATTGACAAGCTGCGGGCGCCCTCGCTCCAAATAGTGGGCAAGCGCTTCAATCGCCATGCGCCCGATCGGCACGATCCGCTCTTTCCGCCCTTTTCCATAGCAGCGGACAAACCCCATCGTCAAATGCACGTCGCTTAAGTTGAGCTGCACAAGCTCACTGACGCGCATGCCGGTCGCATACAACAGCTCCAGCATCGCCTTGTCGCGCAACCCAAACGGTGTGCTCACTTGCGGCGCTGCAAGCAGCGCCTCGACTTCCTCGACCGACAGCACTTTCGGCAGCGTCCGTTCAAACTGCGGCGTTTCGATATGGACGGTCGGGTCTTGCGCCGCGATTTTCTCCCTTAGCAAAAACTGATGAAACGAACGGATCGACGCCAAATGGCGGGCGATCGTCCGCGCCGATTGCCCTTGTTCGCTTAAAAACTTTAAAAAATGGAGAATATGGAGGCGCTCCACTTCGCCCCACGCCTGAAGCTGCTCGACTTGACGCAAATAGCGGACGTATTTTTTCAAATCGCGTTCATACGAAACGATCGTATTGTGCGCCAAATTCCGCTCCACCGTCAAATAATGCAGAAAATCTTTCAACTCGTATTCCAACGCTCTCTACTCCCCGTCGCGATAAAAAAATATCAGCCGGTCGAGCCAACTTGGCGGCGCACTCTCCGCCGCCGATACTTTGACCGCCGATCCCTTCGGCTCATCGTATCGGTGGTAATACTCGTACTCGCGGTTAAACCATACAAGACTATAATAAAATAAAATGGTGCATCCCGTAAATAAAAGAAACACTTTCACCATTTGCCAAACGGTTTTCATGGCATCCTCCCTATCAGCTGCTTGTCAGCTTGCTAGTATGAGGATATGCCATTTGTTTCGTTGTTTATACGCAAAAAACCTTTCCCGTTGGAAAAGGTTTTATTTTTCTTCATGCTTTTGCTGGCAACGGTGACAAATGCCGTGGAACGTCAAACGATGGTCTTTAATTTTAAATTTCCACTTCTCCTCAACAATCGCTTCGACATTCTCAAGCAAATCTTCTTGAATTTCCGCCACCGACCCGCATTCTAAGCAGATGAGGTGGTGATGAAAATGGGCCGCTCCTTCCTTGCGGAGGTCATAGCGCGACACCCCGTCCCCGAAATTGATTTTATCGACAATTTTCAACTCGGTGAGCAGCTCGAGCGTCCGATATACGGTCGCCAGTCCGATCTCTGGGGATTTTTCTTTCACGAGGAGGTAGACGTCTTCCGCGCTTAAATGGTCTTCTTCATGTTCAAGCAGGACTCTTACTGTCGCTTCCCGCTGTGGCGTCAGTTTATAGCCGGCTGAGTGCAGCTGCTTCTTAATTCGTTCCACACGATCTTCCATGTTTTCATTCCTCCCTCGCCATTCACCTCCCATTATAACAAATGTGCGCAGGAAGGTTCAAAGTATAATTACTATCACAAAAAAACAAAAATGATTACTACATAATAATTATTATTAAATTAGCGACCCATTTCACCACCTGTTTCATCAAGACCGGCGAAAGGTACGCTTCCACCGCCGAAGAGACAAGCAGCCCGAAGGCGGCCGCGGCCATCGCCGCGGCATAGCGCATCACCATCGGGAACACTGGCTCGTGCGGCCGTTTCATAAACTGATTGCGCACCATCCGCAAGGAAAACGATATCGACATCACACCCATCACAATCATGAGCGGAATGACAAGCAAATTTTGCGGCATCACCGAAACAAATGACAATAAAAACCCTTTCCAGCCCATTTGATTGACTAAAAAGCCGACGGTGAAGCCGACGACAATGCCTTTTAAAAACAGTAAAACCAAAATGACCGGCAGTCCGATGACGGAAATGCCGAGCACCCACATGAGGATCATATATTTGACGTTATGCATGTAGCTTTGACGGAACATGTCGTGGGCGCTTGCCACGTTGTCTTTTGATACTTGTCCAAAAAATTGCGCCAAGTAATAATACAAATCTTGCTTTTGGCTGAAGCCGAGGCTGTTGACGACAATGGCGCCGAAAATGACGCCCATGAGAAACAGGACGATGACAAACACGTACAGCGAAGCATGTTCACGCCAATGAACAGCGATAGCCGATTTCAGCGGATGGGTTCTCATTGTGCTTCGTCCTCCTACTTTGTCTCTTAGTAGATTGTATGTCCATCCGCTTTCGGTATGACTGTTTTTCTAAAAGGCTGGTGATGGAATAAAAAAGCAGCTCAACACCGACGTGTGACCAACTCCACGGGCGGCACGCCGCCTCGGTCCATTGGCGCATGGCTGGGCCAAGCAGCACGCACGGCATGATGATGAACGGCAGGAGCGCTGCCCGAGTGGTTACCCCTCCCACACTTTCCCGTATCTCCCACCGCCCCCGGCCTCGATATGGAGCGCACCGCTGCGGGCAAGGACGATCAGTTGGGCCAACTTTTCTCCCACCGTCTCCGCGATCTCTTCCTCCGCCGCCTCATGAAGAACGCTCATTTCCGTGCCAAAACGGGCGAGCAGCTTTTCATACGCTTTTGAACCAAGGCCGGGGATGAATTCAAGCGGCACTTGATAAATGTACGGCGGCCGTTTCGGCCCGCGTTCCGCCGTTTTCAGCTCCGCAAGCCGGTCAAACACGCCTTTCACGAAGCGATGATGGCCGCATGCCGCACAGCGGTCGACGTCCGGTACAACCGGCGCAAGGCAGCGCTCGCACACCGTCTGGTGATATTTTCCGAGTTTGGGATTTAAACCGTAGTTGGCGACAATCGCGCGCCCGTCTTCACCGCGCAGCGCTTTTTCCAATTCAGCAAACGTCGGGGCGGCGAGCCGCACTTCTTCATATTCGCGGGCGATTTTCCGCAGCGAATGGGCATCGGAATTCGTCAAGTACGGGTAGCGATGCAATTCGGCGATCTGGTCCGCCATCGCCGTGTCGGCGCTTAACCCAAGTTCAATGGCATCAATCCAATCCGGGTCAAACACTTCTGTCAGGCTGTGCTTGACCCCTTTTCCGTACAAGCTTTTAAACGGGGTGAACGCGTGCGCGGGAATGAACCAGCCGCCCTGCTCTTTCGCGGCAGCTTGCAGCTCGCGGCCGGAGGCGTAAACGCGCTGTGAACTGAGCGACATGTTCTTTACCCGTTTGCCAAGCCAGCCGGAAAACGTGCGCATCGTCTGCACAGTCGGCAAAAAAACGAGCACGTGGATCGGTCCATGGCAATGGTCGTCATATACTTCGATTTCACTGCCTAACAAAAGCGTCACTTTCCCAGCGCTGACGCCGCCCCCCTCATGTTCGCGCCAACCGTGCTTCTCCATTGCCCGCTCGAGCTCGTCCAGCACTTCGGGCACATGGCTGTCAATGACGCCGACGAGGTCGATCCCTTTCACCTCAGCCGCCTCATGCAAGATGTTCTCAAGCGTCAACGTCCGCGCCCCAGTAATTTTCACCGGGCGGCCCGAGGCGGTGCGGCCGATGTGAATATGTAAATCAGCATAATAACAGCCGAGGCCGCGCTCGTTTTTTTTATTCGGCATTTTGCTCCCCTAGCGCGCGGCGCAGCTGCAAATATTGCAAGGCGTATGCCGTTTTCGCATCGTAAATGTCGCGTTGTTGAAGCATCTCAAGCGCCTCCTCCAATGTCACTTCCAACAGCTCGACAAACTCATCTTCATCCAAACCGGCGCCGTCCTCCGCTTTTTCCAGCCCCTCGGCGACATACAAATGGATGAGTTCATCGGCAAACCCTGGGGATGTATAAAAGGAAATGAGATGGCGCATCGAATGGGCGCGGTAGCCGGTTTCTTCTTCGAGCTCGCGGTGTGCGGAAGCGAGCGGCTCTTCCCCATGTTCTAGCTTGCCCGCCGGAATCTCGACTAATGCGCGCTCCAGCGCTTTTCGGTACTGGCGGACAAGAACGATTTTCCCGTCCGGCAACAGCGGCAGCACCGCCACCGCCCCCGGATGTTTGATCACCTCGCGCCGGCTCGTTTTCCCATTTGGCAGCTCGACTTCCTCGATATACAAGTCAATGATGCGGCCGCTGAACAGCTTCTCTTTGCGGATCGTTTTTTCATACAGCTCCATGTTCATTCTCCCCTATCAAATTGGATCGATTCTTTTCCATTGTACTACATGTTTGGCCATTTTTTCGCTTCCGTTGTACAATGGACGTGTCATTGATCGCGAAAGGAGGCGCAAAAAATGAACAAACGCCGCATCGGCACATCGGATTTGTATGTGAGCGAAATCGGCCTCGGCTGCATGTCGCTCGGCACTGATGAAAACCATGCCATCTATCTCATCCATGAAGCATTGGAGCGCGGCATCAACTACTTGGATACAGCCGATTTATACGACCGCGGCTTAAACGAGGAATTTGTCGGCAAAGCGGTGAAAGGAAAACGCGACCAAGTCATCATCGCGACAAAAGTCGGCAACCGTTGGCGCCGAGACGGAAGCGGCTGGGACTGGGATCCGTCAAAAGCCTATATCAAACAAGCGGTCAAAGAGAGCCTGCGCCGCCTGCAAACGGACTACATTGACTTATACCAGCTCCACGGCGGCACGATCGACGACCCGATCGATGAGACGATTGAAGCGTTCGAAGAGCTGAAGCAAGAAGGCGTCATCCGTTGGTACGGCATCTCCTCGATCCGCCCAAACGTCATTCGCGAATATGTGAAGCGCTCGAACATCGTCAGCGTCATGATGCAATACAGCTTGCTTGACCGGCGGCCGGAAGAATGGTTCCCGCTTCTTCGCGAACATCACATCAGCGTGATCGCCCGCGGTCCGGTCGCTAGAGGCTTGCTCACGAGCCGCTCGCTTGAACAAGCGAGCAGCGCGGTGAAAGAACATGGATACCTCGATTATTCCTACAAAGAACTGCAGGCGCTCATCCCGAAGCTGAAGGAAAAAACGGCCGGGCGCCGTTCATTGACCGCGACCGCGCTGCAATTTTGCCTGTATGACCCGGTCGTTGCCGCCGTCATTCCGGGCGCAAGCCGGCTTCGGCAGCTTGAAGAAAACATCGCCGCCGCTTCCGCCCCGCCGCTTGATGCCGACGAATACGAATGGCTGAAACAAACGACAAAACGCTCGGTGTACGACGTGCATCGGTGAACTACCCCCACTTAATTTTCTAGCGAAAATTTGAAGTGGGGGCTTCCAAAGAAGTTTGACTGCTTCAAGCAATCCTTATTCTTTGAGGCGTGTCCACTTCGCCGCTAGAGCATAAGACACTCAGGTCTACAGCTTTACTTTTCTTTAAGATGTTTAATGCGCCATTGACATCAGCATTAATTAGTTCAGGCATTTCATATTTGTACTGAATCTCAAAGAACCTGGCATGATGCTTAGGAATGATTTCAATCTGCTTAATCTTTTTGTCCAGTAACACAGGCGGAATCGTTATCGTGATAGGCTTGTGAGTCTTTTTAAATAGGCGAGAATACGGTATCGTGAATTTGTTGCCGTCTATACGAATCTGGCCAATGATCAGTGAATGAAAGCCATCTTTTTTAAGATATTTTGGAATACTGATAGCCTTGTRGTCATATTTTCCTTGTTTGGCAAGACTGATCAAACCAAAGAAAGATTTAAAGGCTTCATTGACCTTTTTTAAAATTTGCTGTGCCATGTTGCTGTTTAACAGCTTATAGTTTTCGTTAGTTTTKGCAAGATGATAATTTTTCTCATAATTAAGAAATTCCTTGTGTTCAAAATAGTATTGTCTGACATTGTACAATCCGACGTTGTACATGTTCTTGGCAATATGGCACAGTTCTCGAAGAGTCAAGTATTCTTCTTTGGTCAAACCATTTAGCTGTTGTTTGATACAAAAATACATGTTTTCACCTCCCATCTAACTATATTATACTATATTTTACTGAATCTATCCTATTTTCAGCAAAATATAGTTAAGGCGATTCATCTCCCACTTACTCCGCTTTGCTTCGTTGAAGTGGGAGTCTTCTCGCCTAATTAAGATAAATGTATTGAACCCCTTTTTGCGCCAAAGAACGGATGTAGCCGCTGGTCAGCCGTACGCCGCGCGAGAGCAACACGCTGCCGTTGGCGGCGAATAAGTCGACAGCGAGCACGTCACCGCTTTTCGCATGGGAAATATGGATTTTTCGCATCGTTTCCACACTCCGTACTTTCCACACCAATTAAGAAAAAACACCCATGCCTGTTTTACCATATTTTTCTATAGTTTTCACAAAATCTTCGAAAATATTTTTGATTGAAGCAGGGGTTTGATGGGTAATGAAAGAATGTAGGGATCTATAGTTTAAAAATAAGGAGTGGTCAGCGATGATGTATTACATTCGCGGGGAAAACATTGAAGTCACGCCAGCGCTGCGCGAGTACGTGGAGAAAAAAATCGGCAAGTTGGAGCGCTATTTCGACCGCACCGATGACGTGAATGTCCATGTCAATTTAAAAGTCTACAACGATGGACAAGGGAAAATCGAAGTGACCATTCCGATGCCGCATTTGTTGCTTCGGGCGGAAGAGCGCCATAACGATATGTATGCGGCGATCGATTTAGTGACGGATAAACTGGAGCGGCAAATCCGCAAACATAAAACGAAAGTCAATCGGAAGCTGCGCGACCGCGAGAAAGAAGCGAAGCTGGCCGCCCCTGTGCCAAGCGGCGCTGCTGCGGCGGAGAACGACGAGGAATTTGAAATCGTGCGCACGAAACACTTCAGCTTGAAGCCGATGGACAGCGAAGAAGCGATTTTGCAGATGAATTTGTTGGGGCACAACTTCTTCATTTTTACGAATGCCGAGACGAACCGGACGAACATCGTCTACCGCCGCAAAGACGGAAAATACGGATTGATCGAGGCGAATTAAACGGTTGCCTCTTGTGCGCATCCCCTGCTTTTTTGGGCAGGGGATGTTATAATATGCATGAGAAAAATCAAAATGGGGGAGAGCAATGGAGGAATTGTTGCGTCAAATTTTGTCCAAGTTGGACAACATGGAAAAAGGGTTTTTGGTGTTCCAAGAAGAAACTCGCCAACGGTTTGAGCAGATGGATGGCCGTTTGACGGAGATGAACGGACGCCTCGTCGGCCTCGAACGGGAAATGGGCGCGGTGAAAGAGCGGTTAGACCGTGTGGAAACGCGGTTGAAAGGCGTAGAGGCCCGGTTGGATGGTGTAGAGTTCCGATTGGACGGCGTGGAAACTGAATTGACGGAAGTGAAAGAAACGCTTTATCGCGTCGAAACGCAGCTTGTGGATGATGTGCAAATCTTGCTTCGCAAAATTCACGAAAAAGTGGAGGAGAAAAGTTTTGAAATGGATGCGCTGAATCGTCGCCTTCACCATGCGGAAGCGGCGATTGAGCAACTTCAGTCCAAGTGTGATCCCCTCTCTTGGACATGCCCCCTCTTGAAGCCTGTGCAACAGTTGTCACTGATCCCTGTATAATGATATGATGAAGAAGTGAGTCCATGAAAAATAAGGAGCGTTTCCTATGCTTGGAGTCTTAAAAAAAGTATTTGACCCGAACAAGCGTCATTTGGCAAGGCTTGAGAAAATTGCCGATCAAGTCGACGCGCTCGGTCCGGAGATGGCCCGACTGTCCGATGAACAGTTGCGGCAAAAAACCGAGGAATTCAAAGCCCGCTACCAACAAGGCGAATCGCTCGATGATTTGCTTGTCGAGGCGTTTGCCGTTGTGCGCGAAGGGGCGAAGCGCGTCCTCGGTTTGTACCCATATAAAGTGCAAATTATGGGCGGCGTCGTTTTGCATGAGGGCGACATCGCCGAGATGAAAACGGGTGAAGGGAAAACGTTGACGGCGACGATGCCCGTCTATTTGAACGCCTTGACGGGGCGCGGCGTGCATGTCGTGACGGTCAACGAATACTTGGCGACGCGCGATGCGACGGAAATGGGCAAACTGTATGAGTTTTTAGGCATGACTGTCGGGTTGAACTTAAGCGGCATGTCGCGCGAGGAGAAGCAAGCGGCGTACAACGCCGACATTACGTACGGGACGAACAACGAGTTTGGCTTTGACTATTTGCGCGACAACATGGTGCTTTATAAGGAGCATATGGTGCAGCGGCCGCTGCATTTTGCCGTGATCGACGAGGTTGACTCGATTTTGATCGATGAAGCGCGGACGCCGCTCATCATTTCAGGGACGGCGCAGAAGTCGACTAAGCTGTATGTGCAGGCGAACGCGTTTGTCCGCACGCTGCGCAAAGATGTCGATTACACATACGATGAAAAATCGAAAAGCGTCCAGCTGACGGAAGAAGGAATGAACAAAGCCGAGCGGGCGTTTGGCATCGACAACTTGTTTGATTTGAAGCACGTGACGCTCAACCACCATATTCAGCTGGCGCTGCGGGCGCATGTTGTGATGCAGCGCGATGTCGACTACGTCGTGCAAGACGGAAAAGTGATCATCGTCGACCCGTTCACCGGGCGCTTGATGCATGGCCGCCGCTACAGCGATGGGCTTCATCAAGCCATTGAGGCGAAGGAAGGGCTCGAGATTCAAAACGAGTCGATGACGTTGGCCACGATTACGTTCCAAAACTATTTCCGCATGTATGAAAAACTCGCGGGGATGACGGGGACGGCGAAGACGGAAGAGGAAGAGTTCCGCAACATTTACAATATGCGCGTCGTCGTCATTCCGACGAACCGCCCGGTCATTCGCGAGGACCGTCCGGATTTGATTTATCGGACGATGGAAGGGAAGTTCCGCGCCGTGGTCGAGGACATCACCGCCCGCCATGCGAAAGGGCAGCCGGTGTTGGTCGGCACGGTGGCGATCGAGACGTCGGAGATGTTGTCGGAGATGTTGAAAAAACGCGGCATCCCGCACAACGTCTTAAACGCGAAAAACCATGCGAAAGAGGCGGAGATCATCGCCCAAGCAGGACAAAAAGGCGCGGTGACGATCGCGACGAACATGGCCGGGCGCGGGACGGACATTAAGCTTGGCGAAGGGGTCAAGGAGCTTGGCGGATTGGCCGTCATCGGCACGGAGCGGCATGAAAGCCGGCGGATTGACAACCAGCTGCGCGGCCGCTCGGGACGCCAAGGCGACCCTGGGGTGTCGCAGTTCTATTTGTCGCTTGAGGATGAATTGATGCGCCGCTTCGGTTCCGAGAGCTTGATGGCGATGATGGACCGCCTTGGAATGGACGACTCGCAGCCGATCCAAAGCAAAATGGTGACACGGGCCGTTGAGTCGGCGCAAAAACGGGTCGAAGGCAACAACTTCGACGCCCGCAAGCAACTGCTTCAATATGACGATGTCCTGCGCGAGCAGCGGGAAATCATTTACCGCCAGCGCTATGAAGTGCTTGATTCCGACAACTTGCGCGGCATTATCGAAAAGATGATCCAATCGGTGATCGAGCGCGTCGTCAACGCTCATACGCCGAAAGAAGAGGTTCCGGAAGAATGGAATTTGAAAGGGCTCGTTGAGTATCTCAACGCCCATCTGCTTCCGGAAGGGGATGTAACGGAAGCTGACTTGCGCGGCAAAGAGCCCGAAGAGATGATCGAGCTCATTTGGTCGAAAGTGAAGGCGCGCTATGATGAGAAAGAAGCGCAAATCCCGCCTGAACAGATGCGCGAGTTTGAACGCGTCGTCGTCTTGCGCGCTGTCGATATGAAATGGATGAACCATATCGACGCGATGGAGCAGCTCCGCCAAGGCATCCATTTGCGCGCCTACGGGCAAGTTGACCCGCTGCGCGAATACCAAATGGAAGGCTATGTGATGTTTGAAAACATGATTGCTGCGATTGAAGAGGAAGTCGCCACCTATATCATGAAGGCGGAAATCCACCATAACCTTGAGCGCCAAGAGGTGGCCAAAGGCGAAGCGGTTCACCCGAAAGAAGACGGCGAAGAGCCGAAGAAAAAACCGGTCCGCAAGGCGGTGCGCGTCGGCCGCAACGACCCGTGCCCGTGCGGGAGCGGGAAGAAATATAAACATTGTTGCGGAAGAACGGTGTAACGGTTTATAAATAATAGGGGGGCGCTGCCTCCCTTTTGAATGGCAGATATGAACCATTGACATACTATATTCATGATGAGGTGAGGACAACATGATCGATTTGGTGGAAATTAAGCAAGAGCTTGAGAAAATGGCTAAGCGATTAGCGGAAATTAGGGGGTCTCTTTGACCTCGAAGCGAAGCAGGCGCGCATTCGCGAATTAGAGGAGCAAATGGCCGCGCCCAACTTTTGGGATGATCAAAAGGCGGCGCAGGCGGTTATTTCGGAAGCGAACGCGCTTAAAGATCTCGTCGAGGAATTTTCTTCACTGGAAGAACGGTTTGACAACTTGGAAGTGACGTACGAATTGCTCAAGGAGGAGCCGGATGACGAGCTCCAAGCTGAGCTGGTCGAGGAAGCGAAAAAGCTGACAAAAGACTTCAGCGAGTTTGAGTTGCAGCTGCTGCTCAATGAGCCGTACGATCAAAACAACGCTATTTTGGAGCTCCACCCGGGCGCGGGCGGCACGGAGTCGCAAGACTGGGCGTCGATGTTGTTGCGTATGTACACGCGCTGGGCGGAGAAAAAAGGGTTCAAAGTCGAGACGCTCGACTACCTCCCGGGCGAGGAAGCGGGGATTAAAAGCGTCACGCTGCTCATTAAAGGGCATAACGCTTACGGCTACTTAAAAGCGGAAAAAGGGGTGCACCGCCTTGTGCGCATCTCCCCGTTTGATGCCTCGGGCCGCCGCCATACGTCGTTCGTCTCGTGCGAAGTCGTGCCGGAGATGGATGATAACATTGAAATTGAGATCCGGCCGGAAGAGCTGAAAATCGACACGTACCGCTCGAGCGGAGCGGGCGGGCAGCACGTCAACACGACCGACTCGGCCGTGCGCATCACTCACTTGCCGACTGGCATTGTCGTGACGTGTCAGTCGGAGCGGTCGCAAATTAAAAACCGCGAAAAAGCAATGAACATGTTGAAGGCGAAGTTGTACCAAAAGAAACTCGAGGAACAGCAGGCCGAACTCGCTGAGCTGCGCGGCGAGCAAAAAGAAATCGGCTGGGGCAACCAAATTCGTTCGTACGTCTTCCATCCGTATTCGCTTGTCAAAGACCATCGGACGAACGTCGAGGTCGGCAATGTGCAAGCGGTGATGGATGGGGAAATTGATGTGTTTATTGACGCGTATTTGCGTGCGAAGTTGAAGTAAAGGGCGATCATCGGATCGTCCTTTTTTTCGCTTCAAAATCGTGTTTTGGCCTTTTGACGCATCTATGCTTTCGTGATACGCTGAAGGTAATGATAAGGAAAAAGGAGGGCGATGGCTTTGGCTGTGCGCAAACAATTGCTTTACGAACTGATTGACCGGTTGGATGAAACGGATCATCAAACCGCGTACGATTTTTTGATGTACTTGCTTGATCGATCCAGAAAGGAACGAATGGTATGGGAGCGGATTGACGAAACAGATGAAGAAGTGTTGACGGAAGAAGAGCGCCAGCAGCTGCAAAGCGATGAAGGATATATCACCGGGGGAGAAGCCAAGCGTGAATTCGGACTACAAGTTGATTTACCGTAAGGCTGCGGTCAAATTCATCCTATTTCGCGCAGGAGACTCCCACTTCAACGACCAAAGGGAGTAAGTGGGAGAGGAATGCGCGTTCCCCTTTTCTTTTGTGTATGATATAATAAAGGCGTGGAGAAAACCGTTTAATAAAGGCACTCCAATAACGGCTACTCGATGTATGGAGTTGGTTACAGGAAACGTTGTAACCGTAAAACATCGAGCGTAGGTCCGTCTGTTGTGTGTGGAAGCCAAGTACTGCCAACAGACACACCGAGAGAATCGGTAACGATGCAGGCATGACCTGCGTCGTTGGGTAGTCGTCAACCTGCCCTGATGCAACCCCAAGTCAAGGAAGGAGGACGAAGTCCGCTTGTACTTCTGGGGAGTTGCAAGCCCCCACTTCAAGCGTTAGCTAAGTGGGGGTAGTTGACCGCTAGGCAAGAAAAAGAGGTTCAAGAACGGTTGGCCTCTGGGTTGCAAGGTCTGCTTGCGATCCCACCACAGGGGGATATTAAAAAGTTGAAGGGGCAGGATGGATTATATCGGCTGCGAATCGGAACATATCGTGTGTTGTTTCGCATCGATCATGATGAACGAATCATCTATATTAAGGCGATCGGCAACCGTGGCGATGTGTATTGAGGCTTGTATGTTTTGGCTAGGGCGATCATCGGATCGTCCTTTTTTCCTTTAGCATAGCAGACCATTATCGCGTTAATCGGCTGTCATTTACTTGCCAAAACGGGCATGCTATACTCACAGAGGAAGGTGGGGAAGCATGCGGAAGCGAAGAGAGAAGACCATGCCTCCGGCGGTGGAGGCGGCTTTGGAGTATGCGTATGTTCTGATCGGCGCGGCAGTTGTCGCGGTGGCGTTTAACGTGTTTTTGCTGCCGAATCGGATCGCCTCGGGCGGGGTAAGCGGCGTGAGCACGATTATGCACGCGCTGTTTGGCATTGAGCCTGCCTACGTCCAATGGGCGCTCAACATTCCGCTCTTTATCGCTGGCGTTGTGCTGCTAGGCCGGCAGTTTGGCGTCAAGACGTTTGTCGGGACGGTGTTTTTGCCGCTGGTCGTCTACATGACGAAAGGGATGGAGCCGGCGACGACGAATCCGCTTCTTGGCGCGATCTTTGGCGGTATCGGTGTCGGGCTCGGCCTTGGCATGGTATTTCGCGGCCGCGCTTCGACGGGTGGCACCGATTTGGCGGCGCAAATCATCCATAAATATACCGGGCTGTCGCTCGGCATGTGTGTGATTTTGATTGACGGCTTGATCGTGTTGACCGCGGCGTTTGTGTTTGATATTGAACGGGCGCTCTACGCGTTGATCGCGTTGTATGTGACGAGCAAAACGATCGACCTCGTCCAAGTCGGGCTTGGCTATTCGAAAATTGCCTTGATTATTACCAATGAAGAGGAAAAAGTGCGCCGCGCCATTTTGCACGAAATCGATCGCGGGGTGACGCGGCTGCCGGCGTACGGTGGTTACACCGAACACGAACGGCCGGTACTGATGTGCGTCGTCGCGCAATCCGAGTTCACGAAATTGAAACAATTGGTCCGAACCATTGATCCGACAGCGTTTGTCGTCGTGGCCAACGCCGTCGAAGTGCTTGGAGAGGGATTTCAACGTACGTAAAACGGAAAAAATCGGTTATAATAAAAGAGAATGAAATTTTTGTTTTCTGGGGGGAGTTCGCCATGAAGTGGAAGTTGGCTGCGATGTTCCTTGGCGTTTCGCTCGCGCTTGCCGCGTGCGGCGGTGGCGGGGACAACGCTGGGAACAACAACGGCAACAATGGTGGAGGAGATACCGCCGCGTCCGCCGAGCAAATTTATAAACAAAACTGTGCGTCCTGTCATGGACAAGACTTGTCGGGCGGGGTCGGCCCGAACTTGCAAAAGGTTGGAAGCAAGTACTCCAAAGAGCAGATCAAAGAGATCATTGCCAACGGCCGCGGCGCCATGCCGGCCGGAATCATTAAAGGGGAAGACGCTGATAAAGTGGCGGAATGGCTCGCTTCGAAAAAATGAAAAGGATCACCGCATGTGCACCGTCTGGTTGAACCGAAAACCAGACGGTGTTTTTTTGGGCTGTTTTTCCTACTCTTGCTTTTGTTGGCCATTTGAAATATAAATGTAAAATTCGACAATAGAAAATCGTGTTATAATAATCTTTGCGGAATTTTGCAAGATTCATTCGAAACAGCTCGAGAAAGGGCAACAGGAAAGTCGAAAATAGGTGATGATGATGATTGAAATGCAAGATGTATACAAAACGTATCCAAACGGCGTTGTGGCGTTAAACGGCATCAACGTTCGCATCAAGCAAGGAGAATTCGTCTATGTCGTTGGACCCAGCGGAGCTGGAAAGTCGACGTTTATTAAGATGATGTACCGCGAGGAAAAGCCGACGAGCGGCAAAATCATCGTCAATGGCGTGAACCTCGCTAAAATCAAAGACAGCAAAGTCCCGTTGCTGCGCCGCAACATCGGCGTTGTGTTTCAAGATTTCAAGCTGCTTCCGAAGCTCAATGTCTATGAAAATGTGGCGTTTGCGTTGGAAGTCATTGAAGAATCACCGAAAGCGATCCGCAAAAAAGTGATGGAAGTACTCGACTTAGTCGGCCTCAAACATAAAGTCCGCTCTTACCCGAACGAACTGTCCGGGGGCGAACAGCAGCGCGTTTCGATTGCCCGCTCGATTGTCAATTCCCCCAAAATCGTCATTGCCGATGAACCAACAGGGAACTTGGATCCAGAAACGTCATGGGGCATTATGGAGTTGTTTGAGAAAATCAACGACCGGGGCACAACGATTGTGATGGCGACTCACAACAAAGAGATCGTCAACGCGACTCGGCGGCGCGTCATCGCCATCGAAAACGGAAAAATTGTCCGTGACGAGGCGAAGGGGGAATACGGTTATGACGCTTAATACGTTCAAGCGCCACGTTCGGGAGAGCATGAAAAACCTCGGCCGCAACGGTTGGATGACATTTGCGTCCGCGAGCGCCGTCACGGTGACGTTGTTGCTTGTCGGTGTCTTTTTTGTCGTCATGTTTAACATCAACCATTTCGCCAAAAAAGTCGAAAACGATGTCGAAATTCGCGTCCATATCGAGCTGACCGCTGACAGCCGGCAAAAAGACGCCTTGCGCCGGCAAATTGAAGCCATTCCAAACGTGAAGGAAGTGCGCTATTCATCAAAGGACGAAGAGCTGAAGCGGCTGATCAAAAGCATGGGGGAGGAAGGCTCGTCGTTCCGCTTATTTGAACAGGACAACCCACTAAGCGATGTATACGTCGTGAAAGCGACCCATCCGCAAGATACAGTGAAAATCGCCAAACAAATCGAAACATTGCCGTTCGTTCATAAAGTCAATTATGGCCAAGGGACGGTCGAGAAGCTGTTTGACGCGCTGAAAGTGGCGCGCAACGTTGGGCTCGTACTCATTCTCGGATTGTTGTTTACGGCGATGTTTCTCATTTCCAACACGATCAAAATTACGATTTTCGCCCGCCGCCGCGAGATTGAAATCATGCGGCTCGTTGGCGCGACGAACGGGTTTATCCGCTGGCCGTTTTTTTTGGAAGGGCTATGGCTTGGAATGCTCGGCGCTCTCTTCCCGATCGCGGCGCTTTCGATCGTGTACTACAACGTGTATCAGGTGTATGAACAGTGGGTTTCCTTGCCGTTTTTTGAACTTCTTCCGTTTTCGCCGTTTATGTGGCAGTTAAGCGGGCTGCTGCTAGTGATTGGCGCCGGCATCGGCGTCTGGGGAAGCGTTATGTCTGTGCGCAAGTTTTTAAAAGTATAAATGATAGAAAGGGAGAGGGGAAAGATGAAAAAGAAACGCATGTTGGCGCTCGCTGTTGCCGGGGCGCTTGGGCTGGGCATTCTCCCGCCGGCAGCGAACGCCGTCAGTACGCGCGACATCGAGCAGAAGCGAGATGAAATGAATTCGCTGCGTTCGAAGCGGTCCGATGTCGAGCAAAAAATCAATGAGGCGCAAAAAACGATCGAATCGCTTCGCTCGCAACAGCGCCAAGTTGCCAATGACATTCAAAAACTCAACGTGGCGATTGACGAAACGAGCGGCAAAATCCGCAACGTCAGCAAAGATATTGATGAAACCGAGCAGGCGATCGAGACACTGAAACAAGAGATTGCCGAAATTCAAGAGCGGATTGAAAAGCGGAACGAAATTTTAAAAGGGCGGATGCGTTCGCTTCAGGAAAGCGGCGGGGCGATCAGCTACTTGCAAGTATTGCTTGGCGCCCAAAGCTTCAGCGACTTCATCGACCGGATGAGCGCTGTCACCACGATTATGGAAGCGGACCAGCAAATCATCCGTGAACAGGAAGCGGACAAAGCGCTGAAAGAAAAAAAGGAAACAGAATTGACCGAAAAGCGGAACAAGCTGCAGGCGGATTTGCAAGAATTGAAGCAGCTGCAGGCTGAACTGGCTGGCCAGCTGGAACAAAAAAATCGCCTGATGGCCGATTTGAAGCAAAAAGAGGAAGAAGAGCATGATCATAAGATGGCGCTTGAAGAAGAAAAAGAACTGATCGCCAAACAAGAAGCGGCGGTGAAAGAGCAGCTTGCCGAACTCGAACGGCAAAAACGGGCCGAAGAAGAAGCGAAACAGAGGGGACGTACATATACCGCGCCAAACGATGGAGGATCGTCATCAGAAGAAGCGCCATCGGGCGGCAGCACACCGCCTGTGTCGAGCGGGGCCTTCACCCGTCCAGCCAACGGTCCGA
Organism: Geobacillus sp. Sah69; assembly: GCF_001414205.1. Lineage (NCBI taxonomy): Bacteria > Bacillati > Bacillota > Bacilli > Caryophanales > Anoxybacillaceae > Geobacillus > Geobacillus sp. Sah69. The sequence continues at coordinate 64,845 of NZ_LLKS01000069.1, read as the reverse complement.
TCACCTCGGGCTTTGGCTACCGGTTTGGCGGCACGGACTTCCATCCCGGGGTCGACATTGGCAAGCGAGCTCCTGTTGTGCCGGTTGTCGCGGCAGCGGACGGCATTGTGTTCCGCTCCTACTATTCTAGCAGCTACGGCAACGTCATTTTCGTCAGCCATGTGATTAATGGGCAAACCTATACGACCGTGTATGCTCATTTAGAAGCGCGTCTTGTCGGCGAAGGGCAGCACGTTCGCAAAGGACAAGTCATCGGTTATATGGGTAATACTGGGAATTCGACCGGTCCGCACCTTCATTTTGAACTGCACCGCGGCGGCTGGAACCCAGGAAAAACGAATGCGGTCGATCCGCGTAATTACATCGCTTTCTAAATTCTGCTATACGCAACTTGTCTGTCTATGAGGCGGACAAGTTGCGTATTTTTTTGATTGATTGGACATCAAGGAAAATGGTTTGGCTGCACCACATCCCCCCTTGACTCTGTACCTTAGTACACTGTTTATCTTTCCGATTTGGAAGCCGGGCATGAGCTGACGTTTACCCAGCCGGAAGGGCGGAACATCTTTGTCTTTGTCATTGAGGGGGATTTGGCGTTAAACGGCGAGGCCCATCTCGAACGGCGCGATGCGGCCCGTATTACGGACACGCCGGCGCTTCGCTTGGTGACGAACGAAGGAGCGCAGTTCATGCTCATTGATTTGCCCAAAGAGGAGTAAGAGCATTTCGTTTTTGTGCGGTTCATTCGTTTGACGGCCACTTCGGATGCGGCTAAGAAGACGAATCAAAAAGAGGCATCGTTCGCCAAAATGGCGGGGGGTGCCTCTTTTTTCCGCGCCCGTATGAGTTGAGAAATCAAAACGCAGCGTGTAAACTAGTAAAGGATAGACAACGAATGAGCATACTCGGTACAAGCCTAACATATGATGGAGATAAAGGCATGGCACGGCGTTTGGGCGGTGCTTTTCCTTTTCTCATTGGCGTCAGAGGCATCCGCTTGTTTCGCCGAAGGAGAACGAAGAGACCCCCTTTCCCTTCCGTTGCAGGCAATGGAAAGGGCAGGTTTAGGGTGAGGAGGAAACAACGTGAAGAAAACGACAACGGCCGCACTCATGGCCATCTCAATGCTCATCGGGGCCGGCGGAACGTATGCCGGTTTGCAGCTGGCTGGCGGAGCAGAAGACGGGCCGATGCCGGAGGCCATTTCTGAGGAACTGTCCAAGACGGCCAGCGATCATGACGAAATGAAAAAAATCCGCCAGGCGTACGAACTCATTAAAAACCGGTATGTGGAAAAAGTGGATGAAGAAACATTAACGGAAGGCGCCATTCAAGGGATGATCGACACACTCCATGATCCGTATTCCGTCTACATGGATGCGGAAACGACGGAGCAGTTCAATGAGTCGCTCGACTCGTCTTTTGAAGGAATCGGCGCCGAAGTGAGCATGATCGACGGCAAGGTGACGATCGTCGCTCCGATCAAAAATTCGCCGGCGGAAAAAGCGGGGCTGAAGCCGAACGACCAAATTTTGCGAGTGAACGGGGAAAGCCTAGAGGGGCTTGACTTGTATGAAGCGGTGCTGAAAATCCGCGGCAAAAAAGGGACGACAGTGGAGCTTGACATTTTGCGCCCGGGCGTCAAAAACGTGATGAAAGTCAAAGTCGTCCGCGACGAAATTCCGATTCAGACGGTGTATGAGTCGGTCAAAACGTATGAAGGCAAAAAGGCTGGCTATTTGCAAATTACATCATTCTCGGAAAACACGGCCGCCGATTTTAAAAAGAAACTGGCGAAGCTTGAGGCCGAACATATTGATGGCTTGATCATCGATGTGCGCGGCAACCCGGGCGGCTATTTGCAAAGCGTTGAGGAAATTTTGAAGCAACTCATCCCGAAAGGCAAACCATATGTGCAAATTGAAGAACGCGATGGCGATCGGCAAAAGTTTTATTCCGATTTAACGGCGAAAAAGCCATACCCGATCGTCGTGCTCATCGACAAAGGAAGCGCATCGGCGTCAGAGATTTTGGCCGGAGCGATGAAGGAAGCGGGCGGCTACAAGCTGGTCGGCGAGGCAACGTTCGGCAAAGGGACGGTGCAGCAGGCGATCCCGATGGGCGACGGCAGCAACATCAAATTGACGCTGTACAAATGGCTGACGCCAGATGGGCATTGGATCCATAAAAAAGGGATCAAGCCGGATGTCGCGGTGGCGCAGCCGGATTATTTCCACGTCGCTCCGCTTCATGTCGAAAAACCGCTTCGGTATGACATGAACGACGAGCAAATCGCCAATGCGCAAAAAATGCTCAAAGGGCTTGGCTTCAACCCGGGCCGCACGGACGGCTACTTCAGCAAAGACACCGAGCAAGCCGTCCAAGCGTTCCAAAAAGCGAATCAGCTCCCGGTTACGGGGCGAATCGATGAGACGACGGCGGATGTGCTGCAAACGAAAATCATGGAAGCCGTCCGCGATCCGAAGCATGATGTGCAGTTGAAAAAAGCGCTTGGCGTGTTGTTTCCGTCGCGAGCGAGCCAATGATGACGAGTAAAGAGAAAAGGGTGCCTCTGACAACGCAGAGGCACCCTTTTCTTTGTGACTGATTTGCCTGTGGACTATCGCTGGCTTCCTACAAATGGGCTGGTGTTTTCTCCTTTTCTGATGGAAGCGGCAGCTGCACGGTTTTTTCGACCGCAAACCGGGGCCGCCGTTTCACCTCTTGATATATTTTGCCGATGTATTCCCCGATGAGGCCGAGGCTCATGAGCACCAGCCCGCCGATGAACCAAATGGAGATCATGAGCGACGTCCAGCCTGATTCGGCGTGCCCGAGAAGTTTGCTGATGAGGGCGTACAGCCCGGCTGCACCGCTCGCGAGAAAGGCCAAAAAACCGATGAGCGTAATGGCGCGAATCGGTGCGACGCTCAAGGACGTGATGCCGTCAAAGGCGAAGGCAAGCATCTTTTTGAGCGGGTATTTCGACTGTCCAGCCCACCGCTCATGCCGGTCGTAAAAGACGCACGTCGAGCGGAAGCCGACGAGCGGAACCAACCCGCGCAAAAAGAGATTGACTTCCGTATAACGGCTCAGTTCATCGAGCGCCCGCTTGCTCATCAGCCGGAAGTCGGCATGGTTGTAAATCAGCTCGATTCCGATGGCCCTCATGAACCGATAAAAGGCTTGGGCGGTCGTACGCTTGAACCACGTGTCTGTCTTTCGGCTCCGCCGCACGCCATACACGATGTCATATCCTTCGCGGTATTTTTGCACAAATTCGCGGATCGCCTCCACATCGTCTTGCAAATCGGCGTCAATGGACACGGCGCAATCGGCGTACGCGCGAACCGTTTCGAGTCCAGCGAGCAGCGCCCGCTGATGGCCGACGTTGCGCGCGAGCTTGATGCCCGCCACGAAAGGATTTCGCTCGCTTTCTTCTTCAATGAGCGCCCATGTCCGGTCGCGGCTGCCGTCGTCGACAAACACGATATGGCTGCCGATGGCGACCGCTCCTTCTTCGAGCAGCTGCTCAAGCAAAGCGGTCAGCCGCCGGGCCGTTTCTGGTAGCACTTCTTCTTCGTTGTAGCAGGGGACGACGATGGCTAACAATGGTTTGTCCACCATGTTTCTTGCCTCCCTTTCACTCCACTTCGTACACATAAATTTTCCAGACTGACTGTCGATCAGTGAACGCCCGCAAGAAGCGGAGATGGATGTCGCGGGCGTTTTCGATCGGAACGGAGGAAAAAATGTACTTGCCGCCAAGCTGTTTGAACGCCTTTGTGTCGATCTCGAAATGACGGATGACCTTATGCGAGCGTTTCGTGAACATGTAATGTTTCCCGAGCTCTGCCGAAAACAAATAGACGCGGTTGCCCCAATGGTCGAAATAGTCTTTCAGCACGGGGCTTTTGTCTAATTCTTTGGCAATGATGCGGCGGAACTTCCGCTTATACGATAACGGGTAAAAATTGTTGTACGTATCGAGCGTATAAAACCCGTTGTATTGGGCGATGGCCGGGTGAAGTCCAACGCTGGCGACGCGGTAGGACGATACCGGCTTGCCGATGTATTGCTTGATTTTGGTAAATAAATGTTCGGAATAAAACTGCTCGAACGATGGGGTGCCAGCGAAGCGATAGCGGATTTCTTCATTAAACCCGCCAAGCAAAAGCAACTGCAGCGCCAAGGCGATCGGCACGAGGCGCCGCCATGCGGTCCGTTCCTTGGCTAAGATTTGCAAGGCCAAGGCAAAATCGATGTAAATGACCATCGGCCGCAAAAAATGGAAGCGGGCGAAATTGAACGTATTCAAAAGGGAAATTCGTTCTTTCAGCGGCTGCCACCCTTTGTAAAACCAAAACGCATACCAAGCCGATAAGGCGATGTTCAACCAAAACAACAAAAGGAAGCGTCGCTCCAATGGCCCGCGCTGATGGCGGCGCAAAACGAGAAAAAACGCCGCCCAAAGCACCGGCAAGATGATCGGCCCATGGACGGTCATCACATGCGTATGGCCGAGCACATAATTTTTCAACGTTAAACGAAGGCAATGGACGAAGCTGAGCCGCGAGGAGAGGAACTCGTTCCGGCTCGTCGGTTCGCCGCTGAAGACAAGCGAGTACACGAGGCGGTACTCGATGGCCAAAAAGATGCCGGTCATGAGGGCGATCGCGGCGAAAAACCGCTTGTTCCATTGCTTGCGGACAACGCCGTCAAACAGCCACACCGCCGTCATCGCGGCGAGGAAAAAGAAAAATCCGAGCACAAAGCTGGCGTAAAACGGGAGCAAGATGATCGCCAGCCATTCTTTCCATGTCGCTTCTCCGTTGCGGATCGACAGAAACGCCCAAAGCGCCAGCGGCATGCCGAGCGTGCTTAACATGCCGGACGGCCAAAACGGTGTCAGCGCAAAAGCAAGCGCCGCCCCGACGCGAATGAGCCATGATTCCGGTGAAGACAAAAAGTGGCGCCTGAGCAGCCAATACATGCCTAAAAAGGCGAATACCCTCGTGATCGTTTGGCTGATGGCGTACGCCACCATGGAGGGAAACAAAGCGTGCAGCCACACGATGCCGCTGAATTCAGTGCCGAAGGCGTTGCGCGGCAACCCGTTGATCACTTGCGGAATCACGGCGTCAAGCGGGCCAAACAATTGTCCACTTCGGGCAAGCACGCGGTACCAGGCGATGTTTGAGTCCATATTGTCATGGACACGAATGTGGGCATGCTCGCCGAGAAGGTAAAGCGGGGAAAGATAGAGCGCTAAGATAAGAAAGGAAGCGGCGATGGCCCTGCGTTCAATCTGTTTCACTTGTTGCTCCCCCTTTTTGGACAGGTGTAGCATTGGCAACACGGGACATTATATATTATAAAGAACGATGATTAAAAAAGAATGAAAAAAGAGTAAAGAAGCAGTGAAGAGAAGGAAAGGGACGGATCATAAGGAAGGGCAGAAAAAACGCCCTGCCTAAGGCAGAGCGCACGATAAACTCGTTGCCTGTTTGGTGGGGCTGATTGTGCCTTTGCACGGTTAGACAAACAAGTTCATCACCCGCCCGAGGCCGCGCCGTTTCCGCTTCGGTTCTTCGGACGGATTGTGCGGGGCGGGCGGCTGGTGATTCAGCTGTTGCTCGAGGCGGGCGACGAGCTGTTCCAAGGCGGTCAGGCGGGCGGTGATTTCTTCCATCTCCCGTCGGTGGTGCAGCAATTGAACGGAAACGACGTCATCCGCTTTTTGTTCCAGTTGCTGCTCGAGTTGATCAAGGCGCAGGGAGACGCGGCTGATTTCCGGTCCGACATATTCTTGAAACAGGGCATGAATAGGAACGTTCGGCGGCGATGTTGAAGGACGGCTAGGGGCCGGCGGTGTTTTCGGTTCTGCTTTCGGCTGCGTTTCCAGCGCGGCGCCTTGTTCAAATTTGACCCGCTCAAGCAGGGCGATCGTTTTTTCGTCAAACAAGTAGTGGCCGGCTTCATTTTTTTGCAGCGGAATGTTGTATTTCCGCACCCAGCGCTGGATCGTTTTTGACGACACTCCGAGACGGGCGGCAACGTCGGGTGTTTTTAACTCCATCGTTCCACTCCTCCTTTTTTGTCTTCTTCTATATCCCTTTTTTCATTGGCATAAGAAATCCTGCCCGGGCGACAAAACTAGTGTCCATTCGGCAAAGAAAGTGGAAAACAGCGCAAATTCGCCATTCAGGCAAAAAAGATGGCGGCAGGCATGGGATTTGTCCCAGTCATTTGGTAGAATAGAAGATAAAGAATGGGGAACGAAGTGAGGGGGAAGGCGGATGGCAACTTGGGGATTGGAATGGTTGGAAGGCGTCGCCGATGTGTGGCGGCAGCCGCTCTTGTATTACGGCCTGCTGTTGGCCTGGGGTGCCGGCTGGCGGCGGGTGAAGCGGGAGCGCCGCGATTTTCATGTGCGCGTCTATCGGCTGGGGCAAGAATGGCGTGGGCTTTGGACGTGGGGATGGGTTGCGGGCGCTGTGCTGTCTGTCATTGCGTCCGGCATCGGGCTCGCGTTGCCGCCGGATGCGGTGTGGGCGGTGACGGGGTTGACGATCCTGCTTGGCCTGACGATGGAGGCGCGCCTCCTTTCACCGGCTTATACAGTGGGCGGAGCGCTCGTCTTGCTCGGCTTGGCGGGGCCAAGCGGACTTGCCGCTCATCTGTTGTCAGACGGTGCGGCGGATGGAGGGGCGCTTGCCGCCCTGCTTGTGTTGTTGCTGTTGGCGGAAGGATGGCTGATTCTCCGCTCGCGAAATGGGGCGGCCTCGCCGCAGCTTGCGAGAAGCAAACGTGGAATGATTGTCGGCATGCAGTGGACGCAACGGTTTTGGTTTGTGCCGGTTGTGCTGCCGATATCCGACGGCGCGTTGCCGTCGGTTTCGTGGTGGCCGCTCATTCCAGCTGGGGACGGCTATTCGTTTTGGCTTGTGCCGTTTCTTCTCGGCTTTTCGCAGCGCCGGCAGCACGTGCTGCCGGCGGAAGCAGCTCGTGAAGAAGGGCGGCGCGTGCTTCGCCTCGCTTGGCTTGTCGCCGTGCTTGCCGTCTTTGGATTATGGCATCCGTTGCTAGGGGCTGCCGCAGGAGCTGCAGCCATCATTGGGCGGGAGTGGATTGCCTTTTCCGGTCACCGCGCTGACCGCGCCCGCCCGCCCCGGTTTGCCCGCCATCCGCAAGGCGTGGTGATCGTCGGGGTGCTCCCGAATTCCAAAGCGGAACAAATGGGGTTAAGCATTGGTGAAGTGATTGTAAAAGCGAACGGCGTTCCAGTGCAGACTGAGGCCGAGTTTTACGAGGCGCTCCAGCGCAACCGCGCGTTTTGCAAGCTGGAAGTCATCAGCCATAACGGCGAGATCCGCTTCGTTCAAGGAGCGGTGTATGAAGACGGCCACCACGAACTTGGTCTGCTGTTCGTTCATCAACGAGGCTCTTCGGCGTCCGAAGCTGTGTCGTAAAGGAGACTAGACGTATGTGGTTTCTCGCGGCCCTTATCATCCCGTGCCTTTTGTTGCTGCTGTTTGCGCGGGTGACGTACAACCGTTACATTGCGTTGTTGTTGACCGTTGCCTTGCTTGTCGCCTCGTATGCCAAAGGGTATACGGACGAGCTGCACGAAATCGTCGCCGACATCGCCTCGACGATTGCCGGTTTTCTGTTGGCGGGGCGAATGTTGGACAACTTAAAGAAATGACAGAGAAGCGGACCCATCTGCAGCGGTCCGCTTTTTTATCTATGCAGCTGGAAGCGGCCTGACGGAATGGAAATCGCTGTGCAGATTGGAACGAATACCAGTTCGCATTTTTTGTGCATCTGCGCAGAGGATATGATACAATGGGGAAAGATGGATTGAAGAAGGAGGCGAAACGGTGGAGGGCCGTTTTCAATTAGTGTCGCCGTACGAACCGCAAGGCGATCAGCCGCAGGCGATCGCCAAGCTTGTGGACGGCTTGCAGCGGGGTGTGAAACATCAAACGCTCCTTGGAGCGACGGGGACGGGCAAAACGTTTACGATCTCGAACGTGATCGCCCAAGTCAACAAGCCGACGCTTGTCATCGCCCACAACAAAACGCTCGCCGGTCAATTGTACAGCGAGCTGAAAGAGTTTTTCCCACACAACGCCGTCGAATATTTTGTCAGCTATTACGATTATTATCAGCCGGAAGCGTACGTGCCGCAGACGGATACGTACATTGAAAAAGATGCGAAAATCAACGATGAAATCGACAAATTGCGGCACTCGGCAACGTCGGCGTTGTTTGAGCGCCGGGATGTCATCATCGTGGCCAGCGTCTCATGCATTTACGGCTTAGGGTCGCCGGAAGAATACCGCGAGCTCGTCGTTTCATTGCGCGTGGGGATGGAAATCGAGCGCAACGTGCTGCTGCGGCGGCTCGTTGACATCCAATACGACCGCAATGATATCGACTTTCGGCGCGGCACGTTCCGCGTCCGCGGCGATGTGGTCGAAATTTTCCCCGCGTCGCGCGATGAACATTGCATTCGCGTCGAATTTTTTGGCGATGAAATCGAGCGCATCCGCGAGGTGGACGCCTTGACGGGCGAAGTGCTCGGCGAGCGCGAGCATGTCGCCATTTTCCCGGCGTCGCACTTCGTCACGCGCGAGGAGAAAATGCGGCTCGCCATTCAAAACATCGAACAAGAGCTTGAGGAGCGGCTCGCCGAACTGCGTGCCCAAGGAAAGCTGTTGGAGGCGCAGCGGCTGGAGCAACGGACGCGCTATGATTTGGAAATGATGCGCGAGATGGGCTTTTGTTCCGGCATTGAAAACTACTCGCGCCATTTGGCGCTGCGGCCGCCGGGATCGACGCCGTATACATTGCTTGACTATTTTCCGGACGATTTTTTGATTATCGTCGATGAGTCACACGTCACCTTGCCGCAGCTGCGCGGCATGTACAACGGCGACCGGGCGCGCAAGCAAGTGCTCGTCGACCACGGCTTCCGTCTGCCGTCGGCGCTCGACAACCGACCGCTCACGTTTGAAGAGTTCGAGCAAAAAATCCATCAAATTATTTACGTCTCGGCGACGCCGGGGCCGTACGAGCTCGAGCACAGCCCGGGCGTTGTCGAACAAATCATTCGCCCGACCGGGCTTCTTGACCCAACGATCGACGTCCGTCCGACAAAAGGACAAATCGACGATTTGATCGGCGAAATTCATGAGCGCGTCGAGCGGAATGAACGGACGCTCGTGACGACGCTGACGAAAAAAATGGCGGAGGATTTGACCGATTATTTAAAAGAAGCGGGGATCAAGGTGGCGTATTTGCATTCGGAAATTAAGACGCTCGAGCGCATTGAAATCATCCGCGATTTGCGGCTCGGCAAATACGATGTACTGGTCGGCATCAACTTGCTGCGGGAAGGATTGGACATTCCGGAAGTGTCGCTTGTCGCCATTTTGGACGCCGACAAAGAAGGGTTTTTGCGTTCGGAGCGCTCGCTCATCCAGACGATCGGCCGGGCGGCGCGCAACGCGAACGGCCATGTGATCATGTACGCCGATACAGTGACGAAATCGATGGAAATCGCTATTCAAGAGACGAAGCGGCGCCGCGCGATTCAAGAAGAGTACAACCGAAAGCACGGCATCGTGCCGCGCACGGTGAAAAAGGAGATTCGCGACGTCATCCGCGCGACGTATGCGGCGGAAGAGACGGAGATGTACGAGGCGAAGCCGGCGGCAGCGATGACGAAACAAGAGCGGGAAGAGCTGATTCGAACGCTCGAGGCGGAGATGAAAGAGGCGGCCAAAGCGCTCGACTTCGAGCGGGCCGCCCAGCTGCGCGACGTCATTTTCGAATTGAAAGCGGAAGGATGATGGCCGGGTGAACGGAATGGAGAAAATCATTGTCAAAGGGGCGCGCGCCCACAACTTGAAAAACATTGACGTTGAAATCCCGCGCGGCAAGCTCGTCGTCTTGGCCGGGCTGTCCGGGTCGGGGAAGTCGTCGCTGGCGTTTGATACGATTTACGCGGAAGGTCAGCGACGCTACGTCGAATCGCTGTCGGCGTACGCCCGCCAGTTTTTAGGGCAGATGGAAAAACCGGACGTCGATGCGATTGAAGGCTTGTCGCCGGCCATTTCGATCGATCAAAAAACGACGAGCCGCAACCCGCGCTCAACCGTCGGCACGGTGACAGAAATTTACGATTACTTGCGGCTTCTATTCGCCCGCATCGGCCGCCCCATTTGCCCGACGCACGGCATTGAAATCCAATCGCAGACGATCGAGCAAATGGTCGACCGGCTGCTTGCTTACCCGGAGCGGACGAAAATGCAAATTTTGGCGCCGATCGTCTCGGGAAAAAAAGGGACGCACGCCAAGACATTGGAGGATATTCGCAAACAAGGGTATGTGCGCGTTCGCATTGATGGTGAGATGCGCGAGTTGACGGAGGACATTGAGCTGGAAAGAAACAAAAAACATTCGATTGATGTCGTCGTCGACCGTATCATCATCAAAGACGGCATCGCATCAAGGCTTGCCGATTCGTTGGAGACGGCGCTGAAGCTCGCCGACGGCAAAGTGGTCGTTGACGTGATCGGCGAGGGGGAGCTCTTGTTCAGCGAAAAGCACGCTTGTCCGTACTGCGGCTTTTCGATCGGGGAGCTTGAACCGCGCCTCTTTTCGTTCAACAGTCCGTTCGGCGCCTGCCCGGACTGCGACGGGCTCGGGGTGAAGCTCGAAGTGGATCTCGATTTGGTCATCCCGAACGATGAGCTGACGTTAAAAGAACACGCCATCGCTCCGTGGGAGCCGCAAAGCTCGCAATACTACCCGCAGCTGCTCGAAGCTGTGTGCCGCCACTACGGCATCCCGATGGACGTGCCGGTGAAGGAATTGCCGAAAGAGCAGCTCGCGAAAATTTTGTACGGCAGCGGCGGTGAGCCGATTTATTTCCGCTATACGAACGATTTTGGCCAAGTGCGTGAACAATACATCGCATTTGAAGGCGTCGTTCGCAACATCGAGCGCCGCTACCGGGAGACAAGCTCCGATTACATTCGCGAGCAGATGGAAAAGTATATGGCGGAACAACCGTGTCCGACATGCCAAGGCTACCGGCTGAAAAAAGAAAGCCTGGCCGTCCTTGTCGGCGGCAAGCATATCGGCGAGGTAACCGCCATGTCGGTGACCGAGGCGCTCGCCTTTTTTGACGGGCTCGAGTTGACCGAAAAAGAGGCGCAAATCGCCCGCCTTATTTTGCGTGAAATTCGCGACCGGCTCGGCTTTTTGCAAAACGTCGGCCTCGACTATTTGACGCTCAGCCGTTCAGCCGGCACGCTCTCCGGCGGCGAGGCTCAGCGCATCCGCTTGGCGACGCAAATCGGCTCGCGGCTGACGGGGGTGCTGTACGTCCTCGACGAGCCGTCGATCGGGCTTCATCAGCGCGACAACGATCGCTTGATCGCGACGTTGAAAAGCATGCGCGACCTCGGCAATACGCTCATTGTCGTGGAGCACGACGAGGATACGATGCTAGCCGCGGACTATTTGATTGACATCGGCCCGGGGGCAGGCATTCACGGCGGCGAGGTCGTCGCCGCCGGCACGCCGGAAGAGGTGATGGACAATCCGAACTCGCTCACCGGCCAGTATTTGTCAGGAAAAAAATTCATCCCGATTCCGGCCGAGCGTCGCCGTCCGGACGGACGTTGGCTTGAGGTGGTCGGCGCGCGCGAGCATAACTTGAAAAACGTATCGGTGAACATCCCGCTCGGCACGTTTGTCGCTGTCACCGGGGTGTCGGGCTCGGGCAAAAGCACGCTTGTCAACGAAGTGTTGTATAAGGCGCTGGCGCAAAAGCTCAACCGGGCGAAAGCCAAGCCGGGCGAGCATCGCGACATCCGCGGGCTGGAGCATCTCGACAAAGTGATTGACATCGACCAGTCGCCGATCGGCCGCACGCCACGGTCGAACCCGGCGACGTACACCGGGGTGTTTGACGACATCCGCGACGTGTTTGCCTCAACGAACGAAGCGAAAGTGCGCGGCTACAAAAAAGGGCGGTTCAGCTTCAATGTCAAAGGCGGGCGCTGCGAGGCGTGCCATGGCGATGGGATCATCAAAATTGAGATGCACTTTTTGCCGGACGTGTACGTCCCGTGCGAAGTGTGCCACGGCAAACGGTACAATCGTGAAACGCTTGAGGTGACGTATAAAGGGAAAAACATCGCCGATGTCTTGGACATGACGGTCGAAGATGCGCTCGACTTTTTCGCCTCGATCCCGAAAATCAAACGCAAGCTCGAGACGCTCTATGACGTCGGGCTTGGGTATATGAAGCTCGGTCAGCCGGCGACAACGCTCTCCGGCGGCGAGGCGCAGCGCGTCAAGCTCGCCGCTGAGCTTCACCGCCGCTCCAACGGCCGGACGCTCTACATTTTGGACGAGCCGACGACCGGGCTTCATGTCGATGACATCGCCCGGCTGCTTGACGTGCTCCATCGACTCGTCGACAACGGTGATACCGTGCTTGTCATCGAGCATAATTTGGACGTCATCAAAACCGCGGACTATATTATTGATTTAGGCCCAGAGGGCGGCGACCGCGGCGGGCAAATCGTGGCCGTCGGCACGCCGGAAGAGGTGGCCGAGGTCGAGGCATCGCACACCGGCCGCTACTTAAAACCGATTCTCGAACGCGACCGGGCGCGCATGCAGGCGCAATATGAAGCGGCGAAGGCGTAAAGGCCTTTGCGGCTTTGTCCGCCGCTTGGGACACCGGCGGCCGCCGCCTTTTTTTGCCGTCGGAAGAAAACTTTTACCAGCGGCCGTCGTATATACAGGTAAAGGAAACTTGGAAAGGGGATTGCCGATTGTCGACGAACAAAGTGTTATCCGCGCTTTGTTATTTCAGCGTCTTTTTTGCGCCGTTCATTTTGCCGATTGTCGTCTATTTTGTTGTCGAAGATCTTGAAGTCAAACGCCATGCGAAGCGGTCGCTCGTGTCGCATTTGATTCCGGCCGTTACGATCCTCTTGTTCATTGCGTTGGCCGCGTCGCCGGTGCTGTTCGGCCATTGGGGCGGGGAATCGCTTCTTTTTGGCGGCGGGCTCGTCTGGCTTGGGTTCCTCGTTGCTGGGGCGGTGAATCTTGTTGTCATTGTTTGGAATGTCATAAAAGGGATTCAAGTGTTAAAATAAGAGAAAGCGCCCGTTTGCCGGCGAATGCCGTGGCCCCGTTTCTTTGGGACTGTAACAAGGTGTGGCCGGCGGGCGCGAGACTCGAATAAAGATGGTGATGAAATGCTCAATTGGCTGATCGGTGTGTTGATCAATACGGTGTTGCTCATGGCGATTGACGGCTATTTTGACGATATTCACTTCAGCGGCATCGGCGCGGCGTTTTTGGCGAGCGTGATTTTGGCGGTGCTCAACGCCGTCGTTCGCCCGGTGCTCATCTTGTTGACGCTGCCGGTGACCGTGTTGACGCTCGGTTTGTTTTTGTTTGTCATTAACGCCATCACGCTCATGATGACTGCAGGGCTGATGGGCGATGCGTTTCAAATCGGCGGCTTTGGTACGGCGCTGCTTGCGTCGATCGTCTTGTCGTTTTTCCATTTGCTTGTGCAAAAAGCGGTGATCGAGCCGCTCCACAACCGGTCGTAACGGGGCGTGATCCATTGGAAGGCCGGTGGCGCCATGGTTTTCCGTGATCGTGTGAAAAGATGGCGAATGCGGCAAGGGGTTGCAATGGGAGAAACGATGCGGTGAAGATCGTTTCGGTTTGATGTGTTTGGCTTGATCGGGACGGGGTGAGCCGTCCCTGTTTTGTTTTCCCCGATGTTTTCCATTCAAGGGCGGAACGAAACGTGTTACAATGGAAGAAAGATGAAGAAAGGGGAGAAAGGCGACGTATGCCAAAAGTGCGGACGAAAGACATCATTGAGCAGTTCCAGCTCGAGCTCGTCAGCGGCGCGGAGGGCATTTACCGCCCGATTACGACAAGCGATTTGTCGCGGCCGGGGATTGAAATGGCCGGCTATTTCGCCTATTACCCGGCGGAGCGTCTGCAGTTGCTCGGACGGACGGAGCTGTCGTTTTATGAAACGTTGACGCCGGAAGAAAAAAAGTCGCGGATGGAACGGCTTTGCACGGACATTACGCCAGGGATCATCGTCTCGCGTGGACTTGAGGTGCCGCCGGAGCTGATCGAAGCGTCTGAGCGCCAGTCGGTGCCGGTCATGCGCTCGACGATGAAAACGACCCGCCTGTCAAGCCGATTGACAAACTATTTGGAAAGCAAGCTCGCCCCCACCACCGCGGTGCACGGGGTGTTGGTCGATGTGTACGGCATCGGGGTGTTGATCACGGGCAAAAGCGGCGTCGGCAAAAGCGAAACGGCGCTGGAGCTCGTCAAACGCGGCCATCGGTTGGTCGCCGACGACTGTGTGGAAATCCGCCAAGAAGATGAAGATACGCTCGTCGGCAGCGCGCCCGAGTTGATTGAACATTTGCTCGAAATTCGCGGACTTGGCATCATCAACATGATGACGCTGTTCGGCGCCGGGGCGGTGCGGACGCATAAGCGCATTTCGCTCGTCATCGATTTGGAGTTGTGGGACCCGGACAAACAGTACGACCGGCTTGGGTTGGAAGAAGAGAAAGTGAAAATTTTGGACACGGAATTGCCGAAATTGACGATTCCGGTCCGCCCAGGGCGCAACTTGGCGGTCATCGTCGAAGTGGCGGCGATGAATTTCCGTCTGAAGCGGCTCGGGGTCAACGCTGTTGAGGAGTTTTCAGCGCGATTGAGCGACGCCATCGAAGACGGCGAGCACGATTACGACTGATCGTCGGCGTTTCTTGCGTCAAAGGAATGGATCTCGTTTGGGCATGGGGCATAGGAGGTGGAAACGATGGAATCGACGATTCAGCCGCTCGACCGCGTGTTTTTGCACCTTGGTCCTATTACGATTTATTGGTATGGGGTCATTATCGGCACCGGTGTGTTGATTGGGCTATGGCTCGCGACGCGCGAAGCGGTGCGGCTCGGCTTGCCGAAAGAGACGTTTGTCGATTTAGTGCTGTTTGCCGTGCCGATCGCCATTGTCTGCGCGCGGGCGTATTACGTGTTGTTTGAATGGCACTATTATTCAAAGCATTTGTCAGAGATTCCAAAAGTTTGGCAAGGCGGCCTCGCCATTCACGGCGGTTTGATCGGGGCGGTGGCGACGGGCGTGGTGTTCGCCCGCGCGCGCGGGCTGTCGTTTTGGAAGCTCGCCGATATTGCCGCACCAAGCATCATTTTAGGCCAGGCGATCGGGCGCTGGGGCAATTTTATGAACCAAGAGGCGCATGGCGGCCCTGTGTCGCGCCAGTTTCTTGAAAATTTGCATTTGCCGGATTGGATCATCAACCAAATGTACATTGACGGGCGCTATTGGCATCCGACGTTTTTGTACGAATCGCTTTGGAATTTGGCCGGTTTTTGTCTTTTGCTTTGGCTTCGGCGCGTCAACTTGCGGCGCGGCGAGCTGTTTTTGTCCTATTTGATTTGGTATTCCGTCGGCCGCTTTTGGATTGAAAGGATGCGCACCGACAGCTTGATGCTGGCCGGCAGTCTGCGCGCGGCCCAAGTCGTATCCGTGACGCTGATCGTGTTGTCGATCGTACTGTGGATCGTGCGCCGGGCGAAAGGATGGGCAAAAGCAAGGTATCAAGACGAATAGCCGTCCTTATCCGTTGACGGATGACTAGGGAAAAAGAGGGACGGCGTGTGGTGAAAAGGTCACACGGCGGCATGAAGACAAGCGAAGGAGAGAGGAGATATGGTAGGAACATTGCAGCGCGGCGTCATCGCCGGACTGAAGACGTCATGGGCGCTCGGCAAAATCATTTTTCCAGTGACGCTCATTTTAGCGCTGTTGCAGCCGACCCCTTTATTTTCATGGTTGATCGACCTTGTCACTCCCCTGATGAAGTGGTTCGGCTTATCCGGCGACGCGGCCGTGCCGCTTGTGCTCGGCAATTTGCTTGGATTGTACGCGGCGATCGGGGCGATGCTGACGATCGAGTTGACGGTGAAGGAAGTGTTCATTCTCGCGGTCATGCTTTCCTTTTCTCATAACTTGATCGTCGAGTCTTCCGTCGCTTCGCGGACGGGTATGAGCGTTTGGCTCATGCTCGCCGTGCGCATTGGCTTGGCCGTTGTCTCCAGTTTGTTGATCGCTCATCTATGGGATGGGGGGCAGGAACTCGCTCAATATGGGTTTGTCTCGCCTGAAGCCGCCTCGCCGTCCGGCTGGGGAGAGATCATCTTGGCGGCGCTGAAAAAAGCGGCGACCGGCATCGTCCAGCTGGTTGCGATTGTCATTCCATTGATGACGATCATTCAAGTGTTGAAAGAACGCCATTGGATCGAAGCCGTTTCGCGCTGGATGGCGCCGGTGACGAAGATGCTGGGCATGAGCGCGAACACATCGCTCACGCTCGCCGCCGGGTTTGTGTTCGGCTTGGCGTACGGGGCGGGAGTGATGATTCAGGCGGCGAAAGAAGACGGCGTCTCGAAGCGCGATTTGACGTTGGCGTTTATTTTTCTCGTTTCTTGCCATGCGGTTGTCGAAGATACGCTCATTTTCGTCCCGCTTGGCATCTCTGTTTGGCCGCTGCTTTTCATCCGCTTGGTGACGGCCGTATTGCTGACAATGGCGGTGGCGTTCGTTTGGCGCCGCTTTGAACACCCGATGAGAAAGGAAGCTGCTTCATGACGATTCGCACCATTTTGTTTGATCTTGACGGCACATTGATTGATACGAACGAGCTCATCATCCAGTCGTTTTTGCATACGTTGGAGAAGTACTATCCAGGCCGTTACAAACGTGAGGACGTCCTGCCGTTCATCGGCCCGTCGCTCTATGAAACGTTCGGCTCGCTCGATCCGGAACGGGTCGAGGAGATGGTGAAGACGTACCGCACGTTCAACCACGCTCATCATGACGAACTGATTCGCGAGTTTGACACCGTGTATGAAACGATCGAAACGCTCCACCGCCATGGCTTCCGCCTCGGCGTCGTGACGACGAAAATGCACGACACCGCCCTAATGGGGTTAAGAAAAACGCGGCTGGCGCCGTTTTTCTCGTGCGTCATCGGCCTCGATGACGTCACGCGGCCAAAGCCGGACCCCGAGCCGATTTACAAGGCGCTTGAGGTGCTGCAGTCAACACCGAACGAAGCGCTCATGGTCGGCGACAACTACCACGACATGTTGGCCGGCAAAAACGCCGGCGTCAAAACGGCCGGCGTCGCCTGGGCGATTAAAGGACGCGAGTATTTGGAACAATATGAACCGGACTATATGCTCGAGAAAATGAGCGACTTGTTGGCCATTGTTGGCATCAACGAATGAAAGGGGGATCCGTTCTCCCGGTGAGACGAACGACCAAATACCCTGTCCGAGGGGCGAACTCGCTCTGGCAGTTGTATCGCACCGTATCGTTTTGGAAAGTGCTGAAAAACGTCATCATCATTCAAATCGGGCGCTACACGCCGTTTTTGCCGCTGAAACGCTGGCTGTACCGCACGTTTCTCGGCATGAACATCGGCGAGCAAACCGCGCTCGCCTTTATGGTCATGCCGGATATTCTCTTCCCAGAAAAAATTTACATCGGCCGCAACTGCGTCATCGGCTACAACACGACGATTCTCGCCCACGAATATTTAGTGAACGAATACCGCCTCGGCGATGTCGTGATCGGCGATGAGGTGATGATCGGCGCGAACTCGACCATTTTGCCCGGCGTGGTGATCGGCGACCGCGCCGTCGTCGCCGCCGGCACGGTCGTTCATCAAGACGTCCCGCCCGGGGCGATGGCCGCGGGTTGCCCGATGCGCATTGTCCGCTGGAATGAATCGCCTTCCAATTGAATGGGGGCGGTTTTCCATGTTGGAATAGGAAAAAAGGAAAGAAACGAAAAAGGAGAATTGCGGATTTTGACAAGATGGACTACCGCTATTTTTATTAGAAAGCAGATCACCGCCTATGCCGTGTGGAACGAAACGGACAAGCGCTTCTAGTTTTTTGAAGCGATCTTGTCCGTTTTGTTATTGGCAAAGCGTTTTCCCCTTGACGCTGTGGCCGCAAAGGAGTAAACTACTAATAACTTCACTTCTCTACCATATTAGCAAACTAAAGTATTTCGATAAAGGGCGTGGGGACATGGCAAAAAAGCTGTTCATGTTTGAAAAACCGTTGGGCATGCGCGATACGCTGCCGTTTTTATATGAGTTGAAAAAGCAAGTGCGCTCGGTGATGGCGGAAGAAATTGAGCGCTGGGGGTACGAGTTTATCGAAACGCCGACGCTTGAGTATTATGAAACGGTCGGGGCGGCGTCGGCGATTGCCGATCATCGGCTGTTTAAGCTCCTCGATCAGCAAGGGCATACGCTCGTATTGCGGCCCGATATGACGGCGCCGATCGCCCGGGTGGCGGCGTCGCGGTTGTATGACGACGGCAATCCGCTCCGGTTGGCGTACAACGCCAACGTGTTCCGCGCCCAGCAGCGCGAGGGCGGTCGGCCGGCGGAGTTTGAGCAGATCGGCGTCGAGCTGATCGGCGACGGCACGGTGGCCGCCGACGCCGAAGTCATCAGCTTAATGGTCGCGTTGTTGAAGCGCGTGGGGTTGGGCCGCTTCTCGGTGGCCATCGGCCATATCGGGTATGTCAATGCGCTGTTTTTGGAGATTTTAGGGAATGAGGAGCGGGCGAGTGTATTGCGCCGTTTTTTATATGAGAAAAATTACGTCGGTTACCGCGAACATGTGAAGTCGTGGCCGCTTTCGTCGATCGATCAAAAGCGGCTGTTGGATCTTCTTTCCTTGCGCGGCGGAACGGACGTGATCGAACAGGCGAAAACGCTCGTCACAAGCGAGGAGGGGCGGCGGGCGTCCGACGAGCTGGCGGCGCTCATGGCAGCGCTTCGGACGTATGGGGTGGCCGAGGCGGTGAAGCTCGATATGGCGCTTGTCAGCCATATGAGCTATTACACCGGCATTTTATTTGACGTGTACGCCGAGCAAGTCGGATTCCCGATCGGCAACGGCGGGCGGTATGATGATTTATTGGCGAAGTTTTCCCGCCCGGCGCCGGCGACGGGGTTTGGCTTGCGCGTCGATCGGTTGATTGAGGCGATTGGGGAAACGGATGTGCGCGGCGACATCGAGTGCATCGTCTTTAGCCAAGAGCGGCTGGCGGAAGCGGTGGAGCTCGCCGAGGCGAAACGGGCGGAAGGCAAGCGCGTCGTCTTGCAGCACATTGCCGGCATTCGTGATATTGACGCCTACAGCCAGCGCTACCGGTCGATCGTCTATTTGCTTGGCCGCAGCGGGCAATGAATGCCGCAAAAAGAGGAGAACGTCTCGAACAGGAACGACTGGAACGGCTGTCGATGAGGCGGGAGATGGAACGGCTAAAGCCACGAGGGTGTCCGGCTGCGCTAGTTCGGCGAGAGGGAGAGTTTGGCGGAAAAGCGCCGCGTTTGCACATGACGACGAGCAGGGAGGAAGAGTGATGCTGACGATTGCGATGCCAAAAGGGCGCATTTTTGATGAGGCGGTCGAGCTGCTGCGGCGGGCGGATTATGTGCTGCCGCCGGAATTTGACGAGTCTCGCAAGCTCGTCATTGACGTGCCGGAGGAGCAGATGCGCTTTATTTTGGCGAAACCGATGGATGTCGTCACCTATGTCGAACATGGGGTGGCGGATTTGGGCATAGCGGGAAAAGATGTCTTAATGGAGGAAGAACGGAACGTCTATGAGCTGCTCGATTTGCACATCAGCCGCTGCCATTTGGCGGTCGCCGGGCTGCCCGGTGCCAAGATGAATGAAATCGCGCCAAGGGTGGCGACGAAATATCCAAACATCGCGTCGACGTATTTTCGCGAACAAGGTGAGCAAGTTGAGATCATCCGCCTAAACGGCTCGATCGAGCTCGCCCCGCTGATCGGCCTTGCCGACCGGATCGTCGATATCGTTTCGACCGGACGGACGTTGAAAGAAAACGGACTTGTCGAGCTGGAACGAATCGCCGAGGTGACGTCGCGCCTGATTGTCAACCCGGCGAGCTACCGGCTAAACGGCGGGGACATTGAGCGGTTGGTCGACCGATTGGCGGCGGTGATTCCACAACCATAGAAAAAGATGGAAACGGGCGGTTGTCCGCAGAGAGCTTGATGGAGGCTCGGCGCGGCGTTGGCGGAACGGCGTCCGCGGCGCTGATGGGGGCTTGGTGGAGGAAAACGGATCGATGCCATAGAAAGATCGATGCCATAGAAAGGGGAGCGAACGATGAAAATCGAACGGATCCGAGGTGGCGTGTCGCTAAGGCGGACGATTGAAAGCGGAACGGAGGAGCAGCGGCGTGCGGTGCTCGATATCATCGCCGCTGTGCGCACCCGCGGCGACGAAGCGCTGAAAGAATACACGGAACGGTTTGACGGCGTCCGCTTGGATTCGCTCAAGGTGACGGAAGCGGAAATGAAGCGCGCGCATGCGGCGATGGACGCGGAGATGCTGGAGATCATTCGCCAAGCGGCGGCGAACATTCGCGACTACCATGAGCGGCAAAAGCGCGAATCATGGTGGATGACGAAAGAAGACGGCACCATTCTCGGACAAAAGGTGACGCCGCTCGATGCGGTCGGGTTGTACGTGCCAGGCGGGACGGCCGCTTATCCGTCGTCTGTGCTGATGAACGTTATTCCCGCACAAGTGGCGGGGGTGAAACGGATTGTCATCACCTCGCCGCCAAACAAAGACGGCACGCTCCCGGCTGGGGTGCTGGCCGCCGCCTATGAACTCGGCGTGACGGAAATTTACAAAGTCGGCGGCGCGCAGGCGATCGCCGCGCTTGCTTACGGGACGGAAACGATCCGGCCGGTTGACAAAATTTTCGGGCCGGGCAATATTTATGTGGCATTGGCGAAGCGGGAAGTGTTTGGGCATGTGGCGATCGACATGATCGCCGGGCCGAGCGAAATTGTCGTGCTCGCCGATGAGACGGCGCATGCGGATGAGATTGCGGCCGATTTGTTGTCGCAAGCCGAGCATGACGTGCGGGCGTCGGCCATTTTGGTGACGCCGTCGATGAAATTGGCGCTGGCGGTGGCGAGCGAAGTCGAACGGCAGCTTGAAACGCTGCCGCGCCGCGACATTGCCCAAGCGGCGCTCGAGAACTACGGCGCCATTTACGTCACCGAGACGCTTGAGGAAGCGGTGGATGTCGTGAACGAACTGGCCCCGGAGCATTTGGAAGTGATGACGGCAGAACCGCTCGTGCTTTTCGGCCGGCTCCGCCATGCGGGAGCGATGTTTTTCGGCCGCTTCAGCTCCGAGCCGGTCGGCGACTATTTCGCTGGGCCGAACCACGTGCTGCCAACCAACGGCACGGCCAGATTCTCAAGCGGCTTGAGCGTTGACGAGTTTGTGAAAAAATCAAGCGTGATTGTTTACAGTGAAACCGCATTGAAACAACATGGCGACAAAATCGCCGCCTTTGCCCGCCTCGAGGGGCTGGAGGCGCACGCGCGCGCCATTGAGGTGCGGCTCGAGAAAGGGGAATGAATGATGGCAAGGGAAGCGATGATCGCAAGAACGACGAACGAGACGAGCATTGAGCTGCGTTTGGCGATTGACGGCGAAGGAAAAGCCGAACTGGAAACGGGCGTGCCGTTTTTAACCCATATGCTCGATTTGTTCGCCAAGCACGGCCAGTTCGATTTGCGCATTGACGCGAAAGGCGACACGCATATTGACGACCACCATACGACGGAAGACATCGGCATTTGCCTCGGGCAGGCGATCAAGGAAGCGCTTGGCGACAAAAAAGGAATCAAGCGGTACGGCAACGCGTTTGTGCCGATGGATGACGCCTTGGCGCAAGTTGTGATCGACTTGAGCAATCGCCCGCATTTTGAGTTTCGCGGCGAGTTTCCGGCAGCGAAAGTCGGCGCGTTTGATGTCGAGCTCGTGCATGAGTTTTTATGGAAACTGGCGCTTGAAGCGCGGATGAACTTGCATGTCATCGTCCATTACGGGCGCAATACGCACCATATGGTCGAAGCGGTGTTTAAGGCGCTCGGGCGGGCGCTCGATGAAGCAACGATGATCGACCCGCGCGTCAAAGGCGTTCCGTCGACAAAAGGGATGCTGTAGCCGATGGAGTGGGGCGCCCCCCGTGGGGAAAGAGTTCCGCAGGCGCAGGAAAGGCGGTCGGATCGAGGTAGCGCTTCCTGCGGGAAAAGCTCCATGGATGCAGGAAAGGCGACCGGATGCCAAGGAGAGGTTTGCACATGGAAGGAGCGCCGTAAAAAAGCATGCCGCCATACCGTTGTTCATTGAACAAGGGGATGGGCATGGATCAGGGAAGAAAGGAATGGGATGACGATGATCGGGATCATCGATTATGGCATGGGCAACTTATACAGCGTCCGCAAAGCGCTCGAGCGGCTCGGCTGCCCGTATATCGTGAGCGGCGACAACAAGGAGTTGGCACGGGCGCGCGGGCTCCTTTTGCCTGGGGTTGGCTCGTTTCGCGATGCGATGCACATTTTGCGTGGAACCGGGTTGGCCGATTTCATCCGTGCGGCGGCTGAAAACGGCACGCCGCTGCTTGGCATTTGTTTAGGGATGCAGCTGTTGTTTGACGAAAGCGAGGAAAACGGGCCGACCAAAGGGCTTGGGCTTTTGCGCGGCCGCGTCGTCCGCTTTCCGGGTGTGACGAAAACGAGTGAACGGTATAAAGTGCCGCATATGGGCTGGAACCGGCTCCGTTTCCATCGCCCGTCGCCGCTTCTTCATGGCGTCGAGGAAGGGCATGTGTATTTTGTCCATTCGTATTACGTCGTCCCGGGCGATGAGGACGTCGTGCTCGCGAGCAGCGAGTATGACGTGAACGTTCCGGCGGTTGTCGGGTGCGGCAACGTCTGGGGCACGCAGTTTCATCCCGAAAAAAGCGGGGCGGTCGGCATGCGTATCTTGAACAATTATGTCGGCATCGTCACGGGAAGGGGGAATCGCTGATGGCGGCGTTTACGGTGTATCCGGCGATCGATATGCGCGGCGGAAAATGCGTCCGCCTGCTGCAAGGCGATTACAGCAAAGAAACGGTGTACGGCGATTCGCCGGTCGCGATGGCCGAGCAATTCGCGGCCCAAGGGGCGGAGTGGATTCATATGGTCGATTTGGACGGAGCGAAAGAAGGGCGGCGCGTCAACGACCGGTTTGTCATTGAAGCGGCCCGCCTGGGCGTCAACGTGCAAGTCGGCGGCGGCATCCGGACGGAAGAGGATATCGTGCATTATTTAGAAAATGGGGTCGCCCGCGTCATTTTAGGAAGCGCGGCCATTGCCGATCCGCCGTTTGTGAAAAGGATGCTCCAAACATACGGCCGCCGCATCGTGATTGGCATTGACGCCCGCGACGGCTTCGTGGCG
The DNA here is from genome assembly GCF_001414205.1 of Geobacillus sp. Sah69. NCBI lineage: Bacteria > Bacillati > Bacillota > Bacilli > Caryophanales > Anoxybacillaceae > Geobacillus > Geobacillus sp. Sah69. The sequence continues at coordinate 41,364 of NZ_LLKS01000069.1, read as the reverse complement.
ACGGAAGGGTGGCTGGCGACGTCCAACGTGAAAGCGGAAGAACTCGGGCGGATGCTCGCCGAGGCGGGGGCGGAGACGTTTATCTTTACGGACATTGCAACGGACGGCACGCTGTCGGGCCCGAACATCGCCGCCGCGGTCCGGTTGGCCGAGGCGACGGGAAAAGAAGTGATTGCTTCTGGCGGCGTCAGCTCGCTTGACGATTTGCGCGCGCTCTGCCAATATGCTGGACAAGGCATCGGTGGGGCGATCGTCGGCAAGGCGCTTTATACGAATCAGTTTACGCTAGCAGAAGCGTTAAAGGCGGTGAGCGAGCGATGATCACGAAACGCATCATCCCGTGCCTTGATGTGAAAGACGGCCGCGTCGTCAAAGGAGTGCAGTTTGTCCAGCTGCGCGATGCCGGCGACCCGGTGGAGCTGGCGAAGGCGTACGATGAGCAAGGGGCGGACGAGCTCGTCTTTTTGGACATCTCCGCTTCCCATGAAGGCCGGAAAACGATGGTCGATGTCGTCGAGCGCGTCGCTGCCGAGCTCGTCATTCCGTTTACGGTCGGCGGGGGGATTCATTCGCTTGACGATATGAAGCGGATGCTGCGCGCCGGGGCCGACAAAGTATCGCTCAACACCGCCGCGGTGCTCCATCCGGCCTTGATCGCGGAAGGGGCGGACTTTTTCGGCTCGCAATGCATCGTCGTTGCCATTGACGCGAAATACGATGAAACGCTTGGTTCATGGCGCGTCTATACGCACGGCGGCCGCAACGCGACCGAATGGGAAGTGGTCGCGTGGGCGCAGGAAGCGGTCCGTCTTGGCGCCGGGGAGATTTTGCTGACGAGCATGGATGCCGATGGCGGCAAAAACGGTTTTGATATTGCCTTGACGCGGCGGGTGAGCGAAGCGGTCAGCGTTCCGGTCATTGCGTCCGGCGGCGCCGGCAAGGCCGAGCATTTCCTCGAAGCGTTCGAAAAAGGGAAAGCGGACGCGGCGCTGGCGGCATCGATTTTCCATTACAAAGAAACGTCGGTCGGACAAGTGAAAGCGTACTTGAAAGAAAGAGGGGTGAACGTGCGATGACGGCAGACATTCGCTTTGATGAAAAAGGGCTGGTGCCCGCGATCGTCCAAGATGCGCAAAGCAAGGAAGTGCTCACGCTCGCCTATATGAACAAAGAGTCGCTCGAAAAAACGATCGAGACCGGAGAAACATGGTTTTACAGCCGCTCGCGCCAAGAGTTGTGGCATAAAGGGGCGACATCTGGAAACGTGCAGCGCGTTGTCGACATCCGCTACGACTGCGACGCCGATGCGCTGCTCGTGCTCATCGAGCCGGCGGGTCCGGCGTGCCATACGGGCGCGTATTCGTGCTTTTCCCGCTCGCTGGACGGCGCGGCGCGCGCGCCGCAGGCCGACCGGTTCGCCATTTTGAACGAACTCGAACAGATCATCGCCAAGCGCGACGCCGAACGGCCAGAAGAGTCGTACACGACGTATTTGTTTGAAAAAGGTGTCGATAAGATTTTGAAAAAAGTCGGCGAAGAAGCGGCCGAAGTGATTATTGCGGCGAAAAACCGGAGTCATGACGAGCTGAAATGGGAAGCGGCTGATTTGTTGTACCATTTGCTTGTGCTGTTGCGGGAACAAAAGCTGCCGCTTGACGCCGTGCTGGCAACGCTTGCCGAGCGGCACGCACAAAAAACGGAAGCAACGGAACAAACCTAATCGTAAGCCGATGGTTAGCGAAGGCTTGTTCACGGGGACGATTGGAAACGGAGGAATAGGAAAACGGGATGCCCGCCACTCAGACTGCCGGGCTCATGGCTCGCGTGAGCGAACCGCGGAGGCAGCCGGAGAGCGGGGCATCCTTTTTTGACGTCTCCGCCGTTTGGCGGACGGCAATGGCGCTGCTACCATGTTTTTGAGCTGAGTTTTGTTGTTTGTTTCAGCGTCCAATATGATATACTGTTGTTCGACGAATTTTACGGACAACGGAGGACAGAATGGGAAAACAACTGAAGCAGTCATCACGAAAAGCGACGATTGTGCCTTTTCTCCAGAACGGAGAGTATTTTTTCAAAAAAGGAATGAAAGCATACGATCGGGGCGATTTGCATAAGGCGAGGAAGTATTTCGAGCGCGCCGTCCGTTTGGATGAGCGCGATGCGTCGTTTGCCCTGCAGCTGGCGCTAGTATTGTCCGAACTTGGTGAATACCAGTTTTCAAACCAATGGCTGTTCAAAATTATTCATGATCTCGATGAAACGATGGACGACTGTTTGTATTTTTTGGCGAACAATTTCGCCTGCCTCGGCTTGTTCCGCGAGGCTCGGCAATATGCTGAACAGTACTTGGCGAATGAGCCGGACGGGGAGTTTGCCGACGATGCCGCCGACTTGCTTGAGCTGCTTCGGCTCGATGGCTCAGAATGGACGGAAGAAGAGGAGCAACTGATGGTGATGGAGGATCGGGCCCGCCGTTTGCTTGAGGAGGAGCGGTTTGCGGAAGCGATTGAGGCGCTCGAGGCGATTGTCGCCCGCTATCCGGACATGTGGGCGGCGCACAACAACCTGGCGCTTGCTTATTTTTACCGCGGCGATGTCGACAAAGCGAAACAGAAAGTGCGTGAAGTGCTCAAACGCGATCCCGGCAATTTGCATGCGCTTTGCAATGCGCTCGTTTTCGCGTATTACTTGCATGATCAGGAGCAAGTCTCTTCCCTTTGCCGGACGCTCGCCGGGCTTTATCCGTTTTTCCATGAGCATCAATACAAGCTCGGGGCGACGTTCGCGCTTGTCGGGCGGTTCGATTTGGCGTTCCGCTGGCTGCACCGCCTGTACAAAAGCGGCTTTCGCGGCGACGGGCCGTTTTACTACTGGCTCGCCTGCACCGCCTACCATACGGGGCATGAATCGCTCGCTCGGAACATGTGGGAAGAGTTTCTCGTGTTTCATCCGGAAAAGCGCGGCGAGGAGCCGTGGGCTGTTCCGTCGTTCGACGAAGCGTTTGCCCGCATCATCCGCTGGATTGAGCAGGAAGGATTGGCTGACCAGTTGTACGGCTTATATTTGTTCAGCCGCTCGAAGCAAGCGGAGGAAACGGCCATGTCGCTGGCGGTCTGCCGCTTGTTGCCGGCCGACCCGCGCTTGCGTCCATTCATCGACTCGTTTTTATTTGGCTTGACCGACGGCTCGTCCGCCCGGGCGGGGAACGTCGGCCGTATGGTCGATGCGCTTTCGGCAAATAATGAAGAAAAGGAAGCACTCTGCCGCTTTGCGTTTGCGATTGCCGTCCATCCGCTGGCCGATGGCGAACGGTTTGCGAACGGAGCGGCGTGGGCGGCGGCGATTGAATACATGTGGCGCCGTCAGCAAGGAGAGCGTGTGACGCAAAGAGAGATGGCGGCCAAATACGGCGTTTCGGCGTCGACGGTGCAAAAATACGTGCAAAAAGCGCGCCGGCTCTATACATGAGCAAATCAATAGACAGGGCGAATCGACTTTTATACGATGAAAATGGAATGATTCTCAAGCGAGGGAGTGGACGGTGTGGCAGACGAAAAAATTTACGATGTCATTATTGCCGGAGCCGGGCCGGCTGGGCTGACGGCGGCTGTCTATACATCGCGCGCCAATTTGTCGACGCTGATGATCGAGCGCGGCGTCCCGGGCGGGCAGATGGTCAACACTGAGGAAGTCGAGAACTATCCTGGCTTTGAAACGATTTTAGGCCCGGAATTGGCGACGAAAATGTTTGAGCATGCGAAAAAATTCGGCGCGGAGTACGCATACGGCGATGTGAAAGAAATCATCGATGGCGAGGCGTACAAAACGGTCATCGTCGGCGACAAAGAGTACAAGGCCCGCGCGGTCATCATCGCCACCGGAGCGGAATATAAAAAACTCGGCGTACCGGGTGAAGCGGAGCTCGGCGGCCGCGGCGTTTCGTACTGTGCGGTGTGCGACGGGGCGTTTTTCAAAGGGAAAGATTTGGTCGTCGTGGGCGGGGGCGACTCAGCGGTCGAAGAGGGCGTCTATTTGACGCGGTTTGCCAATAAAGTGACGATCGTTCACCGCCGCGACAAGCTGCGGGCGCAAAAAATTTTGCAAGACCGGGCGTTCGCCAATGAAAAAATTGATTTCATCTGGAACCATACGGTGAAACAAATCAACGAAAAGGACGGAAAAGTCGGCAGCGTGACGCTTGTGCATACGCAAACGGGCGAGGAGCGCGAATTTCCGTGCGACGGCGTTTTCATTTACATCGGGATGGTGCCGCTCTCGAAGCCGTTTGCCAATCTTGGCATCACGAATGAAAACGGCTATATCGTCACGAACGAAAAGATGGAGACGAAAGTGCCGGGCATTTTCGCCGCCGGTGATGTGCGGGAAAAAACGCTCCGGCAAATCGTGACGGCTACCGGCGACGGCAGCATCGCCGCGCAAAGCGCCCAGCATTACGTTGAGGAACTGAAAGAAAAGCTCCATAAGCAAGGGGTCAGCTGATCCGGTAACCAAATCGCAATCAAATCGTAATGGTTATTTAACCCAGATGTAACACGGGCGCAACACATTTGTCGTATGCTATAAGTAAGTAATTGACCCCCTTTTATATAGCTCCTTTTTGGCGCGGGCGTTTGTCCGCGTCTCTTTTTTTGCCGGGCGCTTGCATCCTGCCGTTTCGCTTGAAAGGGTGGGGATGGCGTCTTTCGGCTGGAAGCGGAATGTTGGGCCCCGAGGTTTTTGCAGACGGGAAGCGGACGGTTTCCAGCGGTTTGAAGGTGGAGCGGCCTAACTATTTATGGTAAAATAAAGATGATTATGTGCATGTTTGCGGATGGTTGGGGTGAACGAATTGCAACGGGTGACAAACTGCGTATTATATAAAGACGGCCAAGTGCTGCTGTTGCAAAAGCCGAGGCGCGGCTGGTGGGTCGCTCCGGGCGGGAAAATGGAGCCCGGCGAGACGGTGCGCGAAGCATGCATTCGTGAATACCGGGAAGAGACGGGCATTTATTTGAAAAATCCAGAGCTGAAAGGCGTCTTTACGATCGTGATGAAAAACGGGAATGAAACGGTGTCGGAGTGGATGATGTTTACGTTTTTCGCCGACGACTTCATCGGCGAAAACGTGCCGTCTTCCGAAGAAGGGACGCTCGCTTGGCATAAGGTTGAAGCGCTGTCCACGTTGCCGATGGCCCCAGGAGACTACCATATTTTAGAATACGCTGTCAAAGGCGAAGGGGTCATGTACGGAACGTTTGTATATACGGAGGAGTTTGAGCTGCTTTCATATCGTCTTGATCCAAGTTAGCGGAAGGGGAGCAGAAAAATGGGGAAACACGGGGCGCAGCAACCGATTCAACTCGTCATCATCACCGGCATGTCCGGGGCAGGCAAAACGGTGGCGATCCAAAGCTTTGAAGACCTCGGCTTTTTTTGTGTCGACAACTTGCCGCCGACGCTGTTGCCGAAGTTTTTGGAGCTTGTGAAAGAGTCCGGGAATAAAATGAATAAAGTCGCGCTCGTCATGGATTTGCGCAGCCGCGACTTTTTCGACCACTTGTTTGCCGCGCTCGATGAGTTGGCCGGGCAGGCGTGGATTATGCCGCAAATTTTGTTTTTGGATGCGCAAGACTCGACGCTTGTGGCCCGCTATAAAGAAACGCGGCGGACGCATCCGCTCGCGCCGAATGAGCCGCCGCTTGAAGGCATCCGCCTGGAGCGGAAACTGCTTGAGGAACTCAAAGGGCGGGCGCAAATCGTTTATGACACGACTGGGCTCAAGCCGCGCGAACTGCGGGAGAAAATCGTCCGCCAGTTTTCATCGCACGCCCAGTCCGGCTTTATGGTCAACGTTATGTCGTTTGGATTTAAATACGGCATCCCGATTGACGCTGACTTGGTGTTTGATGTCCGCTTTTTGCCGAACCCGCACTACATTGAGCATATGCGGCCGAAAACCGGGCTCGATGAGGAAGTGGCGTCATATGTGCTCAAATGGGGAGAAACGCAAAAGTTTTTGGAAAAGCTGATTGATTTGCTGGCGTTTATGCTGCCGTATTACCAGCGCGAAGGAAAAAGCCAGCTGGTGATCGCCATCGGCTGCACGGGCGGTCAGCATCGTTCCGTGGCGCTCGCTGAGCATATCGCCCGCCATTTTTCCGCCAATTATAAAACGGTTGTCTCGCACCGGGACATGGAGAGGAGAAAGGAAGCGCATCGATGAGAGACAAACGAGCAGCGAAGATCGTCGTCATCGGCGGCGGCACTGGGCTTCCCGTCCTGCTTCGGGGTCTGAAACAGCACGATCTTGACTTGACGGCTATCGTCACCGTCGCCGATGACGGGGGGAGTTCCGGGCGGCTCCGGGACGAACTGCACATCCCGCCGCCTGGGGATGTGCGCAACGTGCTCGCCGCGCTGTCTGATGTCGAACCGCTTATTGTTGAGCTGTTTCAACACCGTTTTCAAAACGGCAACGGCTTATCGGGACACTCGCTCGGCAATTTGATTTTGGCGGCGCTTACATCGATCACCGGCGATTTTGTGAAGGCGATCCGCGAAATGAGCAAAGTGTTGAACGTACGCGGCCAAGTGTTGCCGGCGGCGAACAAAAGCGTCGTGTTGCACGCGGAAATGGAAGATGGTACCGTTATTTCGGGCGAGTCGAAAATTCCTGGCGCGGGGAAAAAAATTAAGAGGGTGTTTTTAACCCCGGAAGATATTGAACCGTTGCCGGAGACGACCGCCGCCATCCGCGGCGCCGACTTGATTGTCATCGGCCCGGGGAGTCTGTACACAAGCATTTTGCCGAACTTGCTCGTGCCGAAAATCGGACAGGAAGTGTGCAAGGCGAAGGCGAAAAAAGTCTATATATGCAACATTATGACCCAGGCCGGCGAGACGCCGCACTATACGGTGAGCGACCATGTGAAGGCGCTTCATGACCATCTTGGCGTCCCGTTTTTGGATGCCGTCATCGTCAACAGCGGGGCGATTCCGGAATCCATCCGCCGCCGGTATGAAGAGGAGCGGGCCGAGCCGGTGCATGATGACAGCGGCACGCTCGGCGTGCAGGTGATCCGTGACGATATTGTTACGTACGATGATGGGGTCATTCGCCATAATACAGGGAAAGTCGCCGCCCTCCTTCTCGGGCTGCTTCCCCGCTGCTAGACGGCGGGCGCTGTGTGCCTGATCCGCATACGCATAGGCCAAGGAGACGGGGCGCGAGGGGCGGCGGCCGCATGGCCGCGCCGAGAGTTGGGCACCTCCAACCGGCCGGTACGGGAGCGAATGGAGGTGGAACGATCATGTCTTTTGCGTCCGAAACGAAGAAGGAGCTGACGAATTTAGAGGTCAAGCGCTGCTGCTTGCGGGCCGAGCTGTCGGCGCTGTTGCGCATGAACGGCTCACTGTCGTTTTCCGGCGGGCGGATGGCGGTCGATGTCCAAACGGAAAATGCGGCGATCGCCCGGCGCATTTATACGCTGTTGAAAAAAGGGTATGACGTCGCGGTTGAGCTGTTTGTCCGCAAAAAAATGCGTTTAAAGAAAAATAACGTGTATATCGTCCGCATTACCGACGGCGCCGCCCCGCTGCTCCGTGATCTTTGCATTTGGAACGGCGATTTTTCGTTCATTCATGACATCGATCCGGAACTTGTCAAGAAAAAGTGCTGCAAGCGCTCGTATTTGCGCGGTGCGTTTTTGGCCGGCGGCTCGGTCAACAATCCGGAGACGTCCTCGTATCACTTGGAGATTTTTTCTTTGTACGAGGATCATAACCGCTCTTTATGTGAACTGATGAACAGCCACTTTTTTTTAAATGCGAAAATGTTGGAACGGAAAAAGGGGTTTATTACGTATTTAAAAGAGGCAGAGAAAATTGCCGAGTTTTTGAACATCATCGGCGCTCACCAGGCGCTGCTCCGCTTTGAAGACATCCGCATCGTCCGCGATATGCGCAACTCGGTCAACCGGCTTGTCAATTGCGAGACAGCCAATTTGAACAAAACGATCGGCGCTGCGCTTCGCCAGGTGGAAAACATCCGCTACATCGACGAGACGATCGGCCTCGACGCCTTGCCAGCGAAGCTGCGGGAAATCGCGAAGCTTCGCATCGAGCATCAAGACGTGACGCTGAAAGAGCTTGGCGAGATGGTCGCCGGCGGCAAAATCAGCAAATCCGGCATCAACCACCGGCTGCGCAAAATTGATGAGATCGCGGAGCGGCTGCGGGCTGGAAAGCCGGTCGATTTCCATAAATCGCTGTAAAGGGGAGATGGAGAATGGTGGAAAAACAAGTGAAAGTAAAATTAGAAACCGGGCTGCAGGCGCGCCCGGCGGCGTTGTTTGTCCAAGAAGCGAACCGTTTTTCCGCTGATGTGTTTTTGGAAAAAGATGGAAAACGGGTGAACGCGAAAAGCATTATGGGCTTGATGAGCCTCGCCATCGGCCATGGAGCGGTGATCACGCTCATTGCCGACGGTCCGGATGAGCAAGAAGCGATCGAAAAGCTCGCCGCCTATGTGCAAAAAGAAAAGTGAGTGGTGCGCCGGAACGACCGTCGGTGCGTTCGCGGGCGAATATGAGACAAGGCTGCTCCGTTTCCGAAGCAGCCTTTATTGTTTCGGCTTATTTTTCGTCCGAACGCGTCAGCACCCGGTCGATAATGCCGTATTCCATCGCTTTTTGCGCTGTCATGAAGTTGTCGCGGTCCGTATCGCGTTCGATCACTTCGATCGGCTGGCCGGTGTTTTCCGCCAAAATGCGGTTCAGTTTGTCGCGCAAGAACAAAATGCGCTTCGCGGCGATTTCGATTTCCGTCGCCTGCCCTTGGGCGCCGCCGAGCGGTTGGTGGATCATGATTTCACTGTTTGGAAGCGCGAACCGTTTCCCTTTCGCACCGGCGGCAAGCAAAAACGCCCCCATGGAAGCGGCCATGCCGATGCAAATTGTCGATACGTCCGGTTTGATGAACTGCATCGTGTCGTAAATCGCCAGGCCAGCTGTGATCGAGCCGCCCGGGCTGTTGATGTACAAGGAAATATCTTTGTCCGGGTCTTCCGCCGCCAAAAACAACAGCTGCGACACGATCGAGTTGGCCACTTGGTCGTCGATCGGGCTGCCAAGGAACACGATTCGGTCTTTCAATAAGCGCGAATAAATGTCGTACGCCCGCTCCCCGCGGTTCGTCTGTTCGATGACAGTCGGAATCAAATACATCCCAAAACGCCTCCTTTTCCATCCTAATGGATCAATATGTACGCCTTCATCATACACGAATGGTCAATGAAGGTCAAACAAAACGACCTTCCCCATTCTTTATAACATATTCGCGGCTAGCGGGAATATCCCTCTTTTCATCATAACCGCTTTTTTATTTTTTTAACCAGTTGCCTGTGGCGGTGGCATTGATGTGGAAGGAACAAAGGCCTAATTTTTCCTGTTTTTTTATTGCATTTTCCCCTTGCATTTTTGCACGATCCTGCTATAATAGAACATGCGACGGAACGAAATAGAGAAATCATGAACTTCCATGCCCTCGTAGTGTAGTGGATAGCACGAGAGATTCCGGTTCTCTTAGCGTGGGTTCGAATCCTGCCGAGGGCGTTCCAACGATCTGACAAGTTCGGATTGAGATTCCCAACCCCCTTGATACGACCGCGTTTGCGGTCGTTTTTCATTGCTTGCCGAGCTGGCGGCGCGGTTTTCCGCATCGGAACAAGAGATGGAACGGGGGCTGCGCCTTGTGCAGTCGCTCGACCCGCCGGGAGTCGGCGCCCGCGATTTGGCGGGATGCCTCTTGCTGCAACTGGAACGTCTTCCTGAGCGCGACGAGCTGGCGGAAACGATCGAGGTGGCTTCCTCCGCTCAAGTGAAATCGATCATCCAAGAGCTGATCGCGGCGGAAGACCGACAGGCGCCGCTTTCTGACCAACAGCTGGCCGATTTGCTTCATGGCCGATACGGCATCGCCATTTCGCGCCGCACGGTCGCCAAATACCGCGGAGCAGCTGCGCATTCCTTCTTCGGCGAAACGAAAGCAATACACCGGAGCTTGATGCGACCGGTGAAAGAAAGGAAGAACGCAATGCACATCCGGTTGTACACGAAGACGAACTGTCCGCTTTGCGACAAAGCGAAAGCGGTTTTGACGGAGCTGCAGGCAGACTATCGGTTTACGATGGAAGAGATCGATATTTATGAAGACGACGCGCTTCTCGAGAAATATCAGTTGATGATTCCGGTCGTCGAGCTTGACGGGGAAGAAATTGGGTATGGGATGATTGAAAAAGAAATGGTGAGAAAACGGTTGCAGCGGGCACAAAACAGTTGAACGGCTATCGTCCTCCTGCTATAATGAAAATAGAGCGGGAGGAATTTCTTATCGATTGGCGGGACATAATATGTCATACCGGGACAAAAAACATCCCTATGTTCTGCTAAGGGGAAGGATCGATGCAACCGTTAGTAGAGGCATTAAAAAAATTATCGCCCGACTTGCTTGACGTTATGCAAAAACGATATCAAATTTTGTACTCTATTTCGCTTATGGCGCCGATCGGGCGGCGGGCGCTGGCGGCGAGCCTCGGCATGAGCGAGCGGGTTCTCCGGTCGGAAACAGAATTTTTGAAAGGACAAAACTTGCTTTCCGCTGATGTGTCGGGCATGCGGTTGACGGAGGAAGGCCAGGCGCTCCTTCATACGCTCAATGATTTGATGCGGGAAGCGCTCGGACTCAAAGAGCTGGAAGCCGCGCTGCAGGAACAGCTCGGCATTCCGCGGGTGATTGTCGTTGCTGGGGATAGCGACTGTTCCCCTTGGGTAAAAAAAGAAATGGGTAGAGCGTGTGTCGCCTGCATGAAGGAGCTGCTTGAGCCCGGGGACATCGTCGCCGTGGCCGGCGGAACGACGATGGCGGCGGTCGCGGAGATGATGACGCCGGATTCGAAGCTTCGCGATGTGTTGTTCGTGCCGGCGCGCGGCGGCCTTGGCGAAGATGTCGAGAATCAGGCGAACACGATTTGTGCGAAAATGGCGGAAAAAGCGATGGGCCGCTATCGGTTGCTGCACGTGCCTGACCAGCTGAGCGATGAAGCGTACGCGTCGCTTGTCGAAGAGCCGGCGGTGAAAGAAGTGCTTGAGCTCATCCAATCATGCCGCATGGTCGTCCATGGCATCGGTGAAGCGGTGACGATGGCCAAGCGGCGGAAGACGCCGCCTGTAGAGATGGAGAACATCATCGCCCGCCATGCGGTCGCCGAGGCGTTCGGCTACTATTTCAACGAGTACGGCGACGTCGTCCATAAAGTGAAAACAGTCGGCATTCAACTTGAACACCTCCCGCATGTCGAGCATGTCATCGCCGTCGCCGGAGGGGCGTCGAAGGCGAAAGCCATTCGCGCGTACATGAAACGGGCGCCGCACTCGCTATTGGTGACGGACGAAGGAGCCGCAAAAGCGTTCGTAGGGGAGTAATCTCCCTTGCTGATACAATCCAATCGCAAGGAGGAAAATAAGATGGCAGTCAAAGTGGGAATCAACGGATTTGGCCGCATCGGACGCAACGTCTTCCGCGCGGCATTGAAAAACCCGGACATTGAAGTAGTGGCGGTGAACGATTTAACCGATGCGAATACGCTTGCTCATTTGTTGAAGTACGACTCTGTCCATGGCCGTCTGGATGCCGAAGTGTCGGTGAACGGCAACAACTTGGTCGTCAACGGCAAAGAAATCATCGTCAAGGCGGAACGCGATCCGGCGAACTTGGCGTGGGGCGAGATCGGCGTTGACATCGTCGTTGAGTCGACCGGCCGCTTCACGAAACGCGAAGACGCCGCCAAACATTTGGAAGCGGGTGCGAAAAAAGTGATCATTTCCGCCCCGGCGAAAAACGAAGACATTACGATCGTCATGGGCGTCAACCAAGACAAATACGATCCGAAAGCCCATCATGTCATCTCGAACGCGTCGTGCACGACGAACTGCTTGGCGCCGTTTGCCAAAGTGCTGCATGAACAATTCGGCATCGTCCGCGGCATGATGACGACCGTTCACTCGTACACAAACGACCAACAAATTTTGGACTTACCGCATAAAGATTTGCGCCGGGCTCGCGCCGCGGCCGAATCGATCATTCCGACGACGACCGGGGCGGCGAAAGCGGTCGCGCTCGTTTTGCCGGAATTGAAAGGAAAGTTGAACGGCATGGCGATGCGCGTGCCGACGCCGAACGTATCCGTTGTCGACTTGGTGGCGGAATTGGAAAAAGAAGTGACGGTCGAAGAAGTGAATGCCGCGTTGAAAGCAGCAGCGGAAGGCGAGCTGAAAGGCATTTTGGCCTACAGCGAAGAACCGCTCGTGTCGCGCGACTACAACGGCAGCACCGCTTCGTCGACGATCGACGCGTTGTCGACAATGGTCATTGAAGGCAAAATGGTGAAAGTCGTTTCGTGGTATGACAACGAAACGGGCTATTCGCACCGCGTCGTCGACTTGGCCGCCTACATCGCCTCGAAAGGGCTGTAAAACCAGCTTGGCGTTGAGTTTTCCGCCTGTTCAATTCTATAATAGGAAAATGGAGGGGAGCGGGGAAATGATCCCCACTCCTTTTCCTTTATCCAAACTGTAGCCAAAAGGGGGCACGAACGATGAACAAGAAGACGATCCGCGACGTTGAGGTGAGGGGAAAGCGCGTCTTTTGCCGCGTCGATTTCAACGTTCCGATGGAGCAAGGCGCCATCACCGATGACACGCGCATTCGCGCCGCACTCCCGACGATCCGCTATTTGATCGAGCACGGGGCGAAAGTCATTTTGGCGAGCCACCTCGGCCGCCCGAAAGGAAAAGTGGTCGAAGAATTGCGTTTGGATGCCGTTGCGAAGCGGCTCGGCGAGCTGCTTGAACGGCCGGTCGCCAAAACGAATGAAGCGGTCGGCGATGAGGTGAAAGCGGCGGTCGACCGTTTGAACGAAGGCGATGTGCTCTTGCTTGAGAACGTCCGTTTTTACCCTGGTGAAGAGAAAAATGATCCCGAGCTCGCCAAAGCGTTTGCGGAGCTTGCGGATCTATATGTCAACGATGCGTTCGGCGCCGCCCATCGCGCCCATGCGTCGACGGAAGGCATCGCCCATTACTTGCCGGCGGTGGCCGGATTTTTGATGGAAAAAGAACTTGAAGTGCTTGGCAAGGCGCTTTCGAATCCGGACCGCCCGTTTACAGCGATCATCGGCGGGGCGAAAGTGAAAGACAAAATCGGCGTCATCGACAATTTGCTTGAAAAAGTCGACAACTTGATCATCGGCGGCGGACTGGCGTATACGTTCGTCAAAGCGCTCGGCCATGACGTTGGCAAGTCGCTGCTTGAGGAGGACAAAATCGAACTCGCCAAATCGTTTATGGAAAAGGCGAAAGAAAAAGGCGTCCGTTTTTATATGCCGGTGGACGTGGTCGTCGCCGACCGGTTTGCGAACGACGCCAACACGAAAGTTGTGCCGATTGACGCGATTCCAGCTGATTGGCAGGCGCTTGACATCGGCCCGAAAACGCGCGAATTGTACCGCGATGTCATTCGCGAGTCGAAGCTCGTTGTCTGGAACGGCCCGATGGGCGTCTTTGAAATGGACGCGTTCGCCCACGGGACAAAAGCGATCGCCGAAGCACTGGCGGAAGCGCTCGACACCTATTCGGTCATCGGCGGCGGGGATTCGGCGGCGGCGGTTGAGAAATTCGGCTTGGCCGACAAAATGGATCATATCTCCACCGGCGGCGGCGCTTCGCTCGAGTTTATGGAAGGAAAACAGCTGCCGGGTGTCGTCGCGCTCGAAGACAAATGACCCACGGCGCCGGATTTGGCGCATGGCGGCTGACGCCGCCCATTGAAAGGAAGGGTGAACGATGAGAAAACCGATCATTGCAGGCAACTGGAAAATGCATAAAACATTAGCAGAAGCGGTTCAATTTGTCGAGGACGTAAAAGGGCACGTGCCGCCGGCCGACGAAGTCGATTCCGTCGTTTGCGCGCCGTTTCTCTTTTTGGATCGGTTGGTGCAAGCGGCAGACGGCACGGATTTAAAAATCGGGGCGCAAACGATGCACTTTGCCGATCAAGGGGCGTACACAGGCGAAGTGAGCCCGGTCATGCTGAAAGACCTCGGTGTCACGTACGTCATCCTCGGCCATTCGGAGCGCCGGCAAATGTTCGCCGAAACAGATGAGACCGTGAACAAAAAAGTGTTGGCCGCCTTCACCCGCGGGCTTATACCGATTATTTGCTGCGGCGAATCGCTTGAGGAGCGGGAAGCCGGGCAGACGAACGCGGTTGTCGCCTCGCAAGTGGAAAAAGCGCTCGCCGGCTTGACGCCGGAACAAGTGAAGCAAGCGGTCATCGCTTACGAGCCGATTTGGGCGATCGGGACGGGCAAATCATCAACACCGGAAGACGCCAACAGCGTCTGCGGCCATATCCGTTCGGTTGTTTCGCGCCTGTTTGGCCCGGAGGCGGCGGAAGCGATCCGCATTCAATACGGCGGCAGCGTCAAACCAGATAACATCCGCGACTTCTTGGCGCAAGAACAGATCGACGGCGCCTTAGTCGGCGGGGCGAGCCTCGAGCCGGCTTCATTCTTACAATTGGTGGAGGCGGGGCGTCATGAGTAAAAAACCGGTTGCGCTCATCATTTTAGACGGATTTGCGCTGCGCGACGAAACGTACGGCAATGCGATCGCTCAGGCGAACAAACCGAACTTTGACCGCTATTGGAACGAATACCCGCACACAACGCTCAAGGCGTGCGGCGAGGCGGTCGGGCTTCCGGAAGGGCAGATGGGCAACTCGGAAGTCGGCCATCTCAACATCGGCGCCGGGCGCATTGTGTACCAAAGCTTAACGCGAGTCAACATTGCCATTCGCGAAGGCGAGTTTGAGCGAAATGAAACGTTTTTGGCGGCGATGAACCATGTGAAACAACACGGGACAAGTTTGCATTTGTTCGGCTTGCTTTCCGACGGCGGGGTGCACAGCCATATTCACCATTTGTACGCCCTCTTGCGCTTGGCGGCGAAAGAAGGCGTGAAGCGCGTGTACATCCACGGCTTTTTGGACGGCCGCGACGTCGGCCCACAAACAGCGCCGCAATACATCAAAGAACTGCAGGAAAAAATCAAGGAATATGGCGTCGGCGAAATCGCGACGTTATCGGGCCGCTACTACTCGATGGACCGCGACAAGCGGTGGGACCGCGTCGAAAAGGCGTATCGGGCGATGGTGTACGGGGAAGGGCCGACGTACCGCGACCCGCTCGAGTGCATCGAGGACTCGTACAAACACGGCATTTACGACGAATTCGTCCTGCCGTCGGTCATCGTCCGCGAAGACGGCCGGCCGGTGGCGACGATTCAAGACAATGACGCGATTATCTTCTATAATTTCCGCCCTGACCGGGCGATCCAAATTTCAAACACGTTTACGAACGAAGATTTCCGCGAGTTTGACCGCGGCCCGAAACATCCGAAGCATTTGTTCTTTGTCTGCTTGACCCATTTCAGCGAAACGGTGAAAGGGTACGTGGCGTTCAAGCCGACGAACTTGGACAACACGATCGGGGAAGTGCTGTCGCAGCACGGACTGCGCCAGCTGCGCATCGCCGAGACCGAAAAATATCCGCACGTGACGTTTTTTATGAGCGGCGGCCGCGAAGAGAAATTTCCAGGCGAAGACCGGATTTTGATCAACTCGCCGAAAGTGCCGACGTATGACTTGAAGCCGGAAATGAGCGCCTATGAAGTGACCGATGCGCTGCTCAAGGAAATTGAAGCCGATAAGTACGATGCGATCATTTTGAACTACGCCAACCCGGATATGGTCGGCCATTCGGGCAAGCTCGAACCGACGATCAAGGCGGTGGAGGCAGTGGACGAATGCCTCGGCAAAGTCGTCGATGCCATTTTGGCCAAAGGCGGCATCGCCATCATCACCGCCGACCACGGCAACGCCGATGAAGTATTGACGCCGGACGGCAAGCCGCAAACGGCTCATACGACGAATCCGGTGCCGGTCATCGTGACGAAAAAAGGCATCAAGCTTAGAGACGGCGGCATCTTAGGCGATTTGGCGCCGACGATGCTCGATTTGCTCGGTTTGCCGCAGCCGAACGAAATGACAGGGAAATCGTTGATTGTCAAATAACGATACGAAGGAAAAGGAGTGTGTGTTCATGTCTGCGATTATTGATGTTTACGCCCGCGAAGTGCTCGATTCGCGCGGCAACCCAACCGTAGAAGTGGAAGTGTATACAGAAGAAGGCGGTTTCGGCCGCGCCCTGGTGCCGAGCGGCGCCTCGACTGGGGAATATGAAGCAGTCGAACTGCGAGACGGCGACAAAAACCGCTACCTCGGCAAAGGGGTGTTAAAAGCGGTCGAAAACGTCAACGAAATCATCGCGCCGGAAATCATCGGCCTTGAAGTGACCGACCAAGTGGCGATCGACCGCGCGTTGATTGAGCTTGACGGCACGGAAAACAAAAGCAAACTTGGCGCCAACGCCATTTTGGGCGTTTCGCTTGCCGTGGCCCGCGCGGCGGCGGACGAGCTTGGTTTGCCGCTGTACCACTACTTAGGCGGCTTTAACGCCAAAACGCTGCCGGTGCCGATGATGAACATTTTAAACGGCGGCGCGCATGCGGACAACAACGTCGACATTCAAGAATTTATGATCATGCCAGTCGGGGCGGAAAGCTTCCGCGAAGCGCTGCGCATGGGGGCGGAAATTTTCCACAGCTTAAAAGCGGTGCTGAAATCGAAAGGCTACAACACCGCGGTCGGCGATGAAGGCGGCTTCGCCCCGAACTTGAAATCGAACGAAGAAGCGCTGCAAACGATCATCGAAGCGATCGAAAAAGCCGGCTACAAACCGGGCGAACAAGTGATGCTCGCCATGGACGTTGCTTCATCCGAGCTGTACAACAAAGAAGACGGCAAATATCATCTTGAAGGCGAAGGCGTTGTGAAAACGTCGGAAGAAATGGTCGCTTGGTATGAAGAGCTTGTATCGAAATATCCGATCATCTCGATCGAAGACGGGCTCGATGAAAACGACTGGGAAGGCCATAAACTGCTGACCGAGCGACTCGGCAAAAAAGTGCAGCTTGTCGGTGACGACTTGTTCGTCACGAACACGAAAAAACTGGCCGAAGGCATTGAAAAAGGCGTCGGCAACTCGATTTTGATCAAAGTGAACCAAATCGGCACGCTCACCGAAACGTTTGACGCCATCGAAATGGCGAAACGCGCCGGCTACACGGCTGTCGTCTCGCACCGCTCCGGCGAAACGGAAGACAGCACGATCGCCGACATCGCCGTCGCCACCAACGCCGGCCAAATCAAAACAGGCGCGCCGTCGCGCACCGACCGCGTCGCGAAATACAACCAGCTGCTCCGCATTGAGGATGAACTCGGCCATACGGCTATTTACCAAGGCATTCGTTCGTTTTACAATTTGAAAAAATAACCGATAACAGAATCATTACAGGCACCTTTCGGCTGTTTGCCAAGAAAGGTGCCTTTTTTTGCGGCGGGCGAGGATAGCAAAGGGTCGCGTCAAAAGCGCGTTATGAAGACTCCACATAGACCATCCCCTTGAGTATCGGAGGGATGTTCAAGGATGGAGTCGCCCTTGACCAACACCCGACAAAGGTGGGAAAGAATCGTCAAGGGCGGTGGAGACAAAAAGAAGGCAATCGTTTTCCCATATTACACCCATTACATACACAGTGATTGAATATTGGGTCTTAGGGATTTCAAACAAATCGGCGAATCATTTGGGCAACAAGCTTGTCACTTCTTTGTTCTGGTAAAGTTCTTTTTCATCTTCCGTACAACAATCAATACACTTAACTATTTTGAGAAGATCAATTTTGATTTGATTATATTTTTTAATTTTCTTGCAAATATTTCCCATGATTTCACTCTCATACTTAAACAATCACATCTTTGTCTCTAGAAGGCCGGTGAAAAACGAGGATACTTGAGAAATCGACGAAGCTGAATGAGAAACAAAAGCACGTTTTATCAAGGTTTCTGAATTTGAGAAAATATAGGTTTTACCTCGTTGCTAAGTAAATCACCGGGCTCCTAGAGATAAGTTGAAATTCCTTTTGAAGCTTCTTACTTCTTGTTTGTAGAAGAGCTTAAAAAACCAATGGGGACTGATAAAATAATGGAAGGTGAAATCGCACCCGAAGCCTGGTATGAGGGATGCTTAGTTTCCTATGGTTCTGGTAATGAAAAATATTGTTACCAAAATTACTTTGGAGCTAAGTGTAGAAGTGGAACACCAATTAACGCATTAGACCGATGCTGCCAAGCTCACGATCGTTGTTGGGCTAATTTTGGGAAAGGAGACGATGGTTGCGATTACGAATGATATCTCTGTGCATACGCTACTTATGATCCGGACTGGTGGATGGTTGCCGAGTTTGGATTATTGTGCTCGCAAGGAAAATTAGGTAGCATTTTCTAAATGTTTTTATGAAAAGAGAAGGTCTATTCCAACCTTCTCTTTTCGTGCTCTTATCCTCCCATAACACGGGCTAAATAATAATAAAAACTCCAAAGACCTAAAGAACTAAGGCTACTTAACAAGACAGCAAGCGATAAAAATAGGTTGGCATTGGATTCCTTTCTATAACGAACTAGAAACATAATGGACAGGATGATACCAGCAACGAAAAAGGGTAGCCATACCAGCCATAAAGAACCGAAGGGGAACCCGGTATCTATGAGGTAACCCACTATAAAAACAAGATTGATAACACGAGTGTTGATTATCCAAAATTATACATACGCCTTCCATAAATTTGGGCATACTCAAACAAAGCAGCGGCCATCCCGGATTTCCAATCGAGAGGAAGCTGCCCAGAGAAAAAACGGCGAACGAACGAAATGAAGGAAAGAGAGACGTTCGTCTGTTTTTTGGTTTGATCATACAGCCATCGCAGCAACACATACGCGATGAACGCCGCAAACAGTTGGTTGTATACCGCATTTTCCGTCGTGCCAAACAAGGTCGGGACATTCAGATATTGCTTCACCCAACGGAAAAAGACCTCAACAGTCCAACGTTGTTGGTACATGTCGGCAATGGTTTCCGCAGACGCATGGAAGAGGTTCGTCACGACCCGAATGTCGCGGCCATTCGCATCTCGAAAGATCACTACCCGGTGACGCTTGGTGGAGCGGCATTGTTTCGTCCCCAACTGGCACGTGAAGTCGGCTTGAACCGATGAGGATGTGCTGGAAAGGCGTTTCAAGCTTTTTTTCTGATGAAGTTCGATGTTGTCCTTCATTCGAATGACAAAGAGCTGATGCTGCTCCACAAATCGATCGAGGCGTTCGATTTTGAAATACGCCCGGTCTTCCACGAGCACTTGTTGAGCGTTCGTCAACTGTTCTCCCACCGGGCCATCATGACGCAGTCCGATGGTTTCCACCACGTCTGCCGGCAGCGAGGATTCCGGCGAATACGCGACGTGCAGCTTCACTCCGGCGCGTTCGCCGTGATATGGCGCCCATGGCAGGCGGTTTTTCCCGACCGTGACGGTCGTCGAATCCACCACCCGAAGCGGTTTGGGAAACCGAAGCGARCGGCGGGTTTGGCGGTTGCACTTGGAAATGATCAACGCCAACAAGCGTTTCATGATGTCATAGGGAACTTCTTTCGCTTTCTTGGATACWGTKGAATAATGGAATCGCGGCAATCCATACAGAGGCCCCACATCGGCTCCGTGGCGAAAGCTTTTCCATTGATGCATGGCGGCCAGCAGGAAGAAGTGAATCAACTCGCGCAACGTAAAGGTTCGAGACGAATCACGATACCCAACCGCTTCGGCAATCAGTTGAATCTCTTCATCCGAAACAAGTTTTTGCATCAAATTCGGGAGTGTGGTATGCTTGTTCATAGAGAGCACCTCCTGGGTTTGTTTGTGTCGTTACTCACATTCTACAGGAAAGGTGCTCTTTTTTCTATACCCTTTGGATTTTATTGGATAATCAACACGCCTGATATTATACTATATTTTACTGAATCTATCCTATTTTCAGCAAAATATAGTTAAGGCGATTCATCTCCCACTTACTCCGCTTCGCTTCGTTGAAGTGGGAGTCTTCTCGCCTAATTAAGATAAAGTGTTCAAAGAAGGCAAATATACCGTGAAAGAAGCGGCGATCATCGCTACCGGCTTTTCCACCGTATCGGTGACATTTATGGTCGTTGTCGCGAAAACATTGGGGCTCATGCCAATCTGGAATACGTATTTTTGGGTGACATTTCTTGTCACGTTTGCCGTTACAGCGCTTACCGCCCGGCTTTGGCCGCTGAGCCGCATGAGCGACGAGTATTACGACGGCAAAGGAGATCCCGAACAAAAAGTGACGGGAAGCTATATGAAGCAAGCTTGGTCCGAGGCGATGAAAGCGGTAGGACAGTCAAAAGGGATTGGGACAAACATATGGGAGAACTTGCGCGATGGCTTCATCATGACGATGGGCATTTTGCCTTCCATTATGTCAGTCGGACTGATCGGGCTGCTGCTCGCTGAATATACGCCGGTGTTTGACTGGTTGGGCTACCTGTTCTATCCATTCACCCTTCTGTTGCAAATCCCTGAACCGTTGTTGGCCGCGAAAGCTTCGGCCATTGAAATCGCGGAAATGTTTTTGCCCGCTTTGCTTGTCACCGAAGCTCCGCTTGTCACGAAATTCATTATTGCGGTTGTATCCGTATCAGCGATCCTATTCTTTTCCGCTGTCATTCCATGCATTTTGTCTACGGAAATCCCGCTCAGCTTGCCGCGGCTTCTTGTCATTTGGTTCGAGCGGACTGTATTGACGCTCATCCTCACCGCGCCGCTCGCATATTGGCTGCTTTGACGGGAGTGCGGCGCTTCGATGAAAACGGACATCGATGGGGTGGCTGCGATTTTCAGGTTCGCCGCCATTCCATCAACCCGATTGAGAAGTTTCAGCGCCATGAAAGCCTGTCCATCTTCCAGACAGGCTTTCACAGCGTTTCCCGCTGCTGCTTTAACAAATCGCGAATTTCTGTCAATAGCTCCTCCTCTTTCGTCAGCGTCGGTGCGGTTTCCTTCACCTCTTCCTGCTTTTTCACCCGTTCATACAGCGTGTTGATCAATTTCACAAACAGGAAAATCGAAAACGCGATGATCAAAAAATCGACGACTGTTTGGATAAACGCCCCATATTTCACTTCCGCTTTGCCGACTTTCCAAGACAAATCGCTGAAATTGATGCCGCCTAGAATCAGCCCGACAAGCGGCATGATGATGTCATTGACGAGCGAGGAAACGATTTTGCCAAACGCCCCGCCGATGATCACCCCAACGGCTAAATCGATGACATTGCCGCGGACGGCGAATTTTTTAAACTCGTTCCACATGGTCATCTCCTTCCGAAGAAAATGTTCGTCTGCTATTATACCCGACCGGCCGCAACATTGAAACTTTTTAGCTTAAATCGTAGCAAATCAATTGGTTTTTATATATTATAGAATACGTTCATCAACCAAAACAAAAGGGGGAACGCATCGTGGAAGTGACCGCACAACAACGAGACGTTCGCGCGAAACAAGCAGCGAACGCCCCGAAACATCCGACTGCGTGGATTATTGCGGTCTCCATCCTCATATTGATCGGTGGCACGTTGTTCTTATATAGCCGTGTTTCCTGGCAACAGGCGCTTTTGTATGTGCTGGGAGCGTTTGGTGGATTTGTATTGTACCAGGCGCATTTTGGCTTTACATCCGCCTGGCGAAAGTTTATTCTATACCGCCAAGGGAAGGCATTCGGGCACAGATGATCATGATGGCGGCAGCCAGCGCGTTGTTTTTGCCGCTGCTCGTGAAAGGCTCAGTGCTCGGGCACCCGGTGTCAGGGTATGTATTTGGCGTGGGAGTATCGGTCATCGTCGGCGCTTTTCTGTTTGGCATCGGCATGCAGCTTGGCGACGGCTGCGCGTCGGGGACGTTGTACCATATCGGCGGGGGCGATGCGAACGGCATCGTGACGCTCATCGGGTTCATCGCTGGCTCCGTCATTGCGACGACCCACTTTGACGTGTGGGCGAAGATGCCGCAATGGAAGCCGTTCTCGTTCATTGGCGAGTTCGGCCCCTTGGGAGGGTTTTTGCTTCAGTTGGTTTTGCTTGCGGTCGTCTACTATGCGGTGACGGTGATGGAAAAACGACGCCACGGCCAACGCGTTGCTGCATCGCTTGAGAACCATCATGGCTGGAAAGCGATTTACAAAGGGCCGTGGCCGCTTCTGGTCGGGGCGTTGCTCTTGGCTGTAACGAACGCGCTTGTGCTGATGATTAGCGGCAAGCCTTGGGGCATTACGTCCGCCTTCGCCCTTTGGGGAGCGAAGTTCGTGCAGCTGTTTGGCGTCGATCCGACTGCTTGGGCGTACTGGCAAGATGAAGCGAAACGGCAGGCGCTCGCGAATCCACTCTACTACGATACAACGACCGTGATGGACATCAGCTTGATGGTCGGCGCCTTATTGGCCGCAGCGCTCGCTGGCCGCTATACGAAGCCTGTGCAATGGAAGCGTCCGACGCGCATGACGATCGGTGCGCTGATCGGTGGGCTGATGATGGGATACGGAGCCCGGTTGGCGTTCGGCTGCAATATCGGCGCGTATTTCGGCGGCATTGCTTCATTCAGCGCCCACGGCTGGGCGTGGTTTGTCTTTGCTTTCCTCGGCAGCCTGATCGGCGTCAAACTGCGTCCGTATTGCGCGTACAAAAACTAAACGTTCCGTCGTTTTGGCGGGGTGCTTTCTTTATGCAGGACGGCATATGGTACAATGGGCAGTGAGGCTTCGACAAGAGCAGCTGCCTGCTTGTTTGAAATCGTTTTCCTTGTTTTGGGAGAGCGGAAGGAGGACAGCGGTGTTCATTGGGAGAGGAGGGAAAAGGCATGCGGCAAGCGGCCTCGATCGTCTGCATTGGCGGGGCGAACGTCGACCGAAAGGCGCGGTTGCTCACTCCGTTTCGGCTCGGCACGTCCCATCCCGTCACCACGACGCAAACCGCGGGTGGGGTGGCGAGAAACATCGCCGAAAACTTAGGACGGCTTGCTCAACCTGTTTTGCTCGTCAGCACCGTTGGCGATGATCGCGATGGACAGTGGCTCGTTGACGTGACGAGCCGATATGTCAATACGAGCTTCATCGTGCGAACGCCAAAAGCGAACACCGGGACGTATACAGCGGTGCTCGATGAACGCGGCGAGATGGTTCTCGCCTTGGCGGATATGGCCATTTATGATACAGTGGGGGGAGAATGGCGAAAGCAACAATGGACTCGGCTCGGTCCGATTTCTGCGGTCGTGCTTGACACGAATTTCCCGAAGGCTGTCATTCGTTCGGTGATTGCACAATGTCGCCAAGAGGACATCCCGCTTTGTGTTGTGACGGTGTCGGTTCCAAAAGTGAAGCGATTGCCCAGCGATTTGTCTGGTGTGACGTGGTTTGTCACGAATGAAGCGGAGGCTAAGGAATTTGTGGGACGCGACGGACATACGGACGACATCATGAAAGCGATCCTTCAAGCCGGCGCCCAGAATGTTGTCGTCACGCGCGGCGCAAACGGCGTCGCGTACGCCACCAAGCAAGGGGAAACAGAAGCGATTGCGGCGCCGAAGGTTGAGGTCACCGACGCCACCGGAGCGGGCGACGCCTTTGCGGCTGGATTTTTGTACGGCGTCTTAGGCGGACATACGGTGGAAGACGCCTGCCGCTTTGGGATGAGCAGCGCGGCGCTTACGCTGCAAACGGCCGAAACGGTGCATCCCGCTTTGAATGAACACCTGTTGCAAGCCGCCTATGCGCGGTATTTTCGCGAAGGGGGAACGAAGTGATATGAATGATTTTCTCGTCTTTTCCGAAGAAGTCGCTCAAGCGAAGGCCGAAAAAAAGCCGATTGTCGCCTTAGAATCAACGATCATCTCGCATGGCATGCCGTATCCGGAAAACGTGCAAACGGCGAAAGCGGTTGAACAGATCATCCGCGACCGCGGCGCCGTGCCGGCGACGATCGCCATTTTAAACGGAAACATCAAAATCGGGTTGACCGAAGACGAACTTGAACAGCTCGGGACAAGCCGCGATGTAGAAAAAGTGAGCCGCCGCGACTTGCCGTATGTCGTCGCCATGAAGAAGCACGGGGCGACGACCGTGGCGGGGACGATGATTTGCGCCCAGATGGCGGGCATCCGCGTATTTGCGACCGGCGGCATCGGCGGCGTGCACCGCGGCGCCGAACAGACGATGGACATCTCGGCTGACTTGCAGGAACTCTCGCGCACAAACGTCGCGGTCGTCTGCGCCGGGGCAAAATCAATTTTGGATTTAGGGTTGACGCTTGAATACCTCGAGACGCACGGCGTTCCGGTCATCGGCTATCAGACGGACGTCCTGCCGGCGTTCTATTCGCGGACGAGCCCGTTTCGCGTCGACTATCGCCTCGACAGCGTGGAAGAAATCGCTCAGTTCATCGAAACGAAATGGAAGCTTGGGTTAAACGGCGGTGTTGTGATCGCCAATCCCGTCCCAAAAGAAGAGGAGCTCGAGGAGTCGTATATCACCGCCATCATCGAA
Source organism: Geobacillus sp. Sah69 (assembly GCF_001414205.1). Lineage (NCBI taxonomy): Bacteria > Bacillati > Bacillota > Bacilli > Caryophanales > Anoxybacillaceae > Geobacillus > Geobacillus sp. Sah69. Next base: position 16,690 of record NZ_LLKS01000069.1, on the reverse strand, counting down.
CAAGCGCTCAAGGAAGCAGAAAAGCAGCACATCACCGGCAAAGCGGTCACCCCGTTTTTGCTTGACCGTGTGAAAACGTTAACCGAAGGGAAAAGCTTAAAAGCAAACATCGCCTTAGTGAAAAACAACGCCGCCTTGGCGGCCGACCTTGCCCGAGAGCTTTCTTGATGCGAACGCCCCCGCCTTGATGGAAAGGCGGGGGCATGATGGAGTTCACGGGAAAGGAAAACGGTTTTCAAATCGGGCGCGATTTCGTCTAAAGTGTTGTGGAAATTAAGCTCCCGTACTTTGACCTAAAAAACAACCCGCCCCATGCGTTGAAGCAGGGAGCGGGCTTTCCGCTTAAAACGCCACCGCCATCAAGCTTAAGCTCCCATACTGGTACTCACGGAACAACACGCGCGGCGCCCCGCCGCGATCGCCGGCCCCGTAGGCGATCCAGTACGGCGCGAGATGCTCGGGCGTCGGCACGGCCTGCTTGGCGTACGGCGCCTTGTTCTCATACTCGAACACCTCTTCACTATGGGCGGCGGATCGGCTGAGAAGCCAATCATCAAATGCGACGGCCCATTCGTCCGCCTCCGCATGCCCTTCCCAACGGAGCGCCATCAAATTGTGCACCGTCCCGCCGCTGCCGATGATCATCACGCCCTCATCCCGCAGCGGGCGCAGCGCTTCCCCGAGCTGCAACAATTGCTTCGGCGTCCACCACGGCACGACCGACGCTTGCACAACCGGAATATCCGCTTTCGGAAATAAGCGGTAGAGCAGCACCCACGAACCGTGATCCAACCCCCGGGTCCGATCAACGGCCACTTCCGCCACACCAGCGAGACGCTCGCGCACGCGCTCCGCCCACTCGACCGACCCGCGCGCCGGATACACCACTTCATACAGCTCGCGCGGAAATCCGGAAAAATCATAAATCATGTCATACGTCCCCTCAACCGCCGAAACCGTCGGTTGGCGCGTCATCCAATGCGCTGTAAAGATGACGACCGCCTGCGGGCGAATTCCTTCCCCGAGTTTGCCCAAAAACGCCGTGTACGCATTGTCTTCGATTGCCAACATCGGCGAACCGTGAGCGAGAAACAGGGCGGGGGGTCTCATCGTTCCATTCCTCCCTTGAACCATATTGACAAATTTGCTTGCGGCCTAATGCCGCCTCCAAACGATTCGCCGAAAAACGGCGCCGGAATTTCTCATCCCTAGTGTAGCATAAACATCTTTTGCTCTTCTATGCACACGCTTTCTTTAACCGTGCGATGGAGGTTTGAATCTTCTCGTAGGCGTTTCTGTCTCCCTTACGATGAGGAGCTTTTCTTTGTCTCCCGCCATATTCATCGCCGCCCAACCCGATCGGGCGTTTGGGGAGAATGAAAGAGAGATATCACCAAGACGAATGTGCTCCTTCAACGCGCTTCTCCTCCGTGAATGCTCGAAAAAGTGGCTCTCCTACTAGTTAAGAGAGCTAATTTTTTAGTAGAATAGAAGAAAAATAGAAACGAAGAAAACATTTCGGCACGAAGGAGCTATTCTTATGTCATTGCACGATCTGTTCCGTGAAGTGATGGCCATCTACGAGCAAGACAAGCAGGAAAAACTGTCGAAAGAGCGGCGGACGTTTCAGTTAGTGACGCGGGCGATTCCAGAGGCGTTGAAAGCGCTGCCGTTTCTGCCGCCTGATCGGTATATGGTGAAAGGGTCGGTCGGTCAAGGGAATTGGACCGACGTGCCGTGGGTGGCGGTGATGGATCAAGAGGTGACGGATTCGACGCAGCGCGGCTATTATATCGTCTACTTGTTCAGCGAAGATAGGCGCCGCCTCTATTTGACGCTCGCCCAAGGAGTGACGGAGACGCCGAAAGACGAAATGGAGCGGGTGAAGCGCGGCATCCGCCAACTCATTCCTGCCGGAGAGCGCGTGCGGACCGATGATGACATTCGTCTTGGCGAAAGCAAACGGGCGAAAGACTACGAACGGTCGGTGGCGGCGTATATCGCCTATTCGTTTGACGATCTGCCGTCCGATGAACAACTCGCGCGCGACCTCGAAACGATGATCGATTATTACCGACAGTATGTAGAGCGAACAGAATCAATGGCACCGCCCGAGCAGGTCTTTTCCTATCGGGAGGCGGTTGAGCATATTCATTCATACATATCCGCTAAAGGGTTTTACTATACGAAAGAGGAAGTGGCCAACCTCTTTCTATCGTTAAAAACAAAACCGTTCGTCATCTTATCCGGCATTTCTGGAACGGGGAAAACGAAAATCGTTCAATGGCTTGCCGAGAGCGTCGGCGCGACGGAAGACAACGGCCGCTTCGCCTTGATCCCCGTCCGTCCGGACTGGAACGACGGCTCCGACTTGCTTGGCTATGTCGACATTAAAGGCGAGTTCAAGCCTGGGCCGCTTGCGAACGTCATCATCGAAGCCGAGAACCATCCCGACAAACCGTATTTCGTCGTGTTGGACGAGATGAACCTCGCCCGCGTCGAGCATTACTTCAGCGATGTGCTGAGCGTGATGGAAAGCCGCCGCTGGGAAAATGGGCGCATTGTATCGTCGCGGCTGCTGCCGCGAGAAACGGCGGGGCGCGACCTTTTTCTCCCGCCGAACGTCTACATCATCGGCACGGTCAACATGGACGAGACGACCCACCCCTTCAGCAAAAAAGTGCTCGACCGCGCGAACACGATCGAGTTCAACCGCGTCCGTCTCGACCATCTCGACTTTTTGCGCGATGTGCCGACCGTTGCGCCCCTGCCCGTCGGGCAGGAGCTGTTCGCGGCGCGGTATTTGCATTTGAAAGATGTATATGCCGATTATCCAAAGCTGGTAGAAGACGCGACGAAACAGCTCGTGGACATCAACCGCATCCTTGAGCCGCTCGGGGCGCATATCGGTTACCGCGTCCGCGATGAAATTTGTTTCTACCTTGCGTATAACGAAGAAGGAAAGCTGATGGAATTTGACAAGGCGTTCGACTATTGCCTCATGCAAAAAATGTTGCCGCGCCTTTCGGGAAGCGACGTGCGGCTCGAAACAGCGCTCAAGCAGCTGTTTGTCCTGTGCGCCGGCTTCGAACCGGACGGGGACTACAGCGGCGCGCTGGATGTGTCGTACGCCCGCTATCCAAAAAGCGCGGAGAAAATTTGGCGCATGCTGCGGAGGTTAGAGGACGATGGCTTCACTTCGTTCTGGCTCGGGGCGTGACGACTATGAGCTCGTCCATATCGAAACGGAACAGCTCACGCTCGTAATCAAAGGAAAGCCGTACCATGAACAATACGAAGGGCTCAAGCAGTACCGCCGCCTCGATTTCCACGAGACGATGGAGTTTTTCGCAAGCGGCGAAGGGGTGCGAAACGTCAAGCTGTTTGACGTGGACGCTGGCGAGCTTGTCGACTGGTCGGGCGGCCACCGCCCGATTTTCTTTGAAAACGGCGTCTATCAGCTGCTTGTCGTTCCGAAAACCGACCGGGTGCTCTCCTTTTACCATGAGTCGCCAGCGCTGAGAAACGCCATCAGCCGTGTTGATATCGGCGGCCAAGCGGTGTTGATGGGAAATCTCCATTTCCCGAATGAAGTCGGGCTGTCGACATTCGAAATCCGCGACGGCAGCCGTTCCATTTTGGACGTGACGATCGAAATTTTTCCGACGAAATTGACCTACAAACAAGACTACCAGCGGCTGCTTGATGAAGTGAGCGAAGAAATTTACAACTTGGCGTTTCACTTTATCAAGCGCACGTACCAGCGGGCGAAGGCGAAGCGCAGCGGCGCGCCGTCCCGAAGTGAATTTTTCCGGCTTATGGAGGCGCATATCGGCGATTTTTTGCATGCCATTCGCCATATCGAGCGGCAGCCGCACCATCAACTGTCGACCGTCCATGTGAGGGTGCGCGGCGACCAGCTCGGCCGTTTGGATGCGGCAGGAAGAAACGATTTGCGCAAGCGGCCGCACGTGTTCCGTGACGTCAAGCGCGGCATCGACATCGGAAGTCGAACCGTCATGCCGCAATCGGGGCTCAAAGCGAAACAAGAACTGACGTACGACACGCTCGAAAACCGGTTCGTCAAATGGATGATGACGCGCCTTGCCGAGAAGCTGCGCGATTTGTTCGAACACGTGCAAGGGAAACAAAAGCGGTACGAAACAGAACCGGATCCGGATTTGCTGGAGCGCATCCAATCGATGATCCGCGCCCTCGAAACCCGTCTCCGCCACTCCTTTTGGCGGCCGATCGGGCGGCTTGACCGCTCTGTTGCGAGCCTCGTCCTGCAAATGGCGCCTGGATACCGCGACGCCTATCAGCTGTTTCTCCTCATCACCCGCGGCCTCGCCTTGCAGGGAACGCTGTACCGAATGTCCGTCAAAGACGTGGCGACGCTGTACGAGTACTGGACGTTTCTAAAACTCGGGCAGCTTCTCGGGAAAAAATACAGACTCATCAGTCAAAACGTCATCCAAGTGAACCGCTTGGGGCTGTTCGTCCATCTCGACAAAACCCGCTCCGCCAAGCAAGTGTACGAACATCCGCACACGGGCGAGCGAATCACGCTCACGTACCAGCCGTACGAAGGAAGGCTGCCGACCGTCCCGCAAATGCCCGACACGGTTTTGGCGATTGAAAAGAAGGGAAAAGACTATACGTTCAACTACATTTTCGACGCCAAATACCGCCTCGATTTCGCCGTTTCCGGCAGCGCGTATGAAAAACGGTACGGAATGCCAGGCCCGATGGAAGACGACATCAACACGATGCACCGCTACCGCGATTCGCTTGTCGCCCGCCGCGGCGGCCCGTACGAGCGCACCGCCTTTGGCGCCTACGTGCTGTTCCCGTGGCATGACGAAGACAGCTACCAAGCGCACCCGCTGTACAAAAGCATCAACGACGTCAACATCGGCGGCCTGCCGTTTTTGCCGAATGCCACCCGCCTGGTCGAGCAGTTCATCGAGCGGCTGATTGAAAAGAATCCCGAAGAACTGCAAAACGAAGGCATCCTGCCGCAAGGGATCATCGAAGAATGGCGGTCGGCGTTCGATGAGCATGTGCTCGTCGGCATGGTGCCAAGCGCGCGGCATTACGAAGCCTACCGGAAACACCGCTTCTACCACATCCCGGTCAAGCAGCTGAAAAAAGGCTGGCAAAATGCGCGCTACATCGCCCTTTACCCGAAGCGGGGAGCCGCCCCGCAAAACGGGGTCACGTGCTTTGGCAAAATCACTGCCGTGAACATCGTCAAACGCTCGGCCATCACCGAGCTGCCGAAACGAAGCGATGAGGAATACGTTCGCTTCGAAGTCGAAAGCTGGCACTTTCTCCAACACGTCATCCGCCCCGTCGGCTACGGCATCGCCGTTTATGCGATGACGACGCTCAACACGCTCAAGCAGGCGAAAGAACTGCCGGAACTGTTCATGAAATCAAGCGAGGAAATCGCCCTTTGGCGCATCCTGCGGCGGCTGTCCGACCGCATCCGCTTCGACCTTGACGCCCGCTACTTGGATCAGGCGTCCAAGATCACCGCGTACCGCATCAAAAACGTGTCCATCCGCCTGGAAAGCGGCCGTCTCATCATCACAAACGGCGCAAAGCACAAAACAATCCCCGCCGACCTGCTCCGCAGGCAGCCGTCGGCCGTGTTTCGCGAAGTGGTGGGGATGATGGGGGAGGTGTAGAAAACGAAGAACTTATTATTGTAAGGTAAGGACGTAGGAAAGACAAAACTGATGTTTTTTGTGAATGAAGGTCTATTTCCAACAAGAATTTTGCCTGTAAGACGATTTATTCGACGAATTTCGACAATGCTCGATTGTTTTTTTTAGTAAAATAGAATTATGTTAACGAAAGAGATAAAAGGGAGCATCGGTTTTTGATGAAAGCAAAAGGAATAATTGACAATAGACAAAACGGTTTAGTAGGCGACGTTCTAAAAGCGCATATGACAAAAGGCAGCAAATTATCCATTGCTGCTGCGCACTTTACTTTATATGCGTTTGTGGAGCTGAAAAAAGAGCTGTCACAACTCGATGAATTTCGTTTCATTTTCACAGAGCCTGCCTTTGTGCGCGGAAACCGTGCGTTAAAAGGACTAATCGAGAAAAATGAAGCGGCACTGTATGGAGTGGAAGAAGAGCGAAAATATAAAGTAGAGTTAAATCAAGCATACATAGCCAAAGAATTAGCGAAATGGCTGAAACGAAAAGCACAAATTAAATCAGTCACCAATCAGCGCATTCAAGGCGGTTTGTATCATGTCAAAAACAACGATGGAACGCAAATCGGCTTAATCGGCGGTGCGCCGTTTTCCAGCCCAGGTCTAGGCTACAGCAACTCTTCCAATATTTATATTAACCATATTGTCGACGATGAGCATTCAAATACCCAACTGCTTCGTCAGTTTGACGCCATTTGGCAAGATGAACAAGCACTGCAAGATGTGAAAGACGAAATATTGCGGCGCTTAGAAGGGATGTATAAAGAAAATTCGCCAGAGTTCATTTACTTTGTGACGCTCTACAATCTATTTAAAGGCTTCTTGCAAGATGCGAAAAACTACGAATCGCTACAAACAAGAACGGGATTTGAAAATACGGTCATTTGGAACAAACTTTACGATTTTCAGCGCGATGGGGTAATTGGCGCCATCAATAAAATCGAAACGTATGGAGGATGCATTATCGCCGACAGCGTCGGGCTCGGAAAAACGTTTGAGGCGTTAGCGGTCATTAAATATTACGAACTGCGCAATCATCGCGTTCTCGTGTTGGCGCCAAAAAAATTGAGGGAAAACTGGGCTATTTACCGTTTAAACGATAAGCGCAACATTTTGGCGGAAGACCGCTTTTCCTATGACTTGCTCAACCATACCGATTTATCGCGTGAGCGCGGATATAGCGGCGATATTAATTTGGAGCATGTGAACTGGGGAAATTATGACCTAGTCGTCATCGATGAATCACACAACTTTCGCAATAATGATCCGCGCAACGATCGGGTGACGAGATATTCCCGCTTGATGAACGACATTATTAAAGCGGGAGTGAAAACGAAAGTGTTAATGCTTTCTGCCACCCCTGTCAATAACAAGCTCGATGACTTAAAGAACCAGATTGCTTTCATTACGGAAGGAAATGACAAAGCGCTAGCGGAAACGGCGAACATCAAGAGCATCAGCCAAACGATCCGCCGCGCGCAGTCGCAGTTCAACAAATGGAGCAATCTTCCTGAAGAAGAGCGGACCACTGAGCGGTTGTTAGATATGCTAAACTGGGATTATTTCACCTTGCTTGACTCATTAACAATCGCCCGTTCGCGCCGCCATATCGAAAAATATTACAATGTGAACGCGATCGGCTCGTTTCCGACGCGTCTAAAGCCGATCAATCTGAAAGAAAAAATCGACAGCAAAGATGAGTTTCCGCCTCTTGAGAAAATCAACAACGACATTTTGCGGCTTCGCATGGCGGTCTATTCGCCGATGCAATACGTGCTGCCGCACAAAAGAGCGGACTATAGCGAAAAATACGACACAAAGGTCGCAAACGGCCGAGTGTTTAAGCAAACCGACCGCGAGCACAACCTTGTTTATTTAATGAAGTCGAATTTGCTGAAGCGGTTGGAGAGCAGCGTTCATTCGTTTTCTTTGACATTGCAAAACATCATCCAACAAATCGACGAACATCTCGAGAAAATCGACCGTTGCGATGGAAGTTCTGGGACAATTGGCGAGATGGACGAGATCGATGCGGAAGATCCGGAATTGGAAGAGGCGTTGATTGGCTCGAAAGTCAAAATCTTTTTGAAAGACATGGATTTGATCCGTTGGAAACAAGATTTGCTATACGACCGGGAGATTTTGCTGAGGCTGCTTCACCAAGCGCGGAACGTAACGCCGGATCGCGATCAGAAGCTGTTGGCGTTGAAACGATTGATTGAACAGAAAATCAAGCACCCCATTAACGAACAGAACAAAAAGCTGCTCATTTTCACCGCTTTTGCCGATACGGCAAACTACTTATACGAGAATTTGCATCAATGGGTGCGAAACCAATTTGGCTTGCACTGCGCGGTCGTGACGGGCGCCGATCGGCCGAAAACGACATTGAAGATGAAGAAAGTCGATTTCAACCATGTGTTGATGAACTTTTCGCCCGTCTCGAAAGAGCGCGATAAAGTGATGCCAGAAATGAAGGACGAAATCGACATTCTCATTGCCACCGACTGTATTTCCGAAGGGCAGAACTTGCAAGACTGCGATTATCTCGTCAACTATGACATCCATTGGAATCCGGTCCGCATCATCCAGCGGTTCGGCCGCATCGACCGGATCGGCAGCAAAAACAAACAGATCCAGCTCGTAAACTTCTGGCCATCGATCGAGCTTGATGAGTACATTCAACTTGTCAACCGGGTCAAGGGCCGAATGACCATTTTAGATATTTCAGCGACTGGTGAAGAAAACGTCATTGCCGACAACAGCAACGAAATGAACGACTTGGAATACCGCCGCAAGCAACTGGAAAAATTGCAAAATGAGGTCATTGATTTAGAGGATATTTCCGGAAATATCTCGCTGACGGATTTTACTCTCGACGACTTCCGGATGGATTTGTTGAATTTCATGAAGGAACATAAAGAAGAGCTCGAGCGGGAGCCGTTTGGACTGTTCAGCATTACCGCCAATCAAAATGAAAAACTGAAAGACGAAATTCAGCCAGGCGTCATTTTCTGCCTAAAACAAACGGCGTCGATGGCATCTGCGCATGAACAAAACGCGCTTCATCCGTATTACTTAGTGTATGTTCGGGAAGACGGCACGGTGTTGTATAACCATGTCCACGTAAAGAAAGTGTTGGATTTATACCGGTCGCTTTGCAACGGCAAAAAAGACGTCGAATGGGGCTTGTACAAGGCGTTTTATCAAGAGACGAAAAACGGAAAAGACATGGGGCGATACAAGGCGCTGCTGGAAAAAGCGGTGGAAGAGATCGTCGGCAAGATGGATCAGCAATTGATGCTCAACATCTTCAGCCTAGGGAACTTGGACGCCTTCGTGACGAACGCCAACACGAGTTTGCAAGATTTTGAGATCGTTTCGTATTTGATCATTAAAGGGTGAGGATCATGGCTGCATCCGCGTTTTATGCTACAATAGGGCTGGACGAGCGCGTCCGCCCGTTGCATAAAAAGCTCGACAAAAAAATGTTTTACGACTATGCGGATTTGACGAAAAAAGAAAAGGACTATATGACGAAAGACATCGAGCGGATCGAGTTAACATACTTGTTGACCTCAAGGGTCATCAACATTCAGCCGTTCGTCAACGACGACTACCATTACGAAGGGGTCATGTTTATCACCGTTCGGCTGCGCACGGAAACAAAGGATGCGCACGTTTCCGTGATCGGGGAAATCATCCAAAAAACAGTGCCCAATCCGACCGTTATCGTGTTTGAAAAAGAAAGAAACGTTCAAATCGGAACATGCTGCAAGCGGCTGAACAAAAACGACCGGACTAAAGTCGTAGCGGAAGAATGGGCGTATACGCCGTGGTTTTCTCTCGATCATGATGACGAGACGGTCAAGCAGTTTCTTCGCGCCGTCCATATGACGAAGCTGTCGTTCGCCAACTTTTTTCGGTTTTATCAAGACATCCATCTGGCGGTGCAGGCGTTCCAGCACGCCAAAGCGATCGGCGCCTTTTACATCGCCGCTGATGAACAATCCAAACAGCTCGTCGCGCAAATTGAACAGGTGGAGATCGAAATCGCCAAATGGAAAAATGAAATGAAAAAAGAAACGCAGTTTAATCGAAAAGTCGAATACCATCTAAAAATTCAGCAGCTGACCAAACAAATCGAACAATGGAAGCAACAATTGCGCGGAAAGGAGCAGCACGATGGAGAAACTGGACGGAAAATCGCTCGACCTTGTCAAAACAAACATTGAAACGTTAAAGCAGCTATTCCCGGAAGTTGTCACGGAGGGGAAAATCGATTTTGACAAATTGAAGCTTGTTCTCGGCGAAGAGATTGAAACGCGCAACGAAAAGTACGAATTCACCTGGCACGGCAAAACACAAGCGATGAAACTCGCCCAAACGCCGTCCACTGGCACCTTGCGGCCGGACAAAGCATCAAGCAAAAACTGGGAGACAACGGAAAACTTGTATATCGAAGGCGACAACTTGGAAGTACTGAAACTATTGCAAAAATCGTATTTCGGCAAAATCAAAATGATTTACATCGACCCGCCGTACAATACGGGGAAAGACTTTGTGTACAAAGACGACTTTCGCGACAATATCCGAAATTACAAAGAAATCACGCAGCAAACGACTAAGGCAAATACGGAGACGAACGGACGCTACCACACCGATTGGTTGAATATGATGTACCCGCGGTTGAAGTTGGCGAGGAATTTGTTGCGGGAGGATGGGGTTATATTTATAAGTATTGATGATACGGAGGTATCAAACCTGAAAAAAATATGCGACGAGATATTTGGTGAAGTCAATTTTATAACAATATTTATTTGGCAAAGAGCTTTTGCCCCTGTTAATATGAATAAGTTTGCTTCTCGTAATCACGATTTTGTTTTGTGTTATGCAAAACAAATTGATTTTCTATCTTGGTATGGATTACCGCGTAGCCAGGAAGCTGACACCCGTTATTCCAATCCCGACAATGACCCACGTGGTCCTTGGACATCAGGAGATTTATCAGTTGGGCCGCCTGTGCCAGAAAAAATTTATGAAATCGCTACACCAAGTGGACGAGTCGTTTATCCGCCTAAAGGATATTGCTGGAGAGTAACCAAGGAGAGGTTTGCCGAACTTTTAGCTGATAATCGTATCTGGTTTGGTAAGGATGGTGATAGCGTTCCACGTTTAAAGCGTTTTTTAAGTGAAGTAAAATCTACTATTACTCCATTGACTGTATGGACGCATCAAGAGGTATCGCACTCACAAGATGCAAAAAAAGAATTAAAAGAATTATTTGAAGACCAGTCAGTGATGGATTATCCTAAACCAGTAAAGTTGATGAAGAGAATTTTAGAGTTATCAACAAGGGAGAATGATATAATATTAGACTTCTTCTCCGGCTCCGCTACAACTGCCCATGCAGTCATGCAGTTAAATGCGGAGGATGGCGGCAATCGGAAGTTTATTATGGTTCAGCTGCCGGAAAAAACGGATGAAACGTCCGATGCGTATAAAGCGGGATATAAAAACATTTGCGAAATCGGCAAGGAACGCATCCGTCGGGCGGGGGAGAAGATTATTCGAGAAACCGGGAAGACGGATTTGGATATCGGCTTTAAAGTGTTTAAGCTCGATTCCTCCAATATCAAAGAATGGGATCCGGACTTTGACAACCTCGAACAAACGCTTTTCGATTTGCAAAACAATATTAAGGAAGATCGGACGAAAGAAGATTTATTGTATGAGATTTTGTTGAAAATCGGGTTGCCGTTGACGGTGCCGATTGACGAAATCGACTGCCGGGGCAAAACGATTTACAACGTCGCCTATGGTTCTGTGCTGGTCTGCCTAGAAGACGAGATTGACCTTGATCTCGTTCGCGAGATGTTAAACCATCGATCCGAGCATATGCCGCCGAAAGTCATTTTCAAAGAGTCTGGCTTTATTAGCGACGCCGTGAAAACGAACGCGATTCAAACGTTGAAGAAGCACGGAATCACGGATGTTAGGAGTGTGTAACCGATGAAGCTGAAGTTTATCGCGGACTTGGATTATCAAAAGCAGGCGATTGATTCCGTTGTGCAAATTTTTAAAGGGCAAGAAATGAGCCAGTCCAACTTCACCGTTTCGTATGGACCAAACGCGGGAATGATTCAAACGGATTTAGGCGTAGGGAATCGGCTCGACCTTACGCCGGAAGAAATTTTAAAAAACGTGCAGGACATTCAAATGAAAAACGGCCTGCCGCGCAGCGAGCGGCTCGATGGCATGCATTTTACCGTCGAAATGGAGACAGGTACGGGGAAGACATATGTCTATTTACGAACGATTTACGAATTGCATAAACATTACGGATTTACGAAATTTGTCATTGTCGTTCCGTCCGTGGCGATTCGCGAAGGGGTGTACAAGTCGCTGCAAATTACGAGAGACCATTTCAATGAACTGTATGACCATACGCCAGTAGAATACTTTATTTACGATTCGCAAAAACTCGATCAAGTCCGTAACTTTGCGACAGCGACAACAATCCAAATCATGATCATTAATATCGACGCGTTCCGAAAAAGCTTTGAAGACCCTGATAAAGAAGATAAAGCGAACGTTATCCACCGTCCGAACGACCGTTTGAATGGCTATCGCCCGATCGAATTTATTCAACAGACGAACCCGATTGTTATTATTGACGAGCCGCAAAGCGTCGATACGACGCCGAAGTCGAGGGAAGCGATTGCGTCGCTGAACCCGCTTTGTACGCTGCGCTACTCGGCGACGCATGTGGATAAATACAATATGATATATCGCCTCGATGCGGTCGATGCGTACAATCAAAAGCTTGTGAAAAAAATTGAGGTCATGTCTGTCCGCTCTGAGCCTTCGTTCAATGTGCCGTACATCAAACTTGTCGAGGTGAAAGAGCGAAAAGCGAAACTTGAGCTCGATGTCGAATCGCGCGGAAAGGTGAAGCGAACGACGAAAACGGTCAAATACGGCGATGACTTGTATGACGTTTCGGGGGAGCGCGAACTGTACCGCGGCTATATCGTCGAGCAAATCGATTGGACGGAAGGAAATGAAGCGGTTGAAATCAACGGCGATCGACTCAGGGTGGGCGAGGCGATTGGGGATGTCGATGACGATGCCATCAAGCGGTATCAAATCCGCAAAACGATTGAAGAGCATTTAAATAAAGAATTGTGGCTTCGCCCGCGCGGGATTAAAGTGCTCAGCTTGTTCTTTATCGACAAAGTTGCCCATTACCGCGACTATGATCAAGAAGGCCAGCCGATAAAAGGAAAATATGCGATCATGTTTGAGGAAGAGTATCGGAACTTAATGCAAAAGCCGAAATACCGTCCCCTCTGGGAAGATCCGGGCATTGACCAAGATATCGAGAAGGTGCATAATGGCTATTTTGCTCAAGATAAAAAAGGACGGTTGAAAGATACGAAAGGGAATACAGAGGCGGATACGGATGTATACAATCTCATTATGAGGGACAAAGAACGGCTGCTCAGCCTCGATGAGCCGCTCCGCTTCATTTTCTCCCATTCCGCGCTCCGTGAAGGATGGGACAATCCGAATGTCTTCCAAATTTGCACGTTGAAAGACTCCTCCGGCACGTACGTATCGAGGCGCCAAGAAATCGGACGCGGATTGCGTCTGGCTGTCAACCAAAACGGGGAGCGTGTGCAGGACTATAATATTAACACGCTAACGGTCATGGCGAACGAATCGTACGAAGAGTTTGTTGCGACGCTGCAAAAAGAAATCGAAGAAGAAACAGGAGTCAAATTCGGCAAAATTGAAAAACATATATTTGCTAAACTCGTCTATGTCGATGAGAAGACGGAAGAGCCGGTGCAAATGGGCTATGACTTATCGGTAAAATTATATGAAGAATTAAAACAAAACGGTTATATTGACAAGCATAGCATGGTCACCTCTGAATTAAAGAAAGCAATAGAAAACTATGACTTGCGCTTAAGTTCGGAGTTTCAGCCATGGCTTCCAGCGATCGTAAAAGAAATAAAACGCCACTTGCAAGCATTGCCGATCAAAGATGGGACGAAAAAGAAAAAAGTCCATGTCAATATGGCGGTTCTCAATCAAGAAGAGTTTCGGCAATTGTGGGACAAAATCAAATACAAAACCGTCTATTCGGTCGATTTTGACAGCGAACAGCTCATTGACTTGTGCATCGCCGCCATTCAGGAAATGAAGCCCATTGAAAAAATCCGCATTGTCAGCCGGAAAGGACGGGTGGAAATTGATCATGTGACAGGCGTACAGGCTCAGGTGGTCAGCGAAAAAGTGGAGGATTACGTGAGCTTGCACCATACGCTTCCGGATGTCATCACCGAGCTGCAAAACCGCACGAATTTAACACGCAAGACGATTGTCCGCATCTTAACCGGCTGCAAACGGCTCGATGATTTCAAAAACAATCCGCAGAAGTTCATCGAAGAAGTGGCAAACATCATCCAGCGCCAAATGAGGCTGTTGCTGAAAGATGGCGTGAAATATTACAAAATTGGTGATGATGCGTATTACGCGGTTGAGCTGTTCCAAAACGAAGAGCTGCTCGCCTATTTGAACGACAACGCCATCCCGAGCGAAAAATCGCCGTTTGACCATATCCTTTACGATTCCGATGTGGAAGAGCGGTTCGCCAAACGTTTTGAACACGATGAGAACGTAAAAGTGTACGTCAAACTGCCAAGCTGGTTTAAAATAGACACCCCGATCGGTTCCTACAATCCCGACTGGGCGCTTGTCATTGAGAAAGACGGGGAAGAAAAGCTATACTTCGTCTTAGAGACGAAAGGACAGGAATGGGAAGGAGAATTGCGCCCGGGCGAATCGGCAAAAATCGCCTTTGCCCGCAAGCACTTTGAAGCAATTGGCACGGATATTGAATTTGTCGGTCCGGAGAATGATGTGGAGGCGTTTATGCTGCGGGTGGTTAGCCGTTAGTGATGCATTTACAGGAGGCTGTCCCAAAAGGTGGTACAATGACCTTTTGAGGCCAGCTTTTTTTATTGAATGCTCTCTCCTCTCTTTTTTCTTTCCAGCATTTGTGGCATACTATAGTCAAAGAGGAGGGGCAATACAATGGTTAAGGTTGAGGTTAAACCCAATGTTCTACAATGGGTGATCAAACGCATGGATAATTTTGATCGGCTGAAGGATCAGTTTCCTAATATTGATAAATGGATCAATCAAGAGAGCCAGCCGACGCTTAAGCAGTTAGAAAAGCTTGCAAAAATGACAGCTGTACCTCTTGGTTATTTTTTTCTCCCTAATCCACCAGAGGAGAAGTTGAGAATTCCTCATTATCGCACGGTGAGAGATGAAGGGGCTGTCCGTCCGAGTCCCAATCTTTTGGAAACGGTTCAAACGATGGAAAGACGGCAACAGTGGATGCGCGATTATTTAATTCAGCTAGGCAATCCGCCTTTAAATTATGTGGGGCGTGCGAACTTGTCAATGGATCCAAAACTCGTTGCACAAGATATGCGAAGGACGTTAAATTTGGAAGATGGATGGGCATCAAAACAATCAACTTGGCAGGAAGCTTTACGCAATCTTATTAGAAAAACTGAAGATATCGGCATTATTGTCGTCATTAATGGAGTAGTTGGCAATAATACACATCGAAAACTGGATGTTGCGGAATTTCGTGGTTTTGTCCTTATTGATGACTATGCCCCTTTAATATTCATAAATGGAAGAGACGGAAAAGCTGCGCAAATGTTTACATTGGCCCACGAACTTGCTCATATTTGGTACGGGGAGAGTGCCGCATTCGATTTAAAAAATCTTCAGCCTGCTGATGCTGAAATTGAAAACGCATGCAACAAAGCAGCTGCTGAGTTTCTTGTTCCTGAAGATGAGTTAATTATTATATGGAAACGGGTTGGTCAATCGGAAGATCGTTTTGAACAGGCGGCTCGCTATTTTAAGGTTAGTGAAATTGTGGCGGCACGTAGAGCTCTAGACTTAAACCTTGTGACAAAAGAGGAGTTTTTTTTATTTTATGAAGATTATATGAAGCGGCTTCGACAACAAACGGAACAAATGAAAACAAGCGGAGGCAATTTTTACGCAACTCAAACGATGCGTATCGGCCGTCATTTTGCGGAAGCAGTCATAAGCGCGGCAAAGGAAGGAACGATCCTTTATCGTGAAGCCTATCAATTGACGGGGCTTTCTGGTGACACTTTTGCTAAGTTTGCCGAATATGTCGATACGGGGAGATATATGTATGAGTTCTAGCCATAAATTTGTGATTGATACGAACATTTTTATTGAAGCCTATAAAAGGTATTATTCTTTTGATATCGCTCCTTCCTTTTGGGATGCCCTGCTTCAACATGCCGAAAACGGCAATATCATAAGCATTGACCGTGTTAAACAGGAAATTAATAGCTTTCATAAAAATGATGAATTAAGCGAGTGGGCCAATCATTATTTTGCCCAATGGTTCGAGCCAACCGATAAGGTAACTATTCAGCCACATCATAAAGTGAGCTGAATATTTTTTGCTTTTCCTGTCTATGATGTGAATATTGATAGACAAGGAGGTGAATCACATGTTGACGGTACAACAAGCTGTATTTACAGTTGAGGGCTTAATCGGCAAAGTCCAACAACAAAAACAGCTCATTCATCAACTCGTTCAAGAAAATGAACATTTGCGTCACGAAAACAAACAACTACGCAAAGAAAATGAACAACTGAAGTACCGTGTTCAAGAGCTGGAAGCACGCACGAAAAAAAACAGCTCCAATAGCCATTTGCCCCCATCTTCTGACCGTTTTGCCAACACACGTTCTTCTCGTCAACCATCTGGCAACAAGCCAGGCGGACAAGAAGGACATCAAGGAACGACGCTCCGTCAAGTGGAACATCCACATCATCGTGTCGTCCACCGTGTGCATACGTGTCAAGGATGTGGGGCTTCTT
>NZ_LLKS01000068.1:0-10113 GCF_001414205.1 Geobacillus sp. Sah69 | reverse complement strand
CTAGGTGAACCGATTTCGGTGGTTGAACCGGCACTGGCACACTTTGCATKGGTATTGCCCGTTTCCGCCGTTATTGGCGTACAGGTAAGAAGAGGGAGCCTGGCAGCGAGGGCAGGTCAACGAATCCGGAACACGGTGTTTCGCATTCGCGCGGCGCTGGATGGGCCGTAAAGGACGTCCGTGCTGGGCTTCATAGTCTGCCAACAGCTTCCGGTAATCAAGGGTTTCCGGCACATCGATGATCGGAAGGTCATCGACCTGAAGTTTCCGGTACGGCTTTTGGATGGGTTCGTCCAAGTCCTCGAGATTCAAGGATTTTCCCACGATCACACCCATCAAATACACAATGATTTGATATTGGGTCTTGATTATTTCGAGCAAATAGGCTAATAATTGAGGTAACAAAGCTTGTCACTCCTTTGTTTTGGCTGTTGGGTGTCGTTACCTCAATGATGGCCGAAAACAACGGGGGTGGCAAGCTTTTTTTCGTTCAACCGTTGAAACTCAAGGGAAAACCGTGAGTGTGGAGGATACACTTTTGACAATACCTTTTGGCCGAGTGGAAGGAGACGTATGAAACCACGGGAAAAGGACTCGGCTACAACGAGTGTTCCAAACGATTGACAGCTTTGAAGAAAACCCTTCCATGGCTGAAAACCCCTGATTCAACCGCCTTGCAAAACGCACTGCAGCAGTTGGCCGAGGCGTTTGACCGGTTCTTCGAGGGAACGGCGAACGCTCCCCGCTTCAAAAGCAAAAAACACCCGAACCAATCGTACACCGCCCAGTGCAACTACCCAAAGAACGGACGCCCTACGATCGAAGTGGACGGCCATCGGTTGAAACTTCCCAAGCTCGGATGGGTGAAGTTCGCCAAAAGCCGCGAGGTGGAAGGCCGCATTCTCTCCGCCACGATTCGTCGAAATCGAGCGGGGAAGTATTTCGTCTCCATTCTCGTGGAAACGGATATTCCCCCATTGCCCCAAACCGACAAGAAAGTGGGCGTCGATTTGGGGTTGAAACAGATCGTAGTGCTTTCCACAGGCGAAACGATCGAACACCCCCGGTATTGGCGCCGGTATGAAGAAAAGCTCGCCTACTGGCAGCGGGTGATGGCTCGTCGAAAGCCAGGCGGTTCGAACTGGGAGAAAGCCCGTTTGAAAGTGGCCAAGCTTCATGAAAAAATCGCCAACTGCCGGAACGATTTCCTGCACAAACTGTCCACCCGCCTCATCCGCGAAAACCAAGTGGTGTGCGTGGAGGACTTGCGTGTTAGGAACATGCAAAAGAATCGCAAGCTGGCTAAATCCATTTCCGATTCCGCGTGGGGGAGTTTTCTTCGCATGCTCGAGTATAAAGCGATATGGTACGGGCGGACGGTGGTTCGTGTTGCGAGCACGTTTCCCTCGAGTCAATTGTGCTCGTGCTGCGGGCATCGGCACGTCGAGGTGAAATCGCTTGGCATTCGCGAGTGGGTGTGCCCCGCCTGCGGAGCCGAACATGACCGGGACCATAACGCTGCCCGGAATATTCTAAATGAAGGGCTTCGACTGCTGTCGTTGTAGGGCGGCTGAATCGTGGGACGCACGGGGATGGCTTGGCGGACATCCTGCCGCGGGGCGGGTGTTCCCAAGAATCTCCCACCTCGAAATGCGGGCGGGAGAGCGTTCAACTGAACGGAGAGGGATTATAAGGCCGCTTGTTTGCAGCGGCCTTAGTTGAGCGCTCCAATGAGCGCATCCTTGGTATCACAGTGAGGCGCTAACTAATCGCCACTCCTGCACTCGCATACCCCATGACGGAAGCGGCGATTGAAAGGCCGGAAGTGGTGATGAAAAACGCCATGAGCAGCCGGTCGCCAGTATTGACAGGCACGTTTATCCTGTGACAATGCCGCTGGCGTTTTGGGCTAGGGAGATGGGAAAGGTGATTGATGGCGTTAATGTAATGAGCGTGCCGGGAATAGGCGAAAATACGTTGCTGGATGGAGAAGTGGCGATATACAATTGAGCGCGGATCGTAGCCGTTCCTAAAAGCGCTGTGCCCGTTGTGGCGGAAAAATTGGCTGCGACAGCAGTAATGATTCCTGAACGCGGAATGGTAAGGGAAAAATTCGATGTGCCCCCAAGGTTTATGGTTCCTCCCACTAAACTGATGCTTGAAGCAGCGTTTCCAAATCCGATCAAACTTGCGGTGTTGGCCAACCCAGCTATAGTGGCGGTCAAGACAACCGTTGTTCCTGAAGCGAATGGAATGATGGCTCCTGCTCCAGCGGGTCCCGTAGGTCCGGTCGGTCCTTGGGGTCCGATGGGTTCCGTGGGTTCGGTCGGTCCTTGGGGTCCAATGGGGCCCGTGGGCCCTGTAGGTCCCGTGGGTCCTGTTGGTCCGGTATAGATTTTTACAATCGGCGGCCATGTTCCGCATAAAGGGGAAAGACATTTTACTCGAATAGGACGTCGGCCAGACAAGCGGCATAACCTCCCTCTAGAAATGTTGATTTATCAAGGCTTTTCGGCCCCTCAGGGGTGTCCAAAAAATATTTTTCGACAAAATCTCTTACATCCTTTTTCAGTTTTGTGGATATCTTACAGACCTAGGGTGCGCTTCGCGGCCACGKCTGGTTATATTTTCCTGCCGTGGGGGGAAGCATATTCGATGCACCCTTTGGATCTCCGCGTCGCTGATGAGGACGAACCCTCCCATGTCTCCGGGCGTCTTCGCGCCAACATTCCCTCGTTCGGTCTCGTCATCAGGCGGAGGCCGGCCAAGCTCCTTTAGGGACTCAAGGTCGAATGGATGAAATCACGCTAGCTTCTCCGGTGTCATCTCGTTGTCCAATGATTCTTCCGTTCGCAGGGGGAGGCCTTAGGACGCCCGGTGCACCTGGGACAAGACGTCCTGTTTCATTCGCTCCGCGTCAAACGCTTGTTTCTTCGTACAAATCGCAAACAACACATTCAACAGCTTCCGACACAAGGCGACGATGGATTGCTTTCCGGTCAGCGGGTTGACGGGGCGGGTCGTGTAATATTCATGCAGCTCGCGAAACGCCTCGTTGTGCCGGATCAGCGGAATCACCGCCCGAAACAGCACCGAGCGCAACCGTTTCCGTCCCCGTTTGGAGATGTGCTTTTGCCCTTTGCGCTGGCCGGAGGAGTTCTCCTTGAGCGTCAGGCCCGCCAACTTCACCAATTGGCGCGGGTCCCGATAATGGGCGAAGCTGCCGATCTCCGCCAGCAGATCGATGATCGTGGCGTCTCCCAACCCGTCGACCGTTTTCAACCATTGRTACTCCATCGTCGTTTGAACCAATGCCTTCAACTCGGCGTCCAGTGCAGCGATCTCCGCCTCCAATTGGCGGTATCGGCGGACGAGCGCGGCGATCTCAAACCGGGCCATCGCTGTCCCTTCCGTCACCCCAATCGAGTCCTTCGCGGTGTTGATCAACGCCTRAATTTTGGCCTTCTGCGGGCATTTCATCCCTTCGCTTTGCCGGTACACCTCGATGAGCTCCTCGGCGGTCCGACCSGCCATATCRGCCGGAAGCGGCGTCCACTCCAACACCGAAAGCGCCGTTTTCCCCAAGTCACGAAACACGGTCCAAAACTCTGGAAAATACCGATCCGTCCAGCGGACGATCGCGTTTTTCACCGCCGTCTGTTCCTTGCGGAGCTTCTCTTTGAGCGTGCTYCCCACGCGCAAATCGGCTTCRATCTCGTGCAGCAGCCGGGGAACGAGGAATCGTCCGTCTTTTGCCAGTCTGGCAATGACCAGGGCGTCTTTGGCGTCGTGTTTCGTCGGCAGGTTGTCATCAAGTTCTTTCGACCGGCACACATGCGCCGGGTTGACCATGACCAACGGGATCCCGTGCTCCTCGAGGAAGTAGGCCAGGTTCAACCAGTAGTGCCCGGTCGGCTCCACGGCGACGATCACCTCTGACTTCCCRAACGCTTGCATCGCCCCCTGAATCGCTTTATACAGCTGTTGAAACCCCTCTTTCGACTGGAAGATCGGGAACGATTTGCGAAGCACGCGCCCCCGGTCATCCACGAAGCAGGCGTAGTGGGTTCGTTTCGCGATATCAATACCCACGACAAGCGTTTGTTCGGTTACTTGATCAATTTTATAGTTTTGTGTACAATTCATCTGAAGTCCTCCTTGGTATGGTGAGTGATGTGGTTGACACCCCTGTATCATACCAAGAGGGCTTTTTTTGATCAAGTCCCCGGAAAAGCTCCTAACGGGAATGCTCCTTAATGATGTTCAGCATGGTCAATGGCTTGTTTTAATAGTGAAATAACATGTTCGTCATCGCAGGAGTAAAACAGTGTTTTTCCTTCACGGCGATACTTAACCAGTCTCAGATTTCGTAACAGACTAAGCTGATGGGAAATGGCTGATTGAGACATTTCCAACACTTCTGCAATGTGATTGACATTGCACTCTTCTTGCGATAACAAATAAAGAATTTTGATTCTTGTTGGATCGGATAATACCTTAAATATTTGCGATACATTTTCGATGGTTTCAGATTTTAAGAACGAATGGTCTTCAGTCTTCATGATGATTTCCCTCACTTTATTTATTATATATGAGCATATGTTCATACGTATGTATCATATTTTACATTCATTTTTTTTGTCAAGTTTAGGAAATGTTTTTTAATGAAAATGGATGATTTAGCTCATAATGAATGGAAGGAGGCTGATGATATGGGACACAATCATAATCATTCCCACGTACCGGATAACAAAAAGGGATTAACGATCGCTCTTCTTATTACTTCGGGGATAACGGTTTTGGAGTTCTTTGGTGGACTATTGACGAATAGCCTAGCATTACTATCAGACGCAGGGCATATGTTAAGCGATATTGGCTCTCTAGCTTTGAGCTTGGTCGCTATGTGGTTCGCCGCAAGACCGCCTTCTCCACGAAAAACATACGGTTTTTACCGATTTGAAATACTGGCAGCTCTGTTGAATGGACTTCTCTTATTCGTCATTGCGGGATTTATTTCTTACGAAGCTTATAAACGTTTTTTTGAACCTCCAACGGTCGCAAGTGGTACAATGATGCTCATTGCTACTATTGGATTGTTGGCAAATATCACCAGCGCATTTATTTTAACAAAAAAGAGTGATACCAAAGAAAATGTAAATGTGCGAAGTGCCTATTTGCATATTATTTCTGATGCATTAGGTGCGGTTGGGGCAATCGTGGCAGGGATTGTAATGTACTTCTTCGGCTGGTATGTGGCTGACCCCATCATCAGTGTTGTCGTGTCGCTATTAATCCTAAAAAGCGCTTGGGGTGTGGTAAGCAACTCCTTCCACATTCTGATGGAAGGAACGCCGATTACCATTGATATGGAGAAAGTAAAGCAAACGCTTCAATCCATTGAGGGGGTAAAAGATGTTCACGATTTACACGTCTGGACAATCACCTCTGGGTTGGATTCGCTCAGTTGCCATTTGCTCATCGATGATACCAAGGATAGTCAGGACATTTTGAAACAGTCCATCCAACGGATTGAGGAAGAATTTCACATCTTGCATACGACCATTCAAGTGGAAAAATCGGACTTGCAACATGCCGATTTAAGGATATAAAAAGGACAGCAGTAAGCTGTCCTTTAAAATATCAGCACATCTTTTGTAAATTCTTCTTCAAATTCCCGTATGACCTTGTTAAGTTCTGTATACCATATAATCCCCGCATTTTAGTTGTGTCACATCCGCTTTCATACTTTTAGCGATGTCTTGAGTCATTTGCTTTTGTTCTTCTTCATCGGTTGCGAGTAAAGCCAAAACATTTCCGCTTATAACACGATTTTGATTTAACGTAATATAAGCCAGTATTTCATAATTTGGTTTTGGATTTGTTTCTTTGCCCATTTATTTTCCTCCTAACCAATTGGTTTTCATCACAGAATGGCTCTTTTTTACACTTTCAAGTAAAGGCGTTTTCTTTATTGCTTCAATAAACGCATCTTCTCTTCGAACAAGCGGAACTAATGTAACAACCACACGCCCTTGTTCATAATCCTTGCGTGTAAAGTTATACCGTTTCACCCCAACAGCTCTTGTTGCTTCAAAAAGGATGGCTTGTCTTTGACCAAAGTGATCTAATGTAATACGAAAATGTTCTTCACGGGGATAAATAACCGCTGCGATCCCCTCTTTCCGGTAAAGTTCTCTTGCATTATCCGTTCCTAACTGGTTCGTAACATAAATACCATCAACAAACAATTCCGAATCTCTGACTTCCACTTTCCCTAATTGAACATCCGCAATATCCCCAACTGTTTTCCCTTTGGAAAAACGTTTCAATATAAACAAGACGACTAACCCAGCTAATGACCCGATTAAAATATTCACCCATTGTATCTTATGGGATACAAGCTGCATTGTTATGCCCGTAACTAAGGCGACAACCAACGCAAAATAATTTCTTGCTTCAAAGGTCTTCGCAATCCCGTCTATGTAAGCATCTCCTCTTGGAGTAAATTCGGTATTCTCCAAGTCCTTTAAACTGTCCCGTTCTGTCCTCCGAACATCCCTAAATTGCTGTATGGCTAATGCTAGAAAGGTTACTGCAACAAAATTTTTGGTCATAATCGCCGGAATAGTCACTGCACCTAGAGCTGCGGCTACAAATCCAGTCACCAAATGGATTAAATATCCGTTGGGGTAGCTTGGATACTGTCGATAATCTTCTTTAATGGTTATAAGACGAGCAAAAAAACCTACAACCAACGCTGTTATCATAAGAACCAAATGCTCCGATGCAATAACATCGTTTTTCATAAAACCTCCCAAGAGAACCATTTTTGGATTATTTTCTTTAAACATCCGCTAAATTATTCTTTGGGAGAACATACAAAAAAGGCACAACTTAACGTGCACCTTTTTAGTAAAGTCTTCTACAGAAAAAATAAGTAAAATGAAACCAATACAAAACCGATTACAGCCATGATAACGCAGTATAGTTTTGTAGATGTGCGTAAAGCTGTTCCAAAAATTTCTTTTCCCGTCACGGAAAGCATGACCCCCATCGCCAATGCGATAATCATTGCTACTAGCCAAGGGACCCCCATTCCATAATTGCTTCCAATGAAGGCTCCAACTCCTACGGGGGCGGAGGCTATGGTTGCCCCAAGTATGATGCTGAGAATTCCAAACCCAGCCATCAGCAAGGGAGTAAAAACAGCAATCCCTTCTGGAATATTGTGAAGCATGATCGTCGTCATCATTGGTTTAGTCAATGAATCGTGAGTATTGGCTCCAAGTGCGATACCTGTTGGAAAATTGTGCAGGGCAATACTGAATGTTAAAAATAGACCAGAATGTACAAATAAGTCTTTTTTAGCGTCATTGGTAATAATGATCACATGATGGGAAACCTTTTCTAGATGCTTATAAATAAAATAACCAAAAATCAATCCGACAATAGCAATAAACCAACCTCCAATTTCTATGCTTTCAGGCAAAATTTCCATCGTGACCAGTCCAAATATCATACCACTACATACTGAAAAAATGGTTGGCGTTCCTTTTTGCCAGCCTTTAAACAACCAAGCAATCACTCCGCCAGATAACATTCCAATAGCAGAAGCAGAAAACCCTAAAAGCCAAAGTGAGTTCATCCATCATCCCCCTTGTACTAAGTTGTCTTTACTTTTATATCTGCCAAACTTATAAAATATGCCTTAAGAAAACAAAAAATCCTCCACCGTGGGAGGATTTTTTGCAGACTGTTGAAAAAGTCGGACGTCAAGAAAAAGTTCACGAGGAGTGTGAACTTTTTCTTTTCTTTTTCTCTTCCATTTGGTAGGTTAGATATAGACCATATTGTTGGAGTGATCGCAATTTGGTCCACTTTTTGAGGTTTTGGATCATGGCGGTGATCCAAACCTGAATTTGTACTTGCTGGACTCCACGGTATCGTGTGAAACGAAGACCGTGGAGTTCTTTGCTTTCGGCGAAACTTCGCTCCATCGTCGATGGACGTACCGATCGCAACACTCTTCCTCTCATCGATAACCGTTGTTTCCGCATTCGTTCGTAGATATCTTGATGAACGGAAACTCGAAATACACGATCCTTTGCGCCTTGTGCGGCAGGACATCCCACACAACTTCCTTTCACTGCTAGTTTATACTCATGATATCCAGAACGGGTGGACGTCGAATACATGAACTTTACGCCACAGGGACACGCATACACATCGTCTGTGACTTGCTGGAACTTTACGGAACGACAATCGGGATGTTCCTTTCGATGAAAACGTCGATACGACATATACGCCAAAATCCCTTTTTCTCTAATTCTCTTGCTAGTCGGGCGTTATAATAGCCAGCGTCTAACACTATTTCCTTTAGGAGAATATCCTACTCGATGTTCAACACGCTCGATTCGCCCCATCAAAATACGATGACCAGGCACGGTGGCGGCAGTCACGTAAGCATCCAAAATAAAATTATGCAAGGTGTCAACGATTCGATGATCGTGGAACGCAAAGAGACCACGCGGATCATGTTTGACCGATAGCCCAGCATCTGGATCTGTGGTGCTACATATCATCTTTTTGGTTGCCAGCTTCTCTGCTTTGGGAGCTAACGGTTTTTTTCCATGTTGTTGTCGTTTTTCATTGACCAGTTGTAACACGTCCTCGTCTTCTTTCACCACCATCGTCTGAATCACTTGGATGCGTTTTCGTTTATTGGCATTCGCTTTTAACTCTGTTTCATCCGCTGCCCACGTGTCCGGAGACAAGAACCCATCTTCTTGAATCCATTGAAGGACATGATCAAATAACGCTTCCCATACACCGGGATCGACCCGATGGCGAAGAAACTTGGAAACGCTGGAGTGGCAAGGGACTTTATCGGTGGGGGAAATGCCTAAAAACCAGCGATACGTGGCGTGTTGCTGGATTTGTTTACAGGTAAACCGAACGGATCGAAACCCTTCCAGATATTGAATCATGAGGATTTTTACAAAAATCAACGGATCAATCGTGGGGCGACCAATGGTACTTGGATAAAACGGTTCAAGTAACTGATATACATGATTCCAATCCATCAATTTGTCGATTTGAACCAAGATATGGTTAGGATCATACATGGATTCATAAGCTTGACGATTTTGTTGAATCTCTAAGTTCGATTGGTAGTAGTACATAAGTGGTTTCTCCTAATCAGTTGTTTTCTCAACATATATCATAAAAAAAACGATTTTGTCCCTTGACAAAATCGTTTTTCAACAGTCTGAAAGCCCTTCAAAAAAGAAGGGCTTTTATCGATTTTTACACGACGGTTTTATTCAGCTTTATTATAAGATTCCATGAATTCTCCGCATGCCTTCATCATTTGTAACTATTCAGCCACATCATAAAGTGAGCTGAATATTTTTTGCTTTTCCTGTCTATGATGTGAATATTGATAGACAAGGAGGTGAATCACATGTTGACGGTACAACAAGCTGTATTTACAGTTGAGGGCTTAATCGGCAAAGTCCAACAACAAAAACAGCTCATTCATCAACTCGTTCAAGAAAATGAACATTTGCGTCACGAAAACAAACAACTACGCAAAGAAAATGAACAACTGAAGTACCGTGTTCAAGAGCTGGAAGCACGCACGAAAAAAAACAGCTCCAATAGCCATTTGCCCCCATCTTCTGACCGTTTTGCCAACACACGTTCTTCTCGTCAACCATCTGGCAACAAGCCAGGCGGACAAGAAGGACATCAAGGAACGACGCTCCGTCAAGTGGAACATCCACATCATCGTGTCGTCCACCGTGTGCATACGTGTCAAGGATGTGGGGCTTCTTTGCGTGACGTCAAACCGTTCAAAGTCGATATCCGTCAAGTGTTTGATGTCCCTCCTGTGGCGATCGAGGTGACACAACATGAACGTGAAGTGAAATCGTGTCCACATTGTCGATGCGTGCAACAAGCCGAATTCCCATCCCATGTCACGAATCATGTGCAATACGGTCCACGGCTCACGGCGCTCGTTGTTTATTTACATCATATCCAATTGATCCCGTACAAGCGTTTAAGTGATACAATCGAAGCGTTATATCAACACTCGATTAGTACAGGAAC
>NZ_LLKS01000067.1:0-32450 GCF_001414205.1 Geobacillus sp. Sah69 | reverse complement strand
TGTCCATACCCATCAAGTTAAGAATTTTGGTCTTTGTGCATCGTCAAAAACACGGTATCCTTTCTAACGAACACTCCACGTTAGAAAGGATTTTTTTCATGGAAAAACAAATGAAAGCATGGATTCAAACCATTCGTCAACTCTTTTCTCCCGAAGAATGAACCCGTCTCGCACGGAAAACAGGCTTTATCCGGCGGCAGCGTTCGTTAACGGCGGAAGCCTTTCTGACTCTCTGTGCATGGGGATGTTTCAAGCTCGGATGTATTGGCATCAAAAGGAAGACATTGAAATCAGTGAACGGAAAGCGCTCGATCTTCTCCAATCGTATTGGCACCAGTTGCTTTTGCGTTCGCATATGGCGGAAATCAACCTTTTCTCTCTCCTTTCCCTGTTACGAAAACATGCCAAGAAAGGTCGAAGGAAAGGGGAAGAAACGGCATCAGATATCTTAACGAAATTAGAGATATGGTAGAATTAGATATGGATATAAATACCAAATACCCCTCTTCTGGAGGGGTATTTGGTATGCCCAATAATGGATGTGATCCCCATCATTCACTGCGGGGATGAACACGAGTATCGTCTTAAAAATTTTATACCGCTAAACTTGACGGGTATGGAGTATGTCACCCGTTGCGTTATGCCAAATCATTTTCGTTCGACAAAGCGGCCAGTGTATAATGAAAATAGAAAGCGGGAAAGAAGGTGATTTCGTGAACGTTCCGGGAAAACAGGCGGTATCGCTTGAAGAATTTTATCGCATGCGGGAAACAACCGACCGCGTTTTAGAATACATTGATGGCGCTGTGTTGATGTCTCCCTCCCCTTCGACCCAGCACCAACGCATATCGGGACGGCTGCACGTCCAACTGTTCCATTTTTTAGAAGGAAAGCCGTGTGAAGTGTTTCATGCCCCGTTTGATATCGAACTAAAGAACGAACGAATCGAAGGCAAGAAAATTGTCGTCCCTGATTTAACCGTGATCTGTGATCGAAGTGGATTAACGGATACAAAATTTGTCGGCGTCCCAACGCTGATCATGGAAATTTTAAGCCCTTCCAACCAGGCGTATGATCTCGTGTTCAAATTGAATTTGTATATGCAATACGGAGTCTATGAATACTGGATCGTGAACCCCATGCATCGTGTTGTGCAAATCTACTCGCTCAATGACAATGGACAATATGAACAAGCCGGCGTCTGGAAAGAAACCGGCATGGCCTGTTCACGTGTGCTGGATGGCTTTTTTGTTGATGTGGAACAACTATTTCGTCCTTGAGGGCGGCTTCATGATATAATGTTATGAAGCAAAGGAGTGATGATGATGACGATGCCAAAAGCGTTAACGATCGCCGGCTCGGACAGCAGCGGCGGCGCCGGGCTGCAGGCGGACTTAAAAACGTTCCAAGAGCTTGGCGTTTACGGCATGACGGCGATCACGACAATCGTCGCCATGGACCCGCACAACCGGTGGGCGCACCAAGTGTTCCCCGTTGACCTAGCAACGATCGAAGCCCAGCTTGAGACGATCATCGTCGGCGTCGGGATTGATGCCTTAAAAACAGGCATGCTTCCGACAACTGATATCATTGAATTAGCGGCGCGGACGATTGAAAAACATGGTTTGAAAAATGCGGTCGTCGATCCAGTTATGGTGTGCAAAGGGGCGGATGAGCCGCTCCACCCGGAAAATACGGTGTGCTACCGGGAAACGCTTGTACCAAAAGCAACGGTCGTGACGCCGAACTTGTTTGAGGCGGCGCAGCTAGCCGGCCTGCCGCGCATTGAAACGGTTGAAGACATGAAAGAGGCGGCTGGACGCATTCATGAGCTCGGAGCTCAATATGTGATCGTCAAAGGCGGACGGAAAATTCCGCACGACTATGCGGTTGACGTCCTTTACGACGGCAAAACGTTTGAACTCCTCGAATCGGAGCGGATCGACACGACGTATACGCATGGCGCCGGCTGCACGTTCTCAGCCGCCATCGCTGCCGAACTGGC
This sequence comes from Geobacillus sp. Sah69, assembly GCF_001414205.1. NCBI lineage: Bacteria > Bacillati > Bacillota > Bacilli > Caryophanales > Anoxybacillaceae > Geobacillus > Geobacillus sp. Sah69. The sequence continues at coordinate 30,445 of NZ_LLKS01000067.1, read as the reverse complement.
AAAAGGCCGGCCGGTGAAAGACGCCATTGCGACGGCAAAAGCGTTCATCACCGCCGCCATCCGCCACTCGTTCCCGCTCAACGAATACGTCGGCCCGACGCATCACGGTGCGTACCGACGCTATGAAGGAAAGTAGGCAACGTTTCGATCCTTGTCTTTTTTCACAAGATAGCCCGCTCCCGGAGCAATAGCGCTAGCTTCTTTTGCAAGACAGAGAACCGGCGTGCCCATGCCTAAAAAATGGATGCACAGGACGGGCTTGGCCATAATCAAATAGGCATTATGCGCCGCGACAACATGGAGAAAGGAGAGTGCCGCCATTGCGCGTATCCGCTGTCCAATATCATTTGCATACGATCCGTTCGTTTGACGAATTTGCCGCGCAAGTGACGCATTACGTCAAAACAGCGCAAGAGTTTGACGCCGAGTTTGTCTTGTTCCCAGAATTTTTCACGACCCAATTGCTTTCCATTCCACTTGATGACGGACGTCAAGCAGCGATCGACGACTTGCCGGACTACACGGAGCCGTATTGCGGGCTGTTTACGTCGCTCGCCAAAGACACGGGCATGTATTTGATCGGCGGTACGCATGTCATCCGCGAAAACGGCAAGCTGTACAATGTCGCCCACTTGTTTGCGCCGGACGGAACGATCCATCGCCAAGCGAAGCTGCACATCACCCCGACCGAGGCCAACGAATGGAACATCGCCCCGGGTGACGGACTGCACGTCTTTGAAACGGACAAAGCGACGATCGCCATTTTGACGTGCTATGACATCGAGTTTCCGGAAATCGTTCGCCTGGCGCGCGCGAAAGGGGCGGACGTCATCTTCTGTCCGTCGTGCACCGACGATCGGCACGGGTTTTACCGTGTACGGTATTGCTGCCACGCGCGGGCGGTCGAAAACGAAGTGTATGTCGTCACGACCGGCACGGTCGGCTCGCTTCCAACGGTCGACTTTATGCGCGCCAACTTCGGCCAGGCGGCCGTCATCACGCCAAACGACATCCCGTTCCCGCAAGGCGGCGTCCTTGCGGCGGGCGAGATCAACAGCGACATGGTCATTACCGCTGACCTTGACTTGTCGCTCCTTCGCAAAGTACGGGAAAAAGGATCGGTCGCGACATGGCGCGACCGGCGCACTGATCTGTATCCAAACTGGAACACGATGGCGTAACAGCGGCGGCCCTTCGCCCCGCCTCCGGGCGGAGGTGCCAAGGGGGGGCTGCGGCCGGACTAAAAGGGTGCGGCGCCGCGACATGTGTTGGCATCCGAACCAAAGCAGGGTGCGGCACCCCTTTGCCTCGTCTTAAAGCTGATCATGGCGACACCGCCTCAACACTGCCATCGCCCAGCCGAAACAGCATGGCGACGCGGCGACACGGTAAGCCGGTCGGGCGAATTGCGAGGCCGCAACAACGCCTATATGATGAAGGACAAAATGCCGATCATGACAACAGGGTGTCCCCACCGAGGAACACCCTGTTCATTTCGCTTATGACAGCGATTTCTTAAACTGATCAAACTGTTCCGCCACTTTCCCTTCCGGCGCTTTTGTCAACAGGCTCACGACGACAATAGCGGCGAGGCTCGCGGCGAAGCCCGGAATCATCTCATACAACAGCCCTTTCAAATACTCCGACTGCGTCCACAAAATGACCGTTGCCGCCCCAGCGACCATGCCGGCGAGCGCCCCCCATTTCGTCATCCGCCGCCAGCATAAGCTAAGCAAAATGACGGGGCCAAACGATGCGCCAAATCCAGCCCACGCATAGCCGACCAAGTTTAAAATGGTGTCGTTTTTCGTGTACGCCAGCGCCGTTGCGACAATGGCGACAAGGAGCACCGACAAACGCCCGACGAAGACAAGCTCCTTATCCGAAGCCGCGCGGCGGAACACGACTTTATACAAGTCTTCGGTCAGCGAGCTCGACGTGACGAGCAACTGTGACGAGATCGTGCTCATAATCGCGGCTAAAATCGCCGCCAGCAAAAACCCAGTAATAATCGGATGGAACAAAATGTGTCCGAGTTGAATAAACACCGTTTCCGGATCATCAAGCTTCATGCCGCGCTGCGAAAAATAAGCGATTCCAAAAAGACCCGTCAACATCGCTCCGACAACGGAGAAAATCATCCAGCCCATGCCGATGCGCCGGGCGCTTTTCATTTCTTTCACCGACTTAATGGCCATAAAGCGGACGATAATGTGCGGCTGGCCGAAATACCCGAGCCCCCAGGCGAATAACGAAATGATGCCAAGAACACTCGTTCCTTTCCATAAGTTCAACAAGTTGGGATCGATGTCGCGGATCGTCTCCATCGTATCTACTGGCCCGCCTGTATGGAACAGCGTCACGACTGGCACTAAAATCAACGCGATGAACATAATCGTCCCTTGGACAAAGTCCGTCCAGCTGACGGCCAAAAAGCCGCCAAACAGCGTGTAGGCGACAACAACACCGCCGACGATCCACAATCCCGTATGGTAGCTAACACCAAATGAGTTTTCAAACAGAACGCCCCCCGAAACGAGGCCGGACGAGACATAAAACGTAAAAAAGACCATAATGACAATCCCAGATACCATTCGCAACAATTTCGTGGCATCCCCGAATCGGTTTTCCAAAAACTCCGGAATCGTAATCGAGTCGTTCGCTACTTCCGTATAGACGCGCAAGCGCGGCGCGACAAACAACCAGTTTGCATAAGCGCCAAGCGTCAAGCCGATGACGATCCAAGCGGCGCTCACCCCATCGACATACATCGCCCCCGGCAGCCCCATGAGCAGCCAGCCGCTCATGTCGGAAGCCCCGGCGCTGAGCGCCGTCACCGCCGGTCCGAGCGTCCGGCCGCCAAGCATATAATCAGACAAATTGGACGTCCGTTTATACGCCCAATAGCCAATCCAAAGCATGCCGACTAAATACACAATGACGGAAAATAAAACCATATGGGCTCTCCTTCCTCTACTGTCTTGTCACCACTTTCATCATAACGAAATTGATAGTATTTACACAATAGTATTTATTTTTCCATACCGCTATAATAAACAAATTGACAAAACCTTTGCCAACTCTACCCTCTTTCTGGTATAATATTCTGTAAATTAAAAATCAATCGTTTATGTCTTTTTATACATAAAAAATTATTTTATAAAAATGCACACGAAATGATATTAGCCATATGCCCTTCAGTTAATGTGGCGAAAAACATTGAAAAATGCGCCTTTTCCCCATTTATACGGCGTGCCAAAATGTTCAAACAATTATTTTTATAAAACCTATTGCATAATAACAAAAATATTGATAGTATGATAATCGTTCATCGACAATGATTCCAAAGGGGGATTTTATAGGATGTTAAAAATGAAGAAAGGTTTGATCGTAGCGGTCGTTGCTGCGTTGTTTATGGCGCTCGCCGCTTGTGGCAAGTCGACAGAAACAAGCTCTCCGTCAGGCGCTGAAAAAGAAGGGAAGCAAAAAATCACCGTCGGGACGGACGCGGCGTTTGCGCCATTTGAATATATGCAAAAAGGAAAAATTGTTGGGTTTGACGCCGACCTTTTGGATGCGGTGATGAAAGAAGCCGGCTTGGATTATGAATTAAAAAACATCGGCTGGGATCCGCTGTTCGCTTCGCTGCAAAGCAAAGAAATCGACATGGGCATTTCCGGCATTACGATTACGGACGAACGGAAACAATCTTATGATTTCTCAGCTCCGTACTTTGAAGCAACACAAGTCATCTTAGTCAAACAAGGCAGCCCGGTGAAAAACGCCCTTGACTTAAAAGGGAAAACGATCGGCGTTCAAAACGCGACAACCGGTCAAGAAGCTGCGGAGAAGCTATTTGGCAAAGGCGATCATATTAAAAAATTCGAAACGAGTGTTGTTGCCATTATGGAACTGCTAAACGGCGGTGTTGATGCTGTCATCACGGACAACGCGGTGGCAAACGAATACATGAAAAACAATCCGGACAAAAAATTGCAAGTCATTGAAGATCCACAAAACTTCGCTTCGGAATACTACGGCATGATCTTCCCGAAAGACAGCGAATTGAAAGCCAAAGTGGACGAAGCATTGCAAAAAGTGATCGACAGCGGCAAATATGCAGAGATTTACAAAAAATGGTTTGGCAAAGAACCGAATATGGAAGGCTTAAAACAACAACAATAAGCGCACGAACATAGAAAAATGCGTAACTGCTAGCAAGTTACGCATTTTTCTTAGAGAAAGGTGAGATCGATGGATTTTCGTTTTGATATTATTGTTGAATACGCCCCTTACTTTTGGCAAGGGCTGCTCGTAACGATCGGCGTATCATTAGCCGGCATCGTGTTCGGCCTCATTCTCGGCCTGTTCATCGGCCTTGGCAAAATGTCGTCCAACCCGATTATTCGTTTGCCGTTTTCGTGGTACATTCACTTTTTCCGCGGTACGCCGCTTGTCGTGCAAATTTTGCTCGTCCATTTCGGCGCCATGCCGCTCTTTTTCGCCCAGCCAAATGCCGTCGCTTCCCTGGCCGTCTCGCTGTCGCTCAACTCGGCCGCGTATGTGGCCGAGATTTTCCGCGCCGGCATCCAGTCGATCGACAAAGGGCAAATGGAAGCGGCCCGCTCGCTTGGGATGACGCATGCGCAGGCGATGCGCTACATTATTTTGCCGCAGGCGTTAAAGCGAATGATTCCGCCGTTTGCGAACGAGTTTATCGTCTTAATTAAAGATTCGTCGCTTGGGATGGTCATCGCCGCCCCGGAAATCATGTATTGGGGGAAAGCGGCCGCGGGTGAGTATTACCGCGTTTGGGAGCCGTATTTAACAGTGGCGTTCATCTATTTGCTCTTAACGCTTTCGTTAAGCAAACTGTCACACTATCTTGAAAGGAAGTATTCGACCCAATGATTGACGTACGCCAGCTGAAAAAATCGTTCGGTTCGCTCCAAGTTTTAAAAGGAATCGATGTCCATATTCGCGAAGGAGAAGTCGTGGTCGTCATCGGCCCATCGGGGTCGGGAAAATCGACGTTTTTACGCTGTTTAAACTTGCTTGAGGATTTCGATGAAGGTGAAATTATTATTGACGGCATTAATTTAAAGGCGAAAGACACGAACTTAAATAAAGTGCGGGAAGAAGTCGGAATGGTGTTCCAGCGCTTTAACTTGTTTCCGCATATGACGGTGCTGAACAATATCACGCTGGCACCGATGAAAGTGCGGAAATGGCCGCGTGAAAAAGCGGAAGCGAAGGCGATGGAGCTGCTCGCCAAAGTCGGGCTGCAAGACAAAGCGCACGTCTACCCGGACTCCCTCTCCGGTGGGCAGGCGCAGCGCGTCGCCATCGCCCGGGCATTGGCCATGGAACCGAAAATCATGCTGTTCGACGAGCCGACGTCAGCGCTTGACCCGGAAATGGTCGGGGAAGTGCTCTCGGTCATGAAGCAGCTGGCCAATGAAGGGATGACGATGGTCGTCGTCACCCACGAGATGGGCTTTGCCCGTGAAGTCGGCGACCGCGTCCTGTTTATGGACGGCGGCTACATTGTCGAGGAAGGGAAGCCGGAAGACTTGTTCGACCACCCGCAGCATGAGCGGACGAAAGCGTTTTTATCAAAAGTGCTGTAAAACGTCGTCTTGCCTGTTTGAGGCAAGACGACTTTTTTAGGCACATATCATGCCCCCTATAATGCAACCACGTTACCTCTCCATCTCTTCAATGTTCCGTCAACGGCTCCCCCATTTCAGGCATCTATGACACCACAAAAGCCCTTCTGAACATAAAAAGCCGGCCGAACCCCGGCCAGCCTCGCTTTACAACACAAACTGCATCACCCAAATCGAACCGGCGACAACGACAACAGCAATAAAGAAGCTGTATACCATGTTGAACGTTTGCACTTTGCCGCTGTCGCTTTCGTTGACGTGCATGAATAGAAACAGCTGCAAGCTCGCTTGGATGATCGCGAACAAGACGATGATGACGATCACGGCTTTAAGCGGCAGCCCAGACGAGAGCGCCACCCAAAGAGCCGCAAACGTCAAGACGAGCGACAACAAAAACCCAATAATATGTTTCCACGGAAATGATTCGCGATGGCTGTTTGCGCCCATGTTAGATCACCATCCCTAACAAATAGACGAGCGTGAAGATGAAAATCCAAACGACGTCCAAAAAGTGCCAATACAAGCTGACAATAAACACTTTCCGCGCTGTTTTCGGCGTAAAGCCGCGCTGGAGGAGCTGGATGATGATCAAAATCATCCAGCCAATCCCTACACTGACGTGGGCGCCGTGCGTGCCGACGAGCACAAAAAAGCTTGATAAAAATGCGCTCGTCTGCATCGTCGCTCCTTCATGGACGTAATGGATGAACTCGCGAATTTCAACCGTAATAAACCCCAACCCAAGCAGAAGCGTCACGAGCAGCCAAGCGATCAGCCCGCTCATGCGGCCGCGGCGCATTTCAAAAATGGCCAACCCACATGTGAAACTGCTCGTCAACAGCAACAACGTTTCGATCAAAACGTCTTTTACCTCAAACAGCTCCGCTGCCGTCGGCCCCGAGCCGGTCCGTTGGAACAAGACGAGATATGTCGCAAACAGCGTCGCAAACAGCGCGACTTCCGCCCCGAGGAAAATCCAGAAACCCAATATGTTCAACCGACTTTCTTGCGTCCGATACTCCAGCGGCACCGTTTCCTCATAGCGATGTGCAGCTTCTCCCATTCGTCACGCCCCCTTCCGCACCGCTCGTTCCGTCCGTTTGATTTCGTCAACCGGAATATGGTAGCCATCATCGTCTTCAAATGAGCGGAGAATCAATCCAAGCACAATGAACAACGCACCAACGATAGCCAACGCAAACCACTTGAACACAAGGCCGAACCCGGCGACGAAAAACGCCACCGACATCCAAAACGGGCGTCCTGAGTTGCTTGGCATATGAATCGGCTTCAAGTCTTCTTCTTTCACGTGGAAGCCGCCATACTTTTTCTTCATCACCCAATACGCGTCCACATCTTCGACAACCGGCGTCACCGGGAAATTGTAATGCACCGGCGGCGACGCGGTCGCCCACTCAAGCGTCCGTCCGTTCCACGGGTCGCCGGTCATGTCGCGCTCGCCGTAGCGGGCGCTGTAATAAATGTTGTAACAAAGCACGATAAACCCGATGCCCATCAACACCGCCCCGACCGTCGCGACGACGTTGAGCGGCGTCCAGCCGAGACCAGCCGAGTACGTGTACATGCGGCGCGTCATCCCCATCAATCCTAGGAAATACATCGGGAAGAAGCAGATGTTAAAGCCGATCATAAACAGCCAAAACGTCCACTTGCCAAGCCGTTCATTCAAGATATGGCCGAACATTTTCGGATACCAATAATGCAAACCGGCAAAGCAGGCGAACACCGTACCCGCGATCAACACGTAATGGAAATGGGCAATCAGAAAATAGCTGTTATGGTATTGATAATCGGCCGCGGCCATTGCCAGCATCACGCCTGTCACGCCGCCGATGACAAAGTTCGGAATAAACGCCAGCGACCAAAGCATCGCGGTTGTAAAACGAATTTTCCCTTTTCGGATCGTAAACAGCCAGTTGAAAATTTTCACCCCGGTCGGGATCGCGATCGCCATCGTCGTGATCGAGAAGGCAGAGTTCACGGCCGGCCCTGCGCCCATCGTAAAGAAGTGGTGCACCCAAACGATAAAGCTTAAAAACGCAATGCCGACGATCGAACCGACCATCGCCTTATAACCGAACAGCCGTTTCTGCGCAAACGTGCTGACCACTTCCGAGAAAATGCCGAACGACGGCAAAATGACGATATACACTTCCGGATGGCCCCAAATCCAGAACAAGTTCGCCCAGAGCATCGACATGCCGCCGTTGGCCATCGTGAAAAATTGCGTGCCAAATACGCGGTCGAACGTCATTAATGCCAAGGCGACCGTCAACACCGGGAAGGCGAAAATAATGAGCACGCATGTGATGAGAATCGTCCACGTAAACATCGGCATGCGCATCAACGTCATGCCCGGCGCACGCATTTTTAAAATCGTGACAAGGAAGTTGATCCCGGTCATCAATGTTCCGATCCCGGAAATTTGTAAAGCGACAGCGTAATAGTTGTTGCCGACGCCATGGCTGAATTCGTTGCCGGCAAGCGGGAAGTACGCCGTCCAACCGGCGTCCGGCGATCCGCCGATGACGAATGAAATGTTAAACAGCAACGCACCGAAGAAAAAGAGCCAAAAGCTTAACGCATTCAAATATGGAAACGCGACGTCGCGCGCCCCAATTTGCAGCGGAACGACAATGTTCATCAAACCGATGATGAACGGCATCGCCATAAACAAGATCATAATCGTCCCGTGCGTCGTAAATATTTCATTATAATGTTGCGCGTCAAGAAACTTCATGTTCGGCGCGGTCAGCTGCGCCCGCATCAAAAGCGCATCAACGCCGCCGCGGAAGAGCATCAAAACTGCGCAAATAATGTACATGACGCCGATTTTTTTATGGTCGACGGTAGTGAGCCATTCGTTCCACAGCCATTTCCATTTTTTAAAATACGTCAAGACGAACACAATGCCGATTATCGTTAAAACGATCGCGACATCAGCCGCGTAAATGAGCGGCTCTCCGGTTACGAAAAACTCGCTCCATTTCATCTTTCGCTCCTCCTTTCCTACTCCCCATGATGGTGACCGTTTGTCATCGTTTCATCATGTTGATCGTCATTTTTCATTGGCTTTCCATCTCCATGATGGCTGTTCTGTTTCGCATGGTCAATCCATTGCAAGTGGGTGTTCGAAAACGTCATTCGCCCAACAAGCCCCGGTTTTAAAATTTGTGTGTATTTTTCCTCATCGAGCTTCGGGGCGGTTTGTTTCACTTCATTTATCCATTTGCGGAAGTCCGTTCCCGTTTGGGCGACAACCTCAAATTCCATATGGGCGAACTTTTCCCCGGAAAAGTTGGCGCTCCGCCCCATATACGATCCTGGTTTATCAGCTTGTAAAATCAGCTCTGTCTCCATGCCGTCCATCGCATATTTTTGTCCGCCTAGCTCCGGCACCCAAAACGAATTCATCGGTCCGACGGACGTGAGCTTGAATTTGACCGGCACACCGGCCGGAATATGGACGTAGTTGACCGTTTCAATGTTTTCTTCCGGATAGCTGAAAATCCATTTCCAGTTCGCCGCCGTCACATGAATCGTGATCGGTTTCACGTTCTCGGTCGGCGGCTTTTCCAATGCAAACGTCGCCTTCACTGTTGGAACAGCGAGCGCAGCGACAATCAAAATCGGAATGGCCGTCCAGACGACTTCAAGCAACGTGTTTCCTTCCTCATCCGGCGGCTCATAGCCGGCATTTTCCGGCTTCTCGCGATAACGAATGAGAAAAACGGCAAACAACGTAAATACAACAACAATAATGAACAACATAAAGCCGACAGACCACATGATCAAATCATACTGCATGCGCGCCACCGGCCCTTGCGGATTTAACACCGCTGTGCGCTCGACGCAACCACCAAGCAAAAGCAAAAACGGCAAGGCTAACATGACGCGCCATATCGCCTGTTTCATCGCTCTGTATCCCCCTTTATCCGTCCCCGATATCCAGGGCGTCTTCCATCCAATATTTCTTTGTTTTCTACCATATCAAAGTTTAAAATATTTGAAACCAATACACGCAAAAGTTCATAAATCAGCAAAACATTTGTCACCAAATGTTCAATCATTGTTCAAGAAATCGTCACTTGCTTTCCTCGTTCAGGGAAATATTGATGGGAAAGGGATTGAAGGAAGGAAAAGCCATCAAAAAAACGGCCGGATCCCTACGTTCCAAAAAATCCGGCCGTTTCTTGTATGTGAACTACCCACCACCTACGCTTCGCTTAGAGGCGGGGGCTTCAAGCGACTTGTGTGTGTTCGCTGAACGGTAAGCCACACACAAGAACCCTTTACGCTTCCCTTCGTTCCGAAGGTGTCCGTTCTAGCCATATTCTATCCTATTCGTTGGCTAACGCCAACCGACATTCATCTCCCACTTTCACTGGTGCTGGCGCACCTTCACGTTTAGAAGTAGAAGACTTCTTTCGGAGGGAAGTTAAATGGTATACCCTTGCAGCTCAAGCTGTTTGCGGATGCGCGGATTCAACGTTTGCCACATCCATTGTTGGTAGAGCGCTTTTTTCTCATTCGACGATAAATAATAGCGCGTTCCGGCTTGGCGGCGCGCGCGCTCAGTCACATCGTACAGCGCCAGCGCCGCGGCAACGGAAATGTTAAAGCTTTGGACGAAGCCGTACATCGGGATGACGAACGTCCCGTCTGCGAGTTTCAGCGCCTCATCGGATACGCCGCTATGTTCGTTGCCAAATAAAAGCGCCGTCGGTTTGGATATATCGATGTCGGAAAGAGGAATCGTCCCCTCGCCAAGATAGCTGGCATACACTTGATACCCTTGCTGTTTTAAGTCGTTGATGGCGGTTTCGATATCAGGCTGCCGGTGAAGCGTCAGCCATTGGTCAGCATGGCGCGTCACGAGCCGGTTTGGCGAAAATGGCGCTTTTCCCGTGACGATATGGATGTCTTGAACGCCGAACGCCTCGGCTGTCCGCAGCACCGCTGCCTGATTGTGCGGGTCGTCGACCGCTTCAATCAAAACCGTAATATAACGGGTGCGCTCGTTAAGAACGTCATACATTCGTTTTAATCGTTTCGGCAAAATTATTTCCCAAACCGGACGCGTCTGCTCGGTCAGCAGCCCTTCTTGCTGCAGCTGGGCAAGAAACGTCTTCATGTCCCGTTCTTCCATGTCGATCACCTTCGCTCCGTTCCTCTTCGCCTGTGCTTTCCTATTGTACAAAATAGGATGCCGCTGGGCAATCTCGATCATTCCCTTAACTATTCAAACTATTCTATAAATAATATTTTGGAAACATTGTTTATTTACAAACTATCATTCATGCGGCTGCCGGAATCATTAACTTCGTCGTCTTGACTGCGGCTTTATCGTCATGCAACAGCGGCATTTTCAGCACGAGCCGGATAATGGCGAAGCAAAACGGGGCTGACCCAAAAGAGCGGTAATGCTCCTATCTGGGGCGACATAGAAAAATAGACCAACACGAAAAACCCGGTAAAACCGAGGATTTCAGAGGTGGTCTCTTTCACATACTTCGGTTACATTTCATCAAAAAGGGACTTTTGAGTCAGCTCCGTTTCCTTTTCATTTGTTGGCAACTGCACAACCCGTCCCTCATCTTTCTTTGACGCCGATGTACGCCTGGCGCGGGTGGTTCGGCTGATCCGGATATTTCAATCGGATTTTCCCTTCGTCGACCAGCTTCCCTAAGTAGTTGGTGCGCAGCCCATCCGGCGTCCGTTCCAACAGCGTCGCCAACTCTTTCAGCCGCAGCGGTCGCTCGCAGCACAGGCGGACGATCATCTCTTCCATAACCGCCGGAGCCAACCGCTTTTTTCGACGTGCTAGTTCTGCCATCTCCCACAGCCGCTCATCGATCGCCTCGTTTCTCTCTTCTTCCTCCCTTTCATCAACAGATATAGCATTATTTACGGAGTTTGGCGTTTTATTAACGGAGTTTTTACCTTTATTAACGGAGCATGCCGGGATATTTACGGAGTCAACCTCGTTTTTTACGGAGTTCGCCCCCCTATTCAAGGAGTTCATCGAGTTGTTTACGGAGTTTTGTTCGATAATAACGGAGTTGAGCTCCTTATTTACGTAGTTGGCCTCGTTACTTCCGAAGTCCACGTCATGTTGATCCGCACCGTGTTCTATCCATGCTTGTTCTTGCTGTTGCAATGATTCATTGATTTCTGTTTCAATTGTCGCCCCCGCCTCAGCTGGAAACAACAATGGGCATAACGTCACGATCGTGCGGTCTGGATTCATTTGCTGCAAAATATCGACCGGCTGGACAAGCGCCCGTTCCTGCCAATCATGCATGCGCTTCAAACCGGATCCTGCGCGTTTGCATACATCGATCAACAAAAACATTTTAAAGATGTTCGGATTGCGCAGATTGCTCATTTGTCCAGCCATAGCGGCTTCAATTGGCAGGCGGAACCGGCCCGGGTTGGCAAATCGAAACGCCCCGTCCTCTTTTTCAACGGTAATGCCGCCTTCTTCCCCGTAATCGGCATGAACGATGGCATTAGCGAGCGCCTCAGCGAGCAGAGCACGCCCTTCCTCAAGCCAAACGTGGCGCTCCAACTCCGCCAACACGCGGAAATAAAAATCATAGGCGTTGCCGGACCACGTTCCATCCTGCGATGTGAACCGCTTCGCCCATCCTGCCGCCTTTGCACCGTCATATTCCCGGTATTCTAAAAAATATTGCGGCAGCACCTCGGTAATGATCCGCTCTTCGCTGAACATCACGAGTCCGGCGAGCGTCAGTCCTTCTTTGCTGCTGTCGCGCAGCTTGCCCCAAGCGCCGATTTTGTATAAAAACTCTTTCGTCTCAAGACTGTTCCATGGATGCCCCGGTTTGGCGCGGGCAAACTGCTCCCGGTAATGGCTGACGGTCTCAAAATTGAGCTCGCTCAAGCTGTAATGCTCTAAAATAAAGCTGTCTGCCAACCCATTGGCGCGTTCATGAAACGAATGTGTATATTTATTCACTCTTGATCTTCCTTTAACATTATTTTTGCAAAACAGTCTTGACCTCTTTTTTTCTATTGTACCATCTTTTATTCTCCTTGCGGACGATTGCCAAAAAAAGAAAAGGGTTGTGGATATGTGGAATAACGGTCCATGGCAAAGAGCAAACTATGGAAAACCACTATTGACAGGCAAGGAGGCATCCGTATGTCATCCCTCCCTTCGGTCATAGAGCCGTATTGGCGTGATTCCGTGCCGCTTCCGTCCTTCCCGAAGCTCGAAGAAGACGTTTCGGTCGACGTCGTGGTTGTAGGCGGCGGCATCATTTACGAGCACACGTCGGTCGCCGACATTGAACAAGGAGAGCGGCTGTCCGTCGTGACGCGCAGCAAACGGCGGGTCACATGCGACCACGTCGCCGTCTGTTCCCACTTTCCGTTTTATGACGGCGGATTTTATGTTTCCCGCATGTATGCTGAGCGCTCGTATGTCATTGCCATCACAGCTGCAGAGCCATACCCGGGAGGCATGTACTTGAGCGCCGACAACCCGAAGCGCTCGGTCCGTTCCGCAGCGGCAAATGGCGAGACGCTTATTCTCATCGGCGGGGAAAACCATAAGACCGGCCAAGGGGTGCCGACAATGCGCCATTATGAGGCGTTGTCCTCGTTCGCCTCGCAGTTGTTTACGGTAAAAGACATTCGTTACCGTTGGTCGGCCCAAGACTTGAGGACGCTTGATAAAGTGCCATATATCGGCCTGATGACGGCAGGGACGCCAAACATTTATGTCGCGACAGGGTACCGGAAGTGGGGGATGACAAACGGCACAGCGGCGGGGATGATGTTGTCCGACCTCATTATCGGCCGCGACAACCGGTATCGCGACTTGTACTCTCCGTCGCGCTTTTACGCCGACCCGAGCGTGCGGCAATTTTTCACGACAAACCTCGATGTCGCCAAACACTTGATCGTTGGAAAAATCGAACTAGCTGTTCGCCAGCCGCAAGATTTGGCGCGCGGAGAAGGGGCGGTCGTCTCGGTCAACGGGAAACGGGCGGGCGCCTATAAGGACGAAGCGGGAACGCTTCATGTCGTTGATACGACGTGCACCCATATGGGCTGCGAGCTGGAGTGGAACAGCGGCGGCAAGACGTGGGACTGTCCATGCCATGGCTCGCGCTTCTCGATCGATGGCGATGTGATCGAAGGACCGGCGAAACAGCCGCTCGCGTGCATTGAACTTGATGACGCGAAGTGACGCGCTGACGCGAGACGGCGGCGCATGCAGAACATCGTTGCAGTGGACATGTCGACCTTGAATTCCAATGGGGGTTGGGAGCGTATATTCCTAACCCCCTTATCGTTTTCATTTGCCGATCGCGCATTTCGTGATAAGATGAAAATGAGAGTGGACTGTACGTTACATGATGTTTTCGGGAGGGATGACGCATGGACTTTGAACCGATTTTTCTCACCCCTGTCTTCCAAGAACGGATTTGGGGCGGCACGAAGCTCGCCGAACGATTCGGCTACGACATTCCGTCTTCGCAAACAGGGGAATGCTGGGCGGTGTCCGCCCATCCGCACGGACAGACAGTCGTCGCCCGCGGACCGTTTGCCGGGATGACGCTTGGTCAATTATGGGAGGAACGCCGCGATTTGTTCGGCCACTTCCCGTCTGATCGCTTTCCGCTGTTGACGAAAATTTTGGACGCCAACGCCGACTTGTCCGTCCAAGTCCACCCGGACGATGAATACGCCAAAACGCATGAAGGCGGAGAGCTCGGCAAAACGGAATGTTGGTACATCATCGATTGCAAGCCGGGCGCTGAGCTCATTTACGGTCATTACGCCGAGACGAAGGAGCAGCTGCGCGCCATGATGGAGGCGGGGGAGTGGGAGCGCTTGCTCCGGAAAGTGCCGATCCGCCCGGGCGACTTCTTCTATGTCCCAAGCGGCACGATCCACGCCCTTTGCGAAGGAACGCTCGTCCTCGAGACGCAGCAAAGCTCGGACACGACATACCGCGTCTACGACTACGACCGTGTCGACAGCCAAGGGCGCAGGCGGGAGCTTCATCTTGACAAAGCAATAGATGTCACGACTGTCCCGCACCGCGACATCGACATCCGCCCCCATGTTGCCGAATTCCCGGGCGCGACTGTGACGACATTCGTGGAAGGCGACTACTTCGGCGTCCAAAAATGGGACGTCCGTGGCGCGTTCGAATCAGAGCAGGCAAAACCGTTTCTCATCGTCAGCATCCTCGAAGGCGAAGGCGAGCTTGTCCGCAAAGGACAGACATACTTGCTTCGCCGGGGCGACCATTTCATTTTGCCGCATCAATTCGGCCGTTTCACCATTCGCGGCTCCCTCCAGGCGATTGCGTCGTGGCCGCGGACAGGCAAATAAACGACTGACTTCCTCAACCAATGGGTTGCAACATACAAAAAAGGTGTCCTCTTGCCTTTGGGACACCTTTTTCTATTGTCCACCCGAGAAGGGGACGGCTGAACAGAACATGCCGTTCAACAATAGGATTTCACCCTTGAAGAAATCCCATCATCTTCCCCGCTTAGGAGAAAGATGTCCCTTTCATTTGACCGAGACGATACACAGAGGCAATATGCCGCGCCGTTTGCGTCACATACTGTTCCGCCTGCTCGAACGCTTTCTCAAGCGGAATGACGCCGGGAACAATTGTAAAGAGGGCGTCAATGCCATGGTCTAAGACGACCGCACTGTCGTCGCCTAACGAACCGGCGATGCCGATGACCGGGACGCCGAACTGCTTCGCCGTTCTGGCGACACCAATCGGCGTTTTTCCGAATATCGTCTGTCCGTCGATCCGTCCTTCACCGGTAATGACTAAATCGGCGCCTTTGACGCGCTCCGCGAGCTGAACCGTCTCGATCACAATATCAACGCCGCGCTTCAGCTCAGCCGGGAGGAACGCAAGCAGCCCCGCTCCCAAGCCTCCGGCCGCGCCGGCGCCGGGAATGTCGCCGACTTGTTTGCCGAGTTCGCGGCTGATGACGTCGGCATAGTGCGTCAAGTTCTGGTCGAGAACCGCGACCATATCCGGTGTCGCCCCCTTTTGCGGGCCGAAAATGGCGGACGCGCCTCTCGGTCCGGTGAGCGGATTATCGACATCGCATGCGACATCAATGCGCACGTTCTCTAGACGCGGATCGAGCCCGGACAAGTCGATCGACTGCAAATAAGCGAGCGCTCCGCCTCCCGGACCGATGTCCCGGCCGTCTTCGTCCAAAAGCCTTCCCCCAAGCGCCTGCACCATGCCGGCCCCGCCATCGTTTGTCGCGCTGCCGCCAATGCCGATAATCAAATGAGTGGCGCCAGCGTCAAGCGCTGCTCGGATCAGTTCTCCCGTCCCCCGTGTCGTCGTCACCAACGGATTACGCCGGTCGCGTGGGACAAGGTGCAGCCCCGAGGCAGCCGCCATCTCGATGACCGCTGTCTTCCCGTCGCCGAGCAAGCCAAAAAACGCCCGCACCGGCTCACCGAGCGGTCCGGTCACGTTCACTTCCACGATGCGGCCGCCAGTCGCATCAACAAGCGACTGCACCGTCCCTTCCCCGCCATCGGCCATCGGCACTTTCACGTACTCAGCTTCTGGAAACACCAACCGGAACCCGCGTTCCACCGCCTCGGCGACTTCGAGCGCCGAGAGGCTTTCTATGAACCTCCCCCACTTACGCCTGTAGGCGTTGAAGTGGGGGTTTCTTGCCTTTTTCTTTCCGGGTGTTTCACGATACACCGGGTTTCCCGTGTATCTCGTGACCAAGCACGGAAACACAACAGAAAGAAATAGCAAGCAACATCATGCCAAAGCATGAAGGGTGGGAACTCACCATCTACTACTTCTCGCTTACGCGATCCGTAGATACTTGTGGTTCGTTATTTTCATCGGTCGGAATTCTCCATATAAGTGTTTTGTAAGAATATTGCATGCCGAATGGACATCCCGATGCTGAGAATAACCACAAGCACAAATAAAATTTCTAGAAGAAGGTTTTTTCTTCTTCCCGCAAACAGGACATGTTTGCGTGGTATACGATTCATCCACTTTTTCAAAAGTGATGCCTTTGGCTTCTAGTTTGTATTTCAAATAGTCGTAGACACGAGTGTTGATTATCCAAAATTATACATACGCCTTCCATAAATTTGGGCATACTCAAACAAAGCAGCGGCCATCCCGGATTTCCAATCGAGAGGAAGCTGCCCAGAGAAAAAACGGCGAACGAACGAAATGAAGGAAAGAGAGACGTTCGTCTGTTTTTTGGTTTGATCATACAGCCATCGCAGCAACACATACGCGATGAACGCCGCAAACAGTTGGTTGTATACCGCATTTTCCGTCGTGCCAAACAAGGTCGGGACATTCAGATATTGCTTCACCCAACGGAAAAAGACCTCAACAGTCCAACGTTGTTGGTACATGTCGGCAATGGTTTCCGCAGACGCATGGAAGAGGTTCGTCACGACCCGAATGTCGCGGCCATTCGCATCTCGAAAGATCACTACCCGGTGACGCTTGGTGGAGCGGCATTGTTTCGTCCCCAACTGGCACGTGAAGTCGGCTTGAACCGATGAGGATGTGCTGGAAAGGCGTTTCAAGCTTTTTTTCTGATGAAGTTCGATGTTGTCCTTCATTCGAATGACAAAGAGCTGATGCTGCTCCACAAATCGATCGAGGCGTTCGATTTTGAAATACGCCCGGTCTTCCACGAGCACTTGTTGAGCGTTCGTCAACTGTTCTCCCACCGGGCCATCATGACGCAGTCCGATGGTTTCCACCACGTCTGCCGGCAGCGAGGATTCCGGCGAATACGCGACGTGCAGCTTCACTCCGGCGCGTTCGCCGTGATATGGCGCCCATGGCAGGCGGTTTTTCCCGACCGTGACGGTCGTCGAATCCACCACCCGAAGCGGTTTGGGAAACCGAAGCGAGCGGCGGGTTTGGCGGTTGCACTTGGAAATGATCAACGCCAACAAGCGTTTCATGATGTCATAGGGAACTTCTTTCGCTTTCTTGGATACTGTGGAATAATGGAATCGCGGCAATCCATACAGAGGCCCCACATCGGCTCCGTGGCGAAAGCTTTTCCATTGATGCATGGCGGCCAGCAGGAAGAAGTGAATCAACTCGCGCAACGTAAAGGTTCGAGACGAATCACGATACCCAACCGCTTCGGCAATCAGTTGAATCTCTTCATCCGAAACAAGTTTTTGCATCAAATTCGGGAGTGTGGTATGCTTGTTCATAGAGAGCACCTCCTGGGTTTGTTTGTGTCGTTACTCACATTCTACAGGAAAGGTGCTCTTTTTTCTATACCCTTTGGATTTTATTGGATAATCAACACGCCTGAGTCGTAGAGTTTGCCAAAACACCAGTTCGATAATTTTTGGTTCACCAATTTGGATCGCTTTTTCTTTTTGTTGCGCTGGACGCCTTCGACATCGCCTATCATGAAATGTTTGACGTTTTGTTCCAAACACCAATCGACCAATTGTTTGGTCGTTTTATGCAAGCAGTCTTTTAATTGCGCTTCGCTTTTCGATAAAATATATTGCTTCGCGCGGTTATATTTTTTCCATTTACGCGAACCTTTTTTACATTTGGACATCTTTTTTTGCAGTTCTGCTATTTTTTTATTTCGAAGGCGATGAATGCTTCTTATTTTTCTACCGGTGATGATGATGCTGCTTCCGTTTTCGCTGACGGCACTAATGGCGTGAATTTCGCCAGGATCACCGGCAGCGATAGTTCCTTCTTTTTTAGTAGTTGGTTGTTCACCGTTTTCATAACTGAGGCAAAGCATGAGTTTCCAATGTTTCGCATCAAAAATGAGTTCGATTTCTTTGACAGTGCCGTTTGGAATTTGTTCTTTATCGATTTTCACTACAATAGGAGGTTGGTTTTTTCTTTCCCAGCGACCCATTTTCAGTTCAATGGTCCCATTTGGGTGAATGATAAATCCGTTATTTGCCCATTTCGTGTTGAAATATTTTTTCTGTTTGTACGGATATTTGTTATCTAGCCCTTTTTGTTTGGCTTTTTTGGCGCTGTCTCTGGCGTTCAAATATTTATGGCATACGGCTTGAATGCTTTGGCTATGGATCGGGTATTTGCCCTTCGTTTGTTTTTGAAGTTCGGTTTGGTTGATCCATTTTCCATTATTCTTTAATGCATAGTTTTTGGCAATGACTAAACAGTCATTCCAAATTTGAGCCGATATTCGGTTGCATTCGAATAATCGATCGATATCTTTTTTTGATGTTTGAAAAGGTATTTTGACCGTTCGATACATCCTTTCACCTCCTTACTTATAATATAAAATATAAATATGAATAATCGAAAATCTATATTCTTTTTTCATCGATTCTCCCATTTTTTTACTTTTTTTGATCAAAAGTAAAAAAAGGACGCCGCGTATCCCCCGCCTACGCTTCGCTTAGAGGCGGGGGACTTGCGGCGTATGGGTTGTTAAAAAAGAAAGCGGCTAAACAGCAGCCAGCCGCCTTCTTTGACACGAATCCATGCATGAAACAAGAGATCGCCCATTCTTTGGCAAAACGAACCGGTTCCGACTCCTCTTGCTCAGTTCGCCGCCTCTTTACTCCCCAAGCGACTGCGCCGCGGTGATGAGCGCGAGCTTGTAGGCGTCTTCGGCGCTGCAGCCGCGCGATAGGTCGTTGACCGGCTTGTTCAGCCCTTGCAAAATCGGGCCGACCGCTTCAAAGCCGCCAAGGCGCTGGGCGATTTTGTAGCCGATGTTGCCCGCCTCAAGGCTCGGGAAAATAAAGACATTTGCGTCCCCTTGAATGACCGAGTCCGGCGCTTTCTTTTTCGCCACCTCTGGCACAAACGCGGCGTCAAATTGAAACTCACCGTCAAGGATCAGATCCGGCGCCATTTCTTTCGCCAACCGCACCGCCTCAACGACTTTTTCCGTCTCCGGCGACGAGGCCGACCCTTTCGTGGAAAAGCTTAACAGCGCTACGCGCGGCTTAAGGCCGAACATTTTGGCCGTCCGGGCGCTCTCGACCGCGATTTCAGCCAAATCTTGACTGTTAGGAGCAATGTTGATGGCGCAATCGGCAAACACATATTTTTCGTCGCCGCGCACCATGATGAACACGCCGGACGTTTTGCCAACGCCTGGCTTCGTTTTAATGATTTGCAAGGCTGGTCGGACCGTATCCGCCGTCGAATGTGCCGCCCCGCTGACGAGGCCGTCGGCCGCTCCCGTATAAACGAGCATCGTACCGAAATAGTTTTCATCGAAAAGCAACTCGCGCGCCGTTTCTTCTGTCACTTTCCCTTTGCGCCGCTCCACAAACGCCGAAACTAGCTCATCAAACCCGCCGTAGCGGCGCGGGTTGACAATCTCCACCCCTTCAAGCGGCAAGCCAAGCGCAGCTGCTTTCACCCTTATCGCTTGCTCATCGCCAAGGACGATCGGCTGAAGCACTTGCTCCGTCGCCAAACGGCTCGCCGCCGTTAAGATGCGGTCATCGGTTCCCTCGGGAAACACGATTTTTCGACCCGTACCGGTTACTTTCGCTTTTAATGCCGTAAATAAATCGGTTGTCACGATCCAATCCTCCTTATGCTAGGGCCAGCCCGCCCCGGTTAAGGCACGCCCGGCTCATTTCGGCATCCACAAGCCATTTCCACTATTAAGCATACCGCTTCTCGCCAGAAATGCAACGCAGGTAAGCCTTTACAACAAATAATTCAACTTTTGCTACAATTCAGTCTACTTCCACTTTGATGCGCTGATAGCCGCTTTTTTGGCCAAACTATGATATAGTGGTACTGTACAATTGATTGAATAAAGGAGTGACGATGATGAGCGAAGCGGCCCAAACGTTGGACGGTTGGTATTGTTTGCACGATTTCCGCACGATCGACTGGAGCGCGTGGAAAACACTTCCAAACAAAGAGCGCGAGGCAGCGATCAGTGAGTTTTTAGCGCTTGTCGACCAATGGGAGACGACGGAAAGCGAGAAGCAAGGAAGCCATGCCGTCTACACGATCGTCGGGCAAAAAGCCGATATTTTGTTCATGATTTTGCGGCCGACGCTGGATGAGCTGCATGAAATCGAAACAGCGCTTAACAAAACGAAACTCGCCGACTATTTATTACCTGCGTATTCGTACGTTTCGGTCGTGGAGTTGAGCAACTACTTGGCGTCCGGCAGCGAAGATCCGTACCAAATTCCAGAGGTGCGCCGCCGTTTGTATCCAATTTTGCCGAAAACGAACTACATTTGCTTCTATCCGATGGACAAGCGGCGCCAAGGCAACGACAACTGGTACATGTTGTCGATGGAACAGCGGCGCGAACTCATGCGCGCCCACGGCATGACCGGCCGAAAATACGCCGGCAAAGTGACGCAAATCATCACTGGCTCCGTCGGCTTGGATGATTTTGAATGGGGCGTCACCTTGTTTTCAGATGATGCACTCCAGTTCAAAAAGCTCGTCTATGAAATGCGCTTTGATGAAGTGAGCGCCCGCTTTGGCGAGTTTGGTTCATTTTTCGTCGGCACCCGGCTGCCAGTGGAAAAGGTACCTTCTTTCCTCCATGTATGAAGCAAAGCCCCGAACGATACGGGGCTTTGCTTCGTTTTCGCTGCTTTTTGGACAATCATCCCGCTTTTCTGTCATATGCGGCCTGACCGCTCCATACACATAAAAACAGAAAATCTCTTCAGAAACATTCTATTCGTGTGTCACCATTTTCCTGTTCCATCAATAGCCTATTACTGTCGAAATTCACAACGACTGAGGTGACGATATGGGTCAGATCGCTCCCTCCATTGTAGCCCACACAGAAGAGGAAGTGAAGTTGTTGGCTCGGCTCATGCGAGCCGAAGCGGAAGGAGACGGGCGGCTTGGGATGCTCATGGTCGGCAACGTCGGCGTCAACCGCGTCATCGCCGACTGCCTTGACTTCCGCGGCATCCGCACTATCCGGCAAATGGTGTTTCAAAGCCCGGGCGGCTTTGAGGCGGTGCAAAAAGGGTACTTTTACCAACAGGCGCGCAAAGTGGATATAGGCCTAGCCCGCCAAGTGCTCCGCGGTTGGCGCTACCACCCAGCGACAAACGCCCTTTGGTTTTTTAAACCACCTGAAGGTCAACCGTGCCCACCGCAATGGTTTGGCCAGTGGAACGTCGGCCGCTACAAATCGCATTGCTTTTTTGCACCGACTCCATCCGACTGCCCACGTGTCTATTCTTAATATTGAGGAGGGTTCTTTATGCCGAACAATCCAGAAAATCAATTTTATCCACTTGATGAGGAGCAACAATCATTTTATTATTCGCCGTTCGGTCAAGAACGACAACAACCGTATGCATCCTATCCATACGGCTATCCGTATCCGCAGCCGTACTATCCGGCGGCATACCTGTATTATTACTATCCGCAAGCGGCTGCCGCTCCAATGATGACACCGGCGACAGCCGCCGCTCCGACGTTCGGTTTGCAGGCGCCGACGTTTACGGCCCCGACACCGATGCCGACCACCACCGGCCCATCGATTCCAGGGATGCTGCCGATTGAAGAATCGTACATTGAAAACATTTTACGGTTAAACAAAGGAAAAGTCGCCACTATCTATGCGACGTTTGAAAACAACCGTGAGTGGAATGCCAAGGTGTTTCGCGGCGTCATTGAAGCGGCTGGACGTGACCATGTCATTTTAAGCGACCCACAAACAGGCACACGCTATTTGATCCTGATGATTTACCTCAATTACGTCACGTTTGAAGGAGAAATCGCCTACGAATATCCGTTTGCCGGTGCCTCCGCCACGCCGCTCGCCTCCTATTCGCCGCGCTGAGTGCAAGCGAAAAACCGATGTTCGATGAGCAGGCTGCCCCAGGGTAGCCTGCTTTTTTTCATCCGATGCGACGTCCATCACAAGTTGCTGACGCCCAGTTGTCTATCATGGTGGCAAACGAAACAAAAAAGGTGCCTTCTATGATTGGGACGGCGCGTGATTTCCTGTTCGGGGTACACCTTGCCCGCGCTTCGCTTACAGCCATTTCAACGCCGCATAGCCGATCATCACCCAGGCGACCAAAAAAGCGACGCCGCCAAACGGAGTGATCGCGCCAAGCGGCTTAATCTGCGTTACACTTAATACGTACAAGCTCCCGGAAAACAACACGATGCCGGCGAACATCACCCAGCCCGCCGCACCGATCAGCCCGACATTTGGCGCCTTGCCAGCGAGCAATCCGACAACAAGCAGCCCTAATGCGTGGAACATCTGATATTGGACCGCCGTTTTCCAAATCTCCAAATAACGATCCGGAATCTTCCCTTCAAGCCCGTGCGCGCCAAACGCTCCCAATGCGACGGCTAAAAACGCATTGAGCGCGCCGAGAAGGACGAATGTTTTCATAACTGTTCCGCCTTTCTAATGAAAGATTGTTTTCCCTCATTCATTAATAATAATGGGAATGTTCCCCGACAACAAATTACTAATGAATGTCAGCCACTTCACTCGACAGAACCGGTCAATCGGGGGCGCCACCGGCAAGACCCGCATCCAAGCCGGTGAACCGCTTCTTGTTTTTTGGCGCAAACAAAGGCAAGCGATTCAACGGAGTTCTGTTGATCAACATTCCCCGTGGAGAAGACCGTTTTCCACGGTGTTTCGTTGCCCCCTCAAAAATCCAACAACGACTCCCCGTTCGCCTCATCGTCAATGTCGGGAGAACGTCCTCCGACAGAAACACCCCCAAGCGAAAGCCCGCCAGCAACCGAAATCGGCCCGCCGACGGCAAGCGACTCTGTCGAGACAGACGGAACGGACGGCTGCGGCTGGCCTGTCGTTTCCAGCATCAAATCGCATAAAACGCGAATGGCAGCGACATGTTCACGCATCCGCTGCGGGTCATGGGCCGCCTTTGCCTTGCGCAATTCGTCTTCCATTTTGGCGACAACCGCCGCCAAAGAGATCGTCATGATATCTTCCCCCTTTCTTCATTCAGCGCGGGCGCCGATGTTCTCGATTTGCCAATCGATCGGTTCGCGTCCGTGCTTGGTTAAAAACGCGTTCGTCCGCGAAAACGGGCGATGGCCGAAAAAGCCGCGCGCGGCGGAAAACGGGCTCGGGTGCGGCGCTTCAATAATCAGATGGCGCGGATTCGTAATCCGTTCTTTTTTCTCTTGCGCGTTCCGGCCCCAAAGCAAAAAGACGACCGGATCGTCTTTTTCGTTGACGAGCTCAATGACGCGGTCGGTGAAATATTCCCACCCTTTGCCGCGATGGGAGTTCGCCTGGCCGCGGCGGACCGTCAACACCGTGTTTAACAACAGCACCCCTTGCTCGGCCCATTTGACGAGATAGCCGTTATCTGGTATATAGCAGCCAAGGTCGTCATGCAGCTCTTTAAAAATGTTCGCTAAGGACGGCGGCACCGGTACGCCCGGCTTGACGGAAAAACTAAGCCCGTGCGCCTGTCCCGGGCCGTGGTACGGATCTTGCCCGAGCAGCACGACTTTGACGTTTGCATACGGTGTATAATGAAGGGCGTTGAAAATATCGTGCATATCGGGATAGATCGTCCGCGTCCGGTACTCCTCTTTTAAAAACTCGCGCAGCTTTAAGTAGTACGGCTTTTGAAACTCCTCTTCAAGCAGCGGAGCCCAGTCGTTTTTGAGAATCGGCATTGCGAGCAACTCCTTTGCCATCGGCTTTTTCCCTTTTATCATTGTAGCCCAAAAGACACCAGCGTCAAAGCGAAGTGAATGTTCAGATTGAGGCAACCATAGCGAAACCTGTTTCCCCAACAGGAAATGCGCCAATCCCCTGCCGCAGCCAAACCGGAACACGCCGGTCGCGGCAGGCGGAATAGAGGACAAAAATCTCCTTTTTTATTCTCTTCGCCCATTGTTTCCATCTTTCCATCATCATGTCCCCTTTTCATTCGACATTCCCTGTTTCAACAAGTATAAAATATGGGTATAGAAAGCGTAAACGCCAAAGGCCGGACAAGCTAAGCCGTCGGCGCCAACGCAACACCGGGATATCCATCAAACGCACAGTGGGGTGAAAGAAATGGATCAGAAACAATTCCGTCTTGTTCATGACGAACAGCCGGATCGGCACGTTGTATACATAAAAGGCGAACTGGACCTGGCGGCAGCCGAGCAATTTCAACACACCGTCGAACCGCTCGCCGGCGATGCGTCCAAACCGCTCGTTCTTCGTCTCGAAGATTTAACGTATATTGACAGCACCGGGATCGGCATGTTTGTAGCGCTGTTAAAAACGCGGCATCAACTCGGGGCGCCGTTTGCCATTGAAAACGTGCCGACGAAAGTGCGGCGTCTGTTCGATTTAACTGGAGTATCCTACTTTTTTCCGAAATGAACGATGCGTCAGAAAGGATCGGAGGCCAATCATGAAAGAGCACGAAACGATCGTACAGCTGTCGATTCCAGCCGATGCACAGTTTCTTGACATCGTGCGTTTGACGTTATACGGGCTGGCTACCAAAATGGGATTTTCCTATGAAGAAATCGAAGATATGAAAGTCGCCGTCTCCGAAGCGTGCAACAACGTCGTGCTTCACGCCTACAACGGAAGAAGCGGCGATATTCACCTCCGTTTTAAGATGAGCGCCGATGCGCTTTCCATCGTCATTAAAGATGAGGGAAAAGGGTTTGACTACAAACGGGCGATCAAACAGGCGGCGTCGCTGTCCGGCAAGCCACTCCAAGATGTGAAAGTCGGCGGCCTCGGCCTCTTTTTAATGGAAGCGCTCATGGATGACGTCCGCGTCACGACCAAAGGCGGAACGGAAGTCCGCCTGACGAAATTCCGCCTTCACGGCGAAGGAGAGCATGCCCATGACTGTATATCCCCCTCCTCTGTCCAAGAGCAAGCTTGACGCCCTTATTTCCGCCTATCAACAAACGAAGACGGAAGAAGCGGCGACAGCGTTGCTCGTGCGTTTTGAGCCGCTCATTGCGGCCGCAGCGAAAAAAATGGCGCGCAGCCGCCCTGATTTTTACGAAGACTTGTTTCAAGTCGGCCGGCTGTCGTTTTTGCGCCTTCTTGACCATTACGACCCGAACCAAGGAACAAACTTTGAATCGTATGCGATGAAAAGCTTGATCGGCTATATGAAAAACTATTTGCGCGACAAAGCGTGGTATATCCAAGTGCCGCGCCGGGTGAAAGAGAAAGGAAGCAAAGTGCAGCAAGCCATCGACGAACTGACCGTCAAGCTCGAGCGGTCGCCGAACATAGATGAAATTGCCGCCCATTTAGGCTTATCGGTGGAAGAGACGATCGAGATTTTAGCCGGCCGCGACCATTACCAGGCGATTTCGCTCGACGCCCCGGTGCAAGACGGGGAAAAGGATGCGACGACGATCGGTGAATTCGTCGCGGATGAAGCGAACGAAATCGAGTCGCTGATCGAGCGAATGGATTTAGAGCAGGCGATCGGCAAACTGAGCGAGCAAGAACAAATCGTCATCGACGCCGTCTTCCGCCGCGGCGAGACGCAACGGTCGCTCGCTGAACGGCTTGGCGTCTCGCAAATGACAATCAGCCGCATTCAAAAGCGGGCGATCGAAAAGCTGAAACGGCAGCTGGCCGCTGCCTACCCGTCGTAACAGCCAAAAACGCCGCCGCCGGCCGGCTAGGGCGGCATCAGCGGCGGCGGAGCAACAACAACGTCTGGTCGTCTTTTTGTTCGTATTGGTGGTACGCCTTGATATGCTCGTACAAATCGCGGACGATTTGCGCTGCCGGCTGGTCCAAATTGACGCGGGCAACCATCGAGGCGAGGACGGAAAAATCATCGTCCGCCTCTTCGCCGCGTTTTTCGGTCACCCCATCGGTGTACAGCAGCACAAAATCACCCGGCTCGAGCACTACCGACTTCGTCTCAAACGAAAATTGCGGAAACAACCCGAGCGCGCACCCTTTCGCGTGAAGCGGCACGCATTGTTTCGTTTTCGCCCGGTACCAAAGCGCCGGTTCGTGCCCAGCGCACGCGTACGAGAACGTATGCGTCTTTTCGTTGTAATTGCCGACAAACATCGTGACAAACATCGACGGCTCGGTGTAGTCGTAGGCGAATCGGTTCAGCAGGTCAAGATACACGTGCGGCTGCGTTCCGTAATGAACGGTCCGGTCCAGAATAAATTTCATCAGCGTCATGAGCATTGCCGCTGGAATCCCTTTTCCCGATACATCGGCAATGCAAGCTGAGACCGATGTTTGATGGACGGCAAAGTGGTAGAAATCGCCGCTCAACACTCGGGCAGGGACGCTGAGGACGCTGATGTCGACGTACGAAGGCAAATCCGCCTTCGACGATGTCTGCAAAAGCGCCCGTTGCATATTCGCGGCAAGCGACAGTTCAAAGTCGAGTTGTTCGCGTTCACGCTCAAGCCGCTCTTTCTCTTTTTTCTCCGTCATGTCGCGCAAAACGGCGACAAGCCCTGTCAGCGCACCGTTTTCCATCACCGGCGCCAGCGTGTAGCCGACCGGCAGGCACACGCCGTCATGGCGGCGAAACGGCTCCTCCTCGACGCGAATCACCTCGCCGCTTTTCAGCTGTTTGACAACACGGCGCAGCCGCTTCCAGTCCCACTTGTCGCCGTCTGGCCCGGCGAGCGAGACAAAGGAAAACAGCGGCTTCCCTTTCGCTTCCTCCGGATCAAGGCCAAGCAAACGGCCCGCTTCCGGGTTCATCCATACGATCCGGCCGTCGCGGTTTAACATCATCAATCCCTCGCCAAGGGCGTTCGCCATCATTTCCAGCTGCTGTTTGTGCTGTTTCAGCTCCACGTACGGTTTTTCGACCGTCTCGACGTACATTGCACGCACGACATACAAAAATCCGGCCATTTCATACAGCTGCCCCCATAGCGCATGGCCGCCGCCAAGCATAAGCAGCCATTGGCCGAGGGCAAATAATAGAAGCGCCATAGACCAGTATAGGGAAGCGGGAGCCCTCCCTTGCCGAAAACGCCGCCATGCGAACACGGCCGCCGCTGCATCAAGCAAACCGACCGCTCCTTCCCCTGCGCGCCACCAAAACGGCCAGCGGCTCGTCCCATGCGCCGGCCAAAACGGGGACGTGATGTGGATGAACAAACTAACAGCCGCCGTATACAAAAACGCGGCCAAAAACGCCTGCCAGCGTTGCCCGCTTTGCCGTTCCATCACCTCATCGCGGCGCGAAAACAGAAAAAGAAGCCCCCAGGCAAGCGTCAATCGGGCCGAGAGCGAAAAAGGGGACGCTTCCACACCATCAGATGCAAAAGACAAGACAACATGCAGCGAAAACAACAAGCCTGAGGAGAAAAACAGCGCCCCCATCATCAGCCGCTCCATTGACAACGTATGCGGAAACACAGACCATCCTTGCACGGCGACAAGCCAACAGACGACAACGGCGGCAAGCCCTAAAGCAAGATGAATAGAATGATAGAATCCGGGCGAAACAGGCAACCGGCCGGCCGCAAACAGAAGCAAGCCAAACATTCCGGCCGCCAGCACGGCCATCGCGCTGTGCAGACGCACCAGGCGATATCGTTCGTATTCCTTCACCAACGAGGAACCTCCACTCTTCATTCTATATGGCTTATTATACCATACGGCTCCCCGCCAGCGTATATGAACGTCACGGCCGTTTGGTTTGTCCAATAAAAAAGGAGCCTCTCCGGATGAAGAGGCTCCCAGGCCAAGTTTGCGGCCATTTTCCGCGCAATACCCGTTCTCCCGTTAAAACGTGTGCGCCAAGTCTTTCGCCCGGGCGATGGCGTTCGCTTTGATTTCTTCCGCCTTTTCCGGCACCGCCGCATGCCCTTCGACAAATACCATTCTATTGGTGATGGGAGATATCCTGCAACGACAAAATAATGGGAATGTATAGCGCAAAAAAATATTGCAGCGTGGCCGAACTTTAAGGACAAGATGTGATACAATCATGAGCGTGGCGGTGTGAACTACCCCCACTTAATTTTCTAGCGAAAATTTGAAGTGGGGGCTTCCAAAGAAGTTTGACTGCTTCAAGCAATCCTTATTCTTTGAGGCGTGTCCACTTCGCCGCTAGAGCATAAGACACTCAGGTCTACAGCTTTACTTTTCTTTAAGATGTTTAATGCGCCATTGACATCCTGTTTACGAGTGGTGCCTTTGATTTTTTGCTTATCTTTTATGCTTTGAAGTCTGGCATTTTCTTTGTTAAACCATTGATTTATACTTTTTAATCTCCGCCCATCAATGATAAATGATCTGCCGTCTGATGTGACACAAGTTTTTACTGAATCTATCCTATTTTCAGCAAAATATAGTTAAGGCGATTCATCTCCCACTTACTCCGCTTCGCTTCGTTGAAGTGGGAGTCTTCTCGCCTAATTAAGATAAAACGAAGGGAAAGGGGGGAATAAAATGGAATCAGATGCTATTCAACGCGAACGATTACGTTTAAACAAAGTGGACAAAAAGGTAAAACTAGATGAATGGCATCCAAAGAATATTGACGACGTATTTATGACGTATTGACATTTCCCTAGGTTTTTTCTATACTTAGAGTACAAAATAAGTTGTCTGTCTCGTCACAGACCATTTCACACGTGAAAAAACGTGGATTCGTTTGTTTTGACAACGGAGAGGAGCCTAAATGGTTCCTCTCTTTGCATATTATCGCCAAGAGAATCATAACCTAATGATAAGTTGCCTGCCGCGTCGCAGGCCATTTCACCCCGTCAGCGGGGAATTCATGGTTTTTGCCCCAGTACTTCGGTGCTGGGGTTTTATGTATTTATCGAGGAAAATTTCTCACGAAGAAATAGGGACTTTATTGATCAGGCTATACCATACGGCTCCCCGCCAGCGTATATGAACGTCACGGCTGTTTGGTTTGTCCAATAAAAAAGGGTAACTATTCAGCCACATCATAAAGTGAGCTGAATATTTTCTTCTTTCCTTGTCTATGATGTGAATACTGATAGACAAGGAGGTGAATCACATGTTGACGGTACAACAAGCTGTATTTACAGTTGAGAGCTTAATCGGCAAAGTCCAACAACAAAAGCAGCTCATTACTCACCAGCAACAAGTCATTGAGCAACTGTTGAAAGAAAACAAACAGCTACGCAAAGAAAATGAACAACTGAAGTACCGTGTTCAAGAGCTGGAAGCACGCACGAAAAAAAACAGCTCCAATAGCCATTTGCCCCCATCTTCTGACCGTTTTGAGAAAAAGCGTTCCTCCCGCGAGCCGTCTGGCAAAAAGCCTGGTGGGCAAGAGGGACATGAGGGGAAGACGCTCCGTCAAGTGGAACATCCACATCATCGTGTCGTCCACCGTGTGCATACGTGTCAAGGATGTGGAGCTTCTTTGCGTGAAGTCAAACCGTTCAAAGTCGATATCCGTCAAGTGTTTGATGTCCCTCCTGTGGCGATCGAGGTGACACAACATGAACGTGAAGTGAAATCGTGTCCACATTGTCGATGCGTGCAACAAGCCGAATTCCCATCCCATGTCACGAATCATGTGCAATACGGTCCACGGCTCACGGCGCTCGTTGTTTATTTACATCATATCCAATTGATCCCGTACAAGCGTTTAAGTGATACAATCGAAGCGTTATATCAACACTCGATTAGTACAGGAACYCTTGCCAATATGGTGAAACGAGGACGCGAAGCGCTGGAATCAAATATGGACATCATCGAAGACGCCTTACTTGAATCCAACATCCTGCATGTCGA
>NZ_LLKS01000066.1:0-33916 GCF_001414205.1 Geobacillus sp. Sah69 | reverse complement strand
ATCCCAACTGCTCTTTCACGACTTGCCATATGGCGGACAACGTATACTGAAAATACGGGAGGAGAAAGGAAGGCAGCACACTCACCGTCTTCAAGCATTCCCGACAGCGATACCGGACAATCCAAATGCGATMATCACCATGTGGGGTCAATGCGTTTCGCTCATCGTAACCGTGGCGGTGCAACGGGCGCTTGGCCCGGCAATGCGGACACTTTTTCAGAAGAGGGAAGTCGTTTTCTTTTCCACGCTCTGCATACGTTTGGACGTCAATGCCAAAGTCATGAAATTGAATCACGTCCTCCTCCCCCTCCTATGAACCGATGGATTTTCTCTTCCGAAATAATTCACAAAAAATTTAGCACATTCTTTCAGAAAAGGGGAGAGGGCTTTCTGAAGGAATGTGCAAAAAAATGTCTCTTTTGTTCCGAAATAAAGTGATAATTTACACCATGTCATCGGGGGATGTTCGCTTGGCACTTCGACCATCTCAATCGCTCCGTCAACCGGACAGACGATGGAACATAAATTGCATCCTACACAATCTTCTTCGCGCACTTTTAAATATTCTTTTCCGTTTTCGTCTACGAGACGCTCAATGCATTGATGGGAAGCATCTTCACAAGAAATGTAGCACTTATTGCACTGAATACAGCGCTCACGATGAATTCGCGCCACAACCTTATAATTGAGGTCCAAATCTCCCCAATCAGAATACTTTGACACTGATTTCCCTACAATATCCATTACGGAAGCAATTCCTTTTTCATCAAGATAGTGATTCAACCCTTCAATCATATCCTCGATAATCCGAAACCCATGGTGCATAACCGCCGTGCACACTTGAACTCCTGTCGCTCCCATTAACATAAACTCAACGGCATCTCTCCAATTGGAGATCCCGCCAATTCCCGAAATCGGGATGCGGATACGCGGGTGTCGCGCGCATTCGGCCACCATATTTAAAGCAATGGGTTTTACTGCTGGACCGCAGTATCCCCCGTGCGCCCCCTTTCCTGCTACATGTGGAATCGTATTCCACGTATCTAAGTCCACCCCCATGAGACTATTGATTGTGTTGATCAAACTGATGGCATCTGCCCCGCCTTGGGCAGCCGCTTCAGCGGTCGCCGTAATATCGGTAATATTAGGAGTTAATTTGACAATGACAGGGGTGCGTGCCACCTCTTTGACCCAATATGTTTGTCGTTCGACCAATTCTGGCACTTGACCTGATGCCGATCCCATCCCCCGTTCCGCCATTCCATGCGGACAGCCAAAATTGAGTTCCAACCCATCCACGCCCACATCTTCTACTCGCTTCACAATCTCATGCCATTTTTCGCGCTTGGGCTCGACCATCAAAGAAGCAACGACAGCCCGGTCAGGAAAACGTTTTTTCGTCTCATAAATTTCCTTTAAATTTTCCTCAAGAGGACGATCTGTGATTAATTCAATATTGTTAAAGCCCATGACTCGCTGTCCGTTAAAACTGATTGCCGCAAATCGGGACGATACATTCAAAATAGGTTCCCCTAATGTTTTCCATACCGCTCCTCCCCAACCCGCCTCAAATGCCCTTTGCACTTGATAACCTGAATTGGTGGGAGGGGCGGAAGCGAGCCAAAATGGATTGGGGGACTTGATTCCCGCTAAGTTAATGCTTAAATCAGCCATTGCCGTTCCCTCCTCTCATTTAGGCCGTTTCACTTACTGCCTTTGTCAAATATCGATGAATCCCGTAAGCTGCTTCCTTCCCTTGCTGCGCTGCCACCACCACCATCGCTTCGCCTTTTCCTCTTTCAAAAATCACATCCCCACAAGCAAACACCTTCGGATTCGACGTTTGATAAGTTTCAGGATTCACCTTGACTACGCCATGATCGTGCTCTAATCCAAAAGCTTCAATCAATTCGATATGGCGCTCTTGTCCAATGGCTTTAATAACAACATCAACCGGCATAATAAATTCCGATCCCTTAACCGGAAGAGGGCGACGGCGGCCATCAGCGTCTGGTTCTCCCAATTCCATTCGAACGCATTCAACATGAGTAACCTTACCCTTACTGTCGCCAATAATCCTTTTGGGTGCTGTTAGCCAACGAAATTCGACACCATCCTGTTTGGCAAACTCATACTCAAATTCATAAGCTGTCATTTCTTCTTTCGTTCGGCGATATAAAATTTTTACATTTTCCGCTCCTAGACGCACCGAACAGGTAGCTGCATCAATCGCGGTATTTCCCGCACCTATCACAACTACCCTTTTCCCTACCAGCCGATCAGTCAACGGTTTTGTTTTCGTCTCTTTAATCAACTCAATGGCATCATATACTCCGTCCAAATCTTCTCCCGGGATTCCTAACTTTGGCACTTTCCCCATGCCAACAGCTAAAACAACAGCATCATAATTTTCTAGGAGCTCGTTTACTTCAATATCCTTACCAACCCTTGTATTCGTGCGGATTTGCACACCTAAGCTTTTGATTTGATTGACTTCCCACAACGAGATATTTTGAGGGAGGCGGAAAGAAACAATGCCATACGTGTTTAGCCCGCCTGCTTGGTTCTCCGCTTCAAAAATGGTCACTTCATACCCAAGACGAGCTAGTTCTCTGGCCGATGATAATCCAGCAGGTCCGCCGCCGACAATCGCCACTGTTTTTCCATTTTTTCGTCCCGCTTGGAATAACACTTCTTTATTTCGGATCGCCCAATCGGTCGCATATCGCTGCAATTTTCCAATCATAATGGGTTTTGTAGAATGATTTAAAACACAAGCCCCTTCACATAATTCCTCTGTCGGACATACTCTTGCACAACTGGCGCCAACCGGGTTTGACAACATAATCGTTTTCGCTGACCCTTTTACATTCCCAGAAGCAATTTTTTTGATAAAAGCGGGGATATCAATCCCTGTCGGACAAGCTCGAATACAAGGAGCGTCATAACAGTACAAACATCGATTCGCTTCTTCCATTGCTTCTCGATCTGTCAAGCCAGGCTCTACTTCTTCAAAGTTCTTTTCCAAACGTGATTGCTCCATCTCCATCCCCCTCGACGCGTCATTTTTAAAGAAAGGGAATAGAGTCATTCCCTCCTCCCCTTTCTCGTTACTTTCTATGGAAGTAAGGCCGTCATTTCACTATAGGTTTCCGGACGACGATCACGGTAAAATTGCCAAGTATCGCGCACTTCCCGAATCATCTTCTTATTCATGACGCCAATCACCACTTCATCTTGATCACGGCTGCCCATGGCCACAAAGTTCCCTCTAGGATCAACCAAGTAAGACTGCCCGTAAAACTCTCCCATGTTCCACGGCGCTTCATATCCAACCCGATTGATGGCAGCCACGTAATAACCATTGGCAACGGCATGAGCCGGTTGTTCCAGTTTCCATAAATATTCGGAGAGACCTGCTACCGTAGCGGATGGATTGAACACAATTTCAGCGCCTTTTAGTCCTAAAATTCGCGCTCCCTCTGGGAAATGACGGTCATAACAAGTATAAACGCCGATCTTGGCAAATGAGGTATCAAATACCGGATAGCCTAAATTTCCAGGCTTAAAATAAAATTTTTCCCAAAATCCACAGCCCTCGTTTCCTACCCCGACATGCGGAATATGCTGTTTGCGATACTTTCCTAAGTAGGTTCCATCGGCATCAATGACAGCTGCCGTATTATAGTAAGTAGCAATTCCTTCCCTTTCATAAATCGGTAGAACGATCACTACCCCCAGCTGTTTTGCTATTTCCTGAAACATTTTGGTCGTCGGACCATTTGGAATTTCTTCCGCCGCCTCATACCATTTTGTATTTTGCTCGGCGCAGAAATACGGGCCATAGAAAATCTCTTGCAAACAGATGATTTGTGCTCCCCGATCTTTTGCCTCCTTGACAAGCTTGATGTGCTTTTCAATCGCCTTTTCCTTATGAACCTCGACCGGCTCGTCCCCATGCACATTATGAGAAGCTTGGATCAAACCGATGGTCACTTGATCAGCCATGCTCCAATCACTCCTTCTTCATTTTATCGAACTTTAAGAATATTCTACATAGTAAATCACCAGCTTTTCATTATACATTTTGTTAAATAATAGAAAACATTGATTGTTCACTATGTAAATTTCAGCGAAATAAATATACAACTAGACCAAGTTACTCCCTAGGATTGAGAACATCAAAATGTGAGGAATAGTTACACATTTTACATAATGAATAGATTTCTCTTTTTCTTATTTAACAAATCGTATAATGAAAAATGTACATATTATAGATAGAATTTTCTTAAATTTATCTTTTATACACTGATTTTTAAAAAAGGGGGATATGAATGAAAACACAAATTGAACACAATGGGATTGTGGTCTTGACGGAGGAAGCCGCACAAGAAGCCAGTAGAAGTCCTTTATGGAATGATGACTTGCGTCCGACAACAAGGCAAGAACATTCATGGAAAGGAATCAATTTTGCTACATTGTGGATTGGAATGTGTTTATGCATCCCTTCATACACCATGGCCAGCGGCATGATTGCTTTAGGAATGAACTGGTGGCAAGCTGTTGGTACCATTTTTCTGGGGAATGTGATCGTCCTTATTCCGATTTTATTAAACTCTCATGCAGGAACAAAATTCGGGATTCCTTATCCTGTGTTTGCCCGGCTTTGGTTTGGAGATAAAGGCGCCCATATTCCCACTTTAGCCCGAGCCCTTGTAGCAGCCGGATGGTTTGGAATCAATACGTGGATCGGAACAGAAGCCATTGACACATTACTCATGGCATCATTCTCTTCGTGGGGGAATTTACCGGGACATACAGCCATTGTATTTGCATTATTTTGGATCTTAAATATCAGCATTGCTTATAGAGGCCCAGAAGGCATCAAAAAGCTAAGCGCAGTGGCTGCACCTGTTGTCGGGATTTCTTCCATCATTTTGCTCATTTGGGCATTTACGAACGCCGGAGGATGGGGACCGATTTTAGAGACTCCTTCTAAGTTCGAAACAACCGGTGAATTTTTGAAAGTCTTTTTCCCTTCTTTAACTGGCGTCATCGGCTTTTGGGCCACATTGGCATTAAACATCCCTGATTTTTGCCGATACGCACAGAGTCAGAAATCACAAATGGTTGCCCAAAGTTTATCCTTGCCTATTACAATGACTGTTTTTTCATTTATCGGAATTGCCGTAACCTCAGCAACCATTGTGATTTTTGGTCAAGCCATTTGGGATCCAGCTGTTAGCTAAATTTCCCCCATTTGTCATTCTGTTAGGGACTATTATTATTGTCATCTCTTCTGTAACTATTAATGTGGGTGCCAACGTGGTTGCCCCTGCCCGAGCGATCGAAAATTTATATCCGAAGCGAATTACATTTGGAATTGGCGCAATTATCACAGGACTATTCGCTATTTTATTGCAGCCATGGTATATTATGTCTAATTTTGGAAATTATATATTCGGCTGGCTTGGCACATACGCCGCTTTGCTTGGACCCATTGATGGCATTGCTATTGCGGACTACTGGCTCGTTCGCCGAAGACAGTTGCACCTAAAGGAACTGTACAAACCGAATGGCCGTTACAATTATGCAAATGGGTTCAACAAAAACGGAGTGTACGCACTGATTGTAGGAGTTGTTATTCCTGTCCTTGGTTTATTCATACCACCGCTTCGTTTTCTTTGGGACAACGCGTGGACATTCGGATTGTTCATTGCAATCGTTGTCTACACCTACTTAATGAAACACGACCAAAGCGTATTAAAGGAAGGAGAGTATGAACAAATCACCCTTTTCGATTCAAAACATCCCTGTCCTACAGAAATGGCAAAATAATGAGTCATTTACACCTAAACAGCCTATCGATGACAGAAGGCAAGCAGTGTTACTGGTTAAACGCTGACATCGCCCTCCCACGAGGGCGATGCCTTTTTGCAGGAAGCTGCTATTTTTCCTTGTCAATCCTGCCCCCAACCTTATCTACGCTTGGCATACAAAATGACAACTTTTCGAACTTTCCACAACATCTATTATATCGACAACGACTACGTTATATAATGACATTGAGCATAATTTCACAAATCAGGAGGCCTAAACATGATCGTCCACGAACTGACGGACATCGAACATCTATTCACTGAACAATTGCAAGAAGGCTACTATGTCATCCGCGAAACGTACCAAAACGTACTCGTGGAGCCGGAAGACGGCGACACCATCCGGCAAGTGGACGCTGGAACGGAAGAAGTCGTCACCATCGTATTTGATCCCGGCGACGAATACTCCCTCATTTGCCTTGACACCTACACGTTCGCCGAAGGCATTCCGTCCTTGGCGGAGCTTAAAGAAACGATTGCTGCGGAGTACGACGTCTTTGTCAACGACCGTTGGGCTGAGGCGTCATTGTAAAAAGCGCCTGAAACGACGGACATCAGGGACTCGGAACATAGACGCAACGCCTGTTTTACCAAAGCGCTTTTCATCAGCCGAATCGAAAAGCAGCCCGTCCACCTAGCGAGCGGGCTGCTTCGATTTCTTCTCGAACCGAAATACGCGAAAGCCAATATCAAGCTCTGTCTTCCCCGTTTCACGGACGATTTTCTCTCCCGCACGGCGGATGCGCTCGCGGCCGATGTCGCAAATCGTTCGAAACCCCACCCGATAGGCCGCCGACGTTTCCGCAAGCGGCTCGGGAAGTTGCACCATGAGAAACGACCGCCGGCCGCCGTCTTCAGCGTTTTGCTGCATGACGGCATGGGCCGTTGTCGCCGAGCCGGAAAAAAAGTCGAGGATGATGTCATTGTCCTTCGTTGTCAACGCCACCATGCGCTGAATGAGCTTCACCGGCTTCGGGTAATCCATCACCGCCAGCCCATCGAACAGCTCCTTCAGCTCTTTTTTCGCCTCCTGCGAATGGGACACCTCATCATGCGTCCAAATCGTAAGCGGTGTCACCGTCGGCTTCACTTCGCTTAAAAACCGCTTCAGGCGCGGCACCCCATTGCCGTCTTTGCCAAACCAAATGCGGTTGTCTTCCACCAGTTCGGTGAAGCGCTCTTTCGTCACCCGCCAGCAATACCCGTTCGGCGGGGAAACGACCCGGCCGCCCGGGGTCACGATGTCATAAATTTTTTCCGGAACCGGCGGACCGACCGACAAATCTCCTGACGTCCACGGCCCGCGCGGGTCGTTGTCCGGATTGGCATACCGCCCGTTCGCTTCCGGATGGCGCGGCAAGCCGTACCAAGCTAAACGATCGATATTTTTCGCGTAACAGAGGATGAAGTCATGGTTGCGCGAGGCAAACTTGTTCATATTCACAGGGGAAAACGCCCGCTGCCAAATGAACGTGGCGACAAAATTCCGCTCGCCAAAAATTTCATCGCACATTTTTTTCAAATTCGCCTGCTCTGTATCATCAATAGAAATAAACATCGCCCCTGTCTCCGCCAACAGCGTTCTCGCCACCCAAAGGCGCGGGTACATCATATTCAGCCAGCCGGCATGGCCGCACGCTTCTTCCTGGATCCCGCTAGAAACAACGGCTTTCCCCTTGCGCCAATTGTCTTTGTACGTGAGCACTTTTCCTGTATTGTACGGCGGGTCGATGTAAATCATTTGGATGGCCCCTGCATGCGACGTCCGCAGCAGTTTTAATACTTCTAAATTGTCCCCTTCAATATACCAATTGTTTGTTGTCTCCCACTGCTTGCTCGCTGCCTGATCCGGCCGCAATACTCCGGACGCAGGCGTTTCAGCGAGCCGCCTCGCCTCTGCCTTCCCCGGCCACATGAACTCATATGCTTCCTGCCGTTTGTGACCGCCAAACACCCTCTTCAGCCACTCCCAATCGATGCCCCCATCCACAACCGCTTCCGGAAAGAGCTTTTTGATCACCTCAAGCCTTGCATCCGACACCGGTCTTCTCCCGCCGGCATTTGCCATGGCACGCCCTCCCTTCCCCTCCGCCATCTTGTCCGCAACGTTTTTTTGTCCACGAAAAAGAGATCGTATTTCCAATATTTCGCCATGGCAAACCGTTTTCCTGCCACAACTCTTAGCTAAAAAATATCCCCACCTCCTGCAAACGGAAGCGGAACGTAGAACGTTTCATGCGAAGCGATTCCCTTATCAGACAAGAGAATCCGCCGATCGAACACGAAAACAACGCTTTACACAAGCTGTCTTCGCCCCACCACCTTCTCAGCGACCGCTTGCTGGATCTCGCTCATATTAAACGGAATAATGACATTTTCGGCTAAATGGCGCTTGCTTTCAAGCAATTCATGCATCAATTCCTCTACTGTTCCCTGCGGAAAGTGGGAACTGTCCCTCGTAATAATATGGTAGACATACACGTCCTTTTGCTGGCCGATGCGATATGCACGGTCAGTTGCTTGATTTTCGACCGCTGGATTCCACCATCTTGTGTAATGAATCACATGGTTGGCACTTGTGATCGTCAAGCCGACGCCGGCCGCTTTTGGGGATAAAATCATAATGCCAAAGCCTTGCATTTCATTAAAACGTCGAACAATCAATTGCCGATTTTTCGTATCGCCATCAATCACTGGAACAGAAATGCCGTATGTCTCCATAAAGATTCGTTTTAAAAGAAAGTGTAGTTTGCGAAATTCAGTAAAGATGAGCACTTTCTCTCCCTTTTGCCGAATCGTTTCAATGATGTGCATCGTT
The DNA here is from genome assembly GCF_001414205.1 of Geobacillus sp. Sah69. Classification (NCBI taxonomy): domain Bacteria; kingdom Bacillati; phylum Bacillota; class Bacilli; order Caryophanales; family Anoxybacillaceae; genus Geobacillus; species Geobacillus sp. Sah69. Next base: position 25,219 of record NZ_LLKS01000066.1, on the reverse strand, counting down.
TCTTTCAGCTTCGGCACTTCTTGATAAGAGAGCTGTTCATATTTCGGAATGACCGCACCGGGATGGCCGTACAGTTGACGGAGTCTCATAATCATATTCAAAATGGCGACCTGACCAACTTCTTTTGTGGCCAGCATTGACTGGGCAATCTCCTTCTGTATGGGCGAAGCTTCAACATAAATCGGCGGAACAAGGTGTTTTTTAGGCAAACGGCCATCGAGAATTTGTTGCTTCGTGCGGCGCAAATAGTACGGTTGGAGGGCCGCAAGCAACGCATCATAGTCCGACGTTTCTACATAGCGGAAGCGAAATTCTTTTAGAGAGCCTAAAGCGCCGGGCTGGACAAAGTCCATAATCGCCCAAAGTTCGTCTAAACTATTTTCGACCGGCGTGCCGGTCATCGCTAAACGGAAACGTCCTTGCATGGCGCGAATGGCGCGTGAGCGCTGGCTAGTATGAGATTTAATGTTTTGCGCCTCATCACAAATAATCGCTTGAAATTCAATTTTCCCCAACAGAAGCTGGTCCATTTTGAGCGTGTCATAGCTTGTCAAAACGATATCAAACTGTGAAATGAGCTGCGACGAAGACAACCGTCCTCTTCCTTTATGAATATATAAACCGTCCAACAAGCTTGGGGCAAACTTTTCGATTTCCGCCACCCAGTTCTCAATAAGGGCTATCGGCAGGACGATCAACGTCGGCTTCAACCGCCCATTTGCTTTTTGATGCAGCAAAAACGCAATGACTTGAATGGTTTTTCCAAGCCCCATATCATCGGCAAGCAGGCCGCCCCTTTCTTGCTCTGCCAAGTGACAGAGCCACTCAAAGCCTTCGATTTGATGCGGAAAAAGCTCCGCTTGCAGCTCGGATGGAATCGGATAGCGCCGGCATGATGCCTCTTGGGCGCTGTCTATCTTGTATTCAAGTTGTTCTTCGTTATCTTTAATATCAAGAATATACCGGCGCTTCAACGCTTCATCGGCGTCTTTCGGCAGCTGCAGCAGCTTCCGGCGCAATAAAGGATCTAGGTAAATCCATTTGCCGTTGTATTCGACATATTGCTGATCCGGATATTTTTCCATCAGTTCGCGCAAAAACGTCTCATCGTACGGAACGGTATGCCCGCTCTCCTCATCAAACCATTGCATTCCGGTCCGCTCATGAAAAAAAGGGCGAACCCGTTCAATCGGGATAAGGCCGCGGACACGTTCTGAAAACTGGTCCAAATCAAATAAATAATCATGCTCAGGCAAGACGGCAGCCGGATTTTCCAAAAACAGCGGCACTTCTTCTCCCGTAATATGCCGTTTTTGCTGCAAATGCATCATATCAGCATGAACCTGCTCCGTGCTGACGAAACGGCTGCGCCCATGGCCTTTTTTTATGCTGCTAACCCGTTGCAGTCGTTGAAGATGGCGGGTTTCCTCCTCATTTCGTCCTTTAACGACAAGCTCGATATGGTCATGGCGGTGCACAGCAACGTCCACATCGTACGCATCAACGACGTGATACGTTTCGTTTTGTAAAAAGTTTTCAAGTTCAATTCCTGCTTCGTTGGCCAGCTGTTGGCAAATGCCGATTTTTTCATATCCTGATTCGTACGATCCCAAAAGCGCTTGTTTCAGCCGATATACGCGTTCCGGGAGCAACATGAGACGGTCTGGCAGCACATAAATCGCCCCAGCCTGCTTCCCAACCCGATCTAAGTTGCGCCCGCCTGCATCAAACAGTTGCAAAACTAAGTCCGCTTCATGCGGCAACGAACGAAGTGAGAGCTTTCCGCCCACTTGCTCCTCAACAACGGGAAGCCCTAAATGTTGGAGCACTTCTTTGGCGCTTTCGTCTTTCAGCAATTCATAATACTCGCTATACGGCAAAGTCGAATCGACAAGAACGCCCGAGTCGTAAAGCTCCTCCCAAGCGACATACTGCTGAAATCCTTGCACTTTGTAATATTTTTCGATGTCTTCTTTGGCCATAGGCAGCTTCAGTTCGGCGACGGTTTTGCCGTCATGCAACTGAAACGAAAAATGAATCCCATCCTCATTCGGCGTCAAAACTGCCTTCATCATTTTCCGTTTCTTTTTGAAGAAGAACATCCCTTCTTACCTCCCAGCCGAGTTCTCGGCGAAGCCATTCATCAAATTTCCATTGCCACCCACCGTTATGGCGCAGCCAGCCGCCTGGAATTGTCAAATCTCTATCCATCAGCTCGGTTCGTTTCACTTCCCGCACTTTTCGCCACGCCTTGTTGGCAAACTGCTCGCGTTCGGCGAGCATCCGGTCGATTTTGGGCTGAAAATGGCGCCGGAATACGTCGGCGCGGTAAATATAAACCGCCCCAGTTCCGAGCACTTCCATAATGACAACGTCATGAAAATACATAATCAACGTCGTGCGTTCATCCGTCACAACGACATCCTCTAGCTTTGGAATAAACTTTTCCCAATATTGAAACCGTTCATGGTTTTTATTCACGCCGCCAAAAAAGTCTTTCAATTCCAACCTCATAATCCACCGAGCAAACCGCTGCTTTTCCTCTTCCCCGACATATCTCCATAGCATTGGTTTTCTGTGATACGTTTGCAACTTTTCAAATATCAATCTTCCGAGCGGCTTGACGTGATTCAGTTTGCACTTTTTGATCAATGCGTTCGCCATTTTTTGTTGCTGCTCATTTGTCGAAGAAACAAACATATCCCGGTACAACTCTTGTTCTTTGAGAAAAAACGATTCATCGGCCAGCTGGAAAATTTCCATCAGCACGAGTTTAAACAACGGGAAATTTTTCGTTAAATAAAACGTCTCCAATTCCTCTAAAATGCCTTTCTCGCTTTCATACGCCGTCGTCGCCAAATATACAATCGGGTCTTTGCTTGACAAATAACGCCGCCATTTTTCGCTCTTTTCTTTTTCCATTCTTTTTTCAATTTTTTCGATATGAGAGGCATAAGCATAGCGTAAAAGCTTCCAAATTTCATCCAAATCACATGTTTCATACAACACATCGACCAACACACGAAAAAGGCGGCGCTCATGACGAACGTGTTGCTGGATCACATCAATCATCGCTTTTTTCATCTCTTCCGGAAGCTCTTTTTTATATAAGTTTGGCAAAAGAATCTTTTCCCGCCTCGACAACTGTTTGACCCATTGTTCGAATGCCGAAGACGGTGCATCGACTAGCCCCGCAAACTGGTCGGACAGCCGTTCGAGCAGCCCCCGATATTTCTCATTGCTGTTTTCCATTGTTTTCTCCAAAAGAGGCGGACGCACTTCGCGCAGCCATCGTTTCAGCAATACCGGTTCATACTCATACTTCATTCGTTCACCAACTTTTCAATGGCTTTAATTGCTTCATCGTCCTTAAGACGGAATAAAAATTCAACCCGGCGTGATCGGTCAGGATCATACTTGCCGTTTTCATCCGTCAGCGGATTGCTGAAGCTCCGGCCATTTGCAGTAATGTACTTTTTCGACAGCTCCCGCTCTTTAAAATTAGGAAACTCTTTACTATAAATATACTCTAAAACGGCGTATGCCCGTCGCTGTGACAAAGACATGTTGTACATGTACGTCCCATTTCGGTCGGTATGTCCTTCGATAATGATACTTGAAATTTCATCTTTAAACCGATCCTGCAATAAAATCCCCATATACTTAGGAATAAATTGTTGCAAAAACGCCTTCCCCTCCGGAGAAATTTCCGCCGAGTTCGATTCAAACAAAATGCTGCCGGGAAAGCGGATGGCTCCTGTTTGCTGATCAATCTCAATGGCTAGATTCGACTTCTTAAACGCTTCTGTTAAAGCCCGAATGATCTCCGTTTTGACGCTGACAACCTCTTCAATTTGTTTTTCTTTCTCTTCTAACAATTCACGGTAGTCAAGGATGACAAACATCAACAACAAGGCAAACACCATCAACATGGCGCTCATTAAATCCGCATAGGACATCCAATAATTAACTTCCGTCCGTCTCCGATATTTCATGTTGAAGCCCCTGCTTTCCATTTATCCAGATGATCGACTAAGTCTTCCATATTCTCAATGAAATCGTTCTGAACCTCACTGAACTGATAAACGAGCCCGCTCACTTCCTGAACGGCTTTTGTCAACGTCTCATCAAAGTGTTGATACGTTTTGCTTAGACCGCTGTCAATGTTCTCCGCAAAATCTTTCATTGAAAGATGAAGGGCTTCTGTAATCTTCGCCAACTGTTCTTTCGTCATCGCCCAGTTTTGCTGCAGCGTCGCGATTTGCTCTGTCATCTCATTCATGTACACTTTCGTCGTTTGTAATGCTTCCTCCACCGTTTCATTTGTCTGCGCACGCAGCTGCACAAGCTCTGGAAGAAGCTGTTTTTGCGCTTCCTGCATTTTAAGCAGCTGCTCCTTCAGCTCGCGAACGCGATTGAACGTTTCGCGCAATTCGGAAACGAGCGGGGACAGCGCAGCCACAGCCGACTGGACATCGCCGAGCAGCTGCTGCGAATCATGCAGCGATTCTTTTTGAATGCGGAGAGACTCCTCAAACTTGTTCGCCATCGTTTGAAAGGACGCGGAAAGGGAAGATGCAGCATGAACAAGCTGTTCGAGCAACTGGCTGTAATGCGTTTCGACCTGCGCATTAAAGTGGGTAAAACGATCCACCAGATCGTCGTATTTTTGAGCGAGCAACTGGTTGCTCCGCATCACTTCTTGTTGGACTGGGAGATGGTCTTTTGTCAGCTGCTGCAACTGATAAAACGTTTCTCCTAATCCGTTCATTATGCCTGCCGTTTTTTGATAGCTGTCCTTCATCAGCTCAAGTTCTCCAGCCATCTTTTCAAATTGCGCAAACATTTTTTCCGTCCGCTCAAGCGTCATCGCCTGTCGCTCTTCCGTATAAGCAAAACGGCTTGTGAATGACTCAATCGTTTTCATCATTTCTGAGTGAAGCACTTGCGATTGTTGGACAAACTCTCTAAACTTTCCAATCGACTGTTGTGTCCCGCCTGTAATCTCATCAACAAGCCGACTCGTCACATCGGCGCTTGTACTTTTTGTCAACTCAATTTGCGACTCAAGCAGCTTCGCCTGCGTCTCCATCCCTTCATGCAGCTGGGCGAACTGGTCATGAAGCTGACCGAACGCTTGCTGCAGGCTGCCGTGCGACTGCTGAAGCGATAGAGCGATCGGCTGCATCGCCCTTTCAAGCGCATCAGTCAGCAGCGTCTTCAGATGGTCAGCCTGGTGGCGTGATAACTTTTCTAAACGGTTAAGAAACAGCTCCTCATCATCGGTGCTAAGCAAAAAGTCAAGCCGCTCGGAATGCCAGTCGATATTGCGCTCAAGCACGCCACTGATCCAGCGGTCGAACATCGTCCATATTAAAGAAAGCAACACGCCCCATACAGAAGTGTAAAAGGCGACTTTCATCCCATTTATTAAACTATCAATTCCAGACCGCAACATTTCTGTATCACTGACATGCAATTGAGCCAATCCTACCGAGAGACCAACGAAAGTGCCAAGAACACCGAGACTGACGTGAATGCCCGCCCCCATGTCCATCAATGTTCGGTAGCCCATATGATGGTACATCACATCAAATCCAAAAAACGGCTCTACATTAATGCGCTCATCCTCATTTTTCTGCGATACGCGATTATAATACCGCTCCCAAAGTTCTTTATATTTCGACTTTTTCACTTGGGCAAAAAGATTGTGAATGGCCTGATCAATCTCGTAGACGCTTCCATCTAAAGGACGGTTTAATTCCAAAAGCTTTGGCTTCAACTGGTTCATCACCGCAATCTCCCTATGAATGCGGACAAACTGCCAAACAGCCATCACCAAAAACAAACTAAACTGAAAATAAAGAAACAAATCAGTAAAACCTTCATTTCCGATTTTGTTAATCAAGGAAAACAACGTCTCAAAAACGGTATACAACGTCCCTCACCCGCGCTTTCTATTGTGTAAAGTTATCTGTTGCTAAGAAAAATCCAATCCGTTCCATTCGTCCCCTTCGCTGTTCATCTGATTATTCACTGGAATGGCAAAAAGCGTTCTTCTCTCCGATTCTTACAAAATCATTTTACAGGCGTTACGACCTATCGGCAATATGTAACAAAATAACAATTATATAGATGACTTGGCCGTCCAAAAAAATCGCCATGCCCTCCCTCCTCCGGCACAGAAAACAAAACGAGCCAACAAACGGAGAAGGCGGCATAGCGGATGGCGACTGTTTATGCGGTTTTTGAGCAAGAAAATGGGGGATTCTCGGATGCATCAAAGAATTTCTCAAGTTGAACAGCGCCTTGATTCATCCTTTTTTCCTGTCAAACTCAGCAGCTTCATAGAGTGTCCATGTTTTCCATCTTCGGACGACTGACTCGGTACATTTGCAGCGCAACACCGTCGACCATAAACGTTTGCGCTTCCCCATGACGTAAAGCGTACTGCTCAAGCCCAACCATAAAGTTGACTCCTTCACGGTATTCCTCGTTGCCGATCACCTGAAGCGGCGGCGACATGAGTTGGCGTGAGAGGAAGAGGATCGCCTTTTTCCGCGCCCGTGTGAGCGAAACGTTGAGGCGGTTCAAACTGTAGATGAACTCCCCTTCCATCACAGCCAGTTCCGGATCGGCGACGCCGTAGCTGATGATCGCCGCATCCACTTCTTGCCCTTGCATTTTATCAACCGTATCGACGAAAAACGGCGGACGCAGTCCTTGGTGTTCAAGCTCACGGCGAATGGCGCGGATTTGCGCCCGATGCGGCGAGATGATAAACAGCCCGCGGCGCCAAAACGCTTGGTCGCCTTCTGATGAGTCATCGTACCGTTTTTCCTCGCTGTCGAGAAGCCGTTCCCGCAACACCTTCGCGATGCTCGCCACCCAGCGCGCTTCCGCCTCGTTTTCTTGGGCACCGTACACGCCGTCATACGTGCAGACGACAAGCGGATAGTCAGGGTCGATCGCCGCTTCCACCCATTCATCGGCAGTTGGGGCATCGGCGAGCGCCAACGTTTGCTCGGCAATCTGGCGGGTGAACGCGGTATACTGGGAGCTGTAAATCCGTTCGGCCGGGTAGCGGCAAAGCGCCTCGTTCATGCGGAAATTGTCCGTCAGTTGGCGGGTATACCGCTTCTCCACATCCGCGTCAAACAGCAGGCGGAAAATCGAGTCGAACAGGTGCGGTTCCCCTTCCGCGGCCGCATACGTCCCTTGAATGATTGGCGGCAGCTGGAAATGGTCGCCGACGATAAGCAGCCTGCCTGCTTTTTTGACATGGCGCAGCGCCAACAGTGAATCGGCCACGCGGATTTGCGACGCCTCATCCAGAATGACGACGTCAAACTCTTCTAGACAGCCTTTTTCATACGCTCTTTGAATGCCGTACAGCGTGGCGCCAAGCACCCGATGCCCGCCGTTGCCCAGCCATCGGGGAAGGTCACGGTCCGCCACCTCGGCGATTCCTTTGGCGTTTTCCGTCTGAATCTCACCAAGTTTCGCGATATGGACGCTGCGCCGCGGCGCAAGCTCCTGAATTTTGCGCAGAACGTTTTCGATCGCCGCATGGGTGAAACCCGAAACAAGAATGGCAAGCCTGCGCCCCTGCTTTTCGTAAATCGGCATAAGCAGCCGAAGAGCGACGGCAATAAAATGCGTTTTCCCGGTGCCAGGCGGCCCCCAGACGAGCGTCAACGTATGACGGAGAAAGTGGAGAAACGCCTGACGCTGGCTTTTTGTCAACCCGCTTTGGCGGAGAAGCGCCTTGACTTCCTCTGCATCCCAGTTGGGACGAAACGTTTTCCGATAGCGAATCGGATCGCGAATCAAGTCCAAGATGCGATGATTGTCCTTATCCAACTGTTGCAACGCCTGCAAGACGCGCGGGGTGGTAAAATCCGCATGCCGAAGCGACAGCCAATACTCCCCTCCTTCCACAAGCGGGAACCGGTCGAGCCATTTGGGCAACTCGAGCTCGAGTTCAGCTGTCTTGCCATTATCTTCGATGGCGCGAATGCGGGTAAAGTACAAATTGACCCGTTGGGGCGTCTTCCATTCACTGGCGTACTTATGATCAGAAAACGTCTGTTGCGCCTTTTCCCCTTCCTCATTGCACTCCGTCAAAAGCCAGCTCGCCTTCTGGTCGATCGCTTCAAGCGCCTGGCGGTTGTTCAATCGGAACCGATCGCCGCCAAGGTACGTGACATGAAGCGTCACTCCGTTCTCAAGCCGCTCCGAAAGCGGGAGCAGGCGCTTTTGGCGAATATCCAAGTAGTTTAATAGCGCCTCGTAGCGCGCCATAAACGCCAGCTTGGACACAAGCGGATCGCGGTAATCAGCCGAATGAGGAAACGCAAATTTTTCCGGCCAGACCATAAGTGGCGAAGGATCGACGCTCTCGGCCCACGCACGGATTCCTTGAATGATGCTGTGAGCGGCCCAAAGGCGGCGGCTCAGCTCCTTCTCGACCGCTTTTCGTTTTTCCTCGTCCCCCGTTTGCCAGGCGTCGTGCAGCATATCCAGTTTCATGGCGTTTGTCAAACGAAATGAAAAACGCTCACTCGCCGAGTACAGAAACGGCGAATCATGGTAGGCCGCAATATATCGCGACAAGTCTTCAAGACGGTACGCGACATGCGCCGGCAAGGCGAACAGCTGGCTCACAGCCGTTGTCAGCACAACGACAGGAAGCGGAACCATTTCGCTTGGGTGGTCGCTGGCACTTGCTAGTGAGCTGCTATGAAAATACGACAGCAGCCGAACAGCTTTTTCGTTATAGTCTGGATCGAACAAAAGCGCTTGAAGTAGCTGCTGCACATTGTCCCATTCATAGTTGTCGATGACATACACCTGCACCGATTTTTGCGACCGCCACTCTCGCTCCCGGTTGTAATCGTGCACCGTCTGAAGCAGGCGGTCCAGCGCATCGGCCAGCTTTCGGCCAACCTCGTCGCATTCCTCAAACGAACCGGCGATAACATGATGCATTTCCGATCCCGTTCCAAACACGTCTGTTCCACCAACACGGTACAACGATGCCGCCGCAATCTTCCCCGTCAACGGATCGCGTTGCGCGGTGAGAATCAGACGGATGTCTTCCCATATCGGCATATGCGTCACCGCCTGGTCATACGGAACGACCTTTTCCTCCGCAATCGCCTCAAGCTGCGCTTCAAGCCGCCGAAGTTGACGCGCCAATCCAGCGTTTTGTTTTAGGACGTGTCTCGTTTCTTGACGCTCAAGAAGTTGGCGAAACTCATCGATCGTCTCCGGAAGCTGCCGCTCGCGGATAAAGCGGGACGCATGACTCGATAAGTACGGAACGAGGGAAATATGCGACTGTTTCCGCGCTTTGTCGAAACAGTAATCATAGAACGGGCACCATTCACAGCGATAATCCAAATGCCAAAACAGCTCATCAAGTTGCTTCCCAGCCAGCGCCGTCAATTCGCTAGCCAAAAACTGCTCAAGAAACGGAAGCAGCTGTCCGATATCTGTCAGCTGCGGCTGCTCGGTTTTGTACGTCCATATCCCGGCTTCGCGCAAATCGACGCTGCCCTTAACACCGTGCTCCTCTAACACCGAGGACAACATCAACGCGTACAGCGCCGTTTGCACGCGGTGGGAAATCTTTAACACATCTGATGATTTGATGTCGATGATGCGGAACACAAAGCCGTTTTGCCCCGGAATGCACTCAATCAAATCCGGACGGCACGCCGCAAATCGGATCACTTTCAGATCCAACCCGTACCGTTCGTAAAAGCGCGGCGGCGCGATCAATGTCGGCTGGTATAAATAGCGCTTGCTCGGCTGCTTCAGCTCGCGGATCGTCTCCTCTCCATCCAAATAGCAGTGGGAAATCGGTGCGCCAGGCTCTCGCTTCCCCATCTGCACTTGGCCGGCCAAATAGGTCGTAATCACTTCCTCTTCCCACTCAACCCCTCGGCGCAGCACGCTCTGATGCACCGCGGGCCGCTCAAACAGCTCTTCCGGCACATCGAGCTCGCTGCGCCGTTCTTTCGCCAACGACTGAAAATAAAAATTCCGCTCGCACTCGTGATAAAAATAGCTTGCGATTTTGGCAGGAGAAACGTAAAGCATACATCGATCCCTTTCTAAAAACATACTAGCCGACATCCGCACTGGGACTTGTCAGTTTGTTTATTCATTGTATCATATGTTTGTACGCTTTCCTATATACACCATTCGTGCTTGTCCGACAAGAACATATGTGCTATAATGAAGGAAATTAGAATGAAAGAGGGGCCAACCATGAGCGAAGAGATCCTCTTGCAGTTGTTCAACCGCCTTGGTCATATCGAGAACACGCTGCACCTCCTCGTCGAAAGCCACAAACGGCTGGAAGCAGAACAACAAGAAATGCGAAAAGAACAGCAGGAGATCCGAAGAGAACAACAGGAAATGCGGAAAGAACAGCAGGAGATCCGTAGAGAACAACAGGAAATGCGGAAAGAACAGCAGGAGATCCGTAGAGAACAACAGGAAATGCGGAAAGAGCAAGAAGAATTCCGACGCATCCAGCAAGCTCTCCTTGAAGGCCAAAAACGGTTGGAAGAAGAACAAGCCCATATCAAAGCCGGCCAAAAAGAGCTGTATGACTTGATGTCTGCCCTGCTTCACCGCCAGGATGAAACCGACGCCGCACTCGACGCCCTCGCGATGGACGTGCACAAACTTCACGGTGAATTTTCTTCCATCCACCAAAGACTCGACTCCTTAGAGAAAAAAGTCGATTCCCATGCCCAATCATTCAATGAACAGCTGAACAACATCAAACTTGACATCACCTTCCTCTCGAACAAAGTCATCGAACACGAACGGGAAATCTACAAAATTAAGAATATCATTTTATGACGATAAAGCAGGCGGGCCGCCTAAGCCCGCCTGTCCTTTTATTTCAATCCTTCTTCCACCTGTTTGATCATTTCCGACACCGACGTCAATCCGCCGCCTGAGAGATACCAATAATTTGGATCCAAGTAGACAATGTGGCCGTTTTGATATGCTTTCGTCTTTTTCACAAGCGCATTTTCAATCGTTTGCTTCGCTGTCGGCTTTCCTTCTACAACGGCGTCGCGGTCAATGACGAACAAGTAATCCGGGTTTTTCTCGGCAATGTACTCAAATGATACGCTTTGTCCATGAGGATTCGTCACTTTCAAATTCGGGTCTGCGGCCGGCACGCCGAGCACATCATGGATGAGTCCAAAGCGCGAACCTTTGCCGTACGCACTCACTTTCCCGCCGGTCGTCAAAATGATCAGCGCTTTTTTGTCTGCAGCCTTTGTCTTCACTTCTTCGATTTGTTTTTCAATATTGGCCAGTTCCTCATCTACTTCTTTTTCTTTGCCAAACATTTGCCCGATCAGCTTCATATTGTTTGTAAATGAATCCCAATAATGTTGAGTGTCAATCCCTATATACACGGTTGGGCCAATCTCTTTCAACTTGTCATACAAATTTGCTTGACGACCGGAAATAAAAATGACATCCGGCTTGATTTCGCTCAATTTTTCAAAATCCGGCTCCATCAAGCTGCCGATGTTTTGGTAGTCGCTGCTTTTATATTTCTCCAAGTATTTCGGCACGTTCATCTGCGGCAAAGCTGTCACCTTCACCCCTAGTTTATCAAGGGTGTCCAGCACTCCAAAGTCAAAGACAACCACTTTCTCTGGATTTTTCTTGACTTTCGCCTCTCCAAGCTGGTGCTTGATCGTCATTTCCTCGGCTTGTTCCGTTTTCTTCTCGTCATTCTTCCCACTTGCTCCGTTGCTTGTATTCTCCTTATTGCCGCAAGCAACCAGTACGACAAGAAGCAAAGCAACCACTACCATCAACCAACGCTGTTTCATTGGCTATACCCCCCTTTGGAAATTCAAATTATATGTTGACGGCTTTCGTATTCACTCGACAAGGGGCGCCCTTTCTTGCCGATGTCAACATGAAAGCCGGCTCAACCATTTTTTACTTAATTGGAACATTGTCAATATTTTTCATCGTTTTTTTGTAAGCAAACCGTTTGCTCGCCGACAGTCGCCTTCACCAATGGGCTTGACGCTAAAAAAAGCGCCCTGCCTAAACAGCAGCGCACTTTCATGATCTGAAAAATACAAGTTCATAACACTACTATAATATAGTTGAAATATTTTGTGAATTATATAAGTTGCAATTTTTTACATAGCATTGTTCGCTCTTTTTGTCACCGTGCCAGCTTTTCAAGTGATAAAGATAGGACATGGAATCGGAAATCCTTTATTACAACCTCATATAGATTGAATGCGGCTACAATGAACAAAACACCGAAGCCATTGCATGAAAGCAACAAAAAACCAACCTCCCCTAAACCAGGAGAGGCTGGTTTTCATCCATTATTCGGCCTCAATCATGAAAATTCGTCCCATCCGTCACTTCTTTGACGATGCCGGCGCGGATGACGAAGTCGCCGAAATGTTCGCCGTCGAGCCGCTCTTTCGCATAGCGGGATAGGAGGACGCGCAGTTCGCGCAAAATTTCCTCCTCGCCGATGTTTTCGCGGTACAGTTTGCCAAGGCGCGTGCCGTTGAACGCAGCGCCGAGGTACATGTTGTATTTTCCGACCGCTTTGCCGACGAAGGCGATTTCCGCGAGCACGTGGCGGGCACAGCCGTTCGGACAGCCCGTCATGCGGATCGTGATTTCTTCGTCGCGCAAACCGTTTTCGTCGATAATCTCCTCGATTTTATCAAGCAGCTTCGGCAAGTACCGCTCCGCTTCCGCCATCGCCAAGCCGCACGTCGGCAAGGCGACACAGGCGAGCGCGTTGCGGCGCAAGGCGGTGTACCGGCGGCCATCGGTCAAGCCGTATTCGGCGATGAGTGCCTCGATTTCCGGCTTTTTCTCGCTCGTGACGTTAGCGATGACCAAGTTTTGGTTTGGCGTCAGCCGGAAATCGCCCGTATGGACTTTCGCGATTTCGCGCAGGCCGGTCATCAGCTTGTAATCGTCGTAGTCTTTGACGCGTCCGCCTTCGACAAAGAGTGTGAAGTGCCATGTCCCATTGACGCCTTCGACCCAGCCATAGCGGTCGCCGCTATGCTCGAAATGGTACGGGCGCGCTTCGCCGAGCTTCCAGCCAAGGCGGCGCTCAATTTCTTCTTTCACCGTTTCAAGGCCAAGGCGGTCGATCGTGTATTTGAAGCGGGCGTGTTTGCGCGATGAGCGGTTGCCGTAGTCACGCTGAACGGTCATAATTTTCTCCGCCACTTCCACGACTTGATCCGGCTTGCAGAAGCCGATCACTTTCGCCAGTTGCGGATACGTCGTTTTGTCCCCATGGGTCATCCCCATGCCGCCACCGATGGCGACATTAAACCCGGCAAGCTTGCCGTCTTCGACAATGGCGATGAACCCGATGTCTTGCGAGAACACATCGACGTCGTTCGACGGCGGGACGGCGATGCCGATTTTAAACTTCCGCGGCAAATACGTCGGTCCGTAAATCGGCTCTTCTTCGCCGTCAACCGCCGGCGTGCCCGCCACTTTCTCGTCGTCCAGCCAAATTTCGTAGTACGCCCGCGTCCGCGGCAACAAATGGTCGCTGATCAGCTTTGCCCACTCATATACTTCCGCATGCACTTCCGATTGGTACGGGTTCGGGTTGCACATGACGTTTCGGTTGACGTCGCCACACGCCGCAAGCGTCGTCATCAGCGCGTTGTTAATGGCTTGCATCGTTTTTTTCATATTCCATTTTAAGATGCCATGCAGTTGAAACGCTTGGCGCGTCGTCAGCTTCAACGTGCCGTTCGCATACTTGCGGGCGAGCTCATCCATGACAAGCCACTGTTCCGGCGTCGCCACCCCGCCCGGCGTGCGGACGCGAACCATGAACTGGTATGCAGGCTCCAGTTTTTGTTTTTGCCGCTCGGTGCGCACGTCGCGGTCGTCTTGCAAGTAGCTGCCGTGGAATTTCATCAACCGGTTGTCATCCTCTGGAATTCCTGCGCTGAGCGGGTCTTCCATCGTTTCCGCGAGCGTGCCGCGCAAGTAACGGCTTTCCTGCTTGATGCGCTCCACATCGCTTGGCGGTCCGTCCGGCGCTTTTAACACGACTTTCGCCATTTTCGATCCCACTCCTTCTTTTGAGATTAATAGACGTCGCGTTGGTATCGTTTTTGCTTTTGCATCTCGGTGACATACGCTTCCGCCTGTTCGCGGCTCATTCCGCCTTCTTTTTCGATAATCTCGATCAACGTCTGATGGACGTCGCGCGCCATGTGTTGTTTGTCGCCGCATACGTAGACAACAGCGCCATCCTCGAGCCAGCCGAACAGTTCTTTGCTTCGCTCGAGCATCCGGTGTTGAACGTATATTTTTCGCTCCGTATCGCGCGAGAAGGCGACATCCATTTTGGTCAGCACACCGCTTTTCAACCATGCGAGCCATTCCGTTTGATACAGGAAGTCGGTCATAAAGTGTTGGTCGCCGAAAAAGAGCCACGATTTTCCTTTCGCCCCGATGGCCTCGCGCTCTTGCATAAAGGCGCGGAACGGCGCCACTCCGGTGCCTGGACCGATCATAATGATCGGCGTGTCGGGATCCTTCGGCAACTTAAAGTTCGGGTTCGGCTGCACAAAGACCGGCAACGTATCGCCGATTTGGACGCGTTCGGCGCAGAACGTCGAGCACACCCCTTTGCGCAGGCGGCCGTGCGACTCATAACGGACCGCGCCGATCGTCAAGTGCACTTCATCTGGATAGGCCGCTAAGCTGCTCGCGATCGAGTACAGGCGCGGCGGCATTTTGCGCAAAATCGAGATGACTTGTTGCGGCGCCGCATCCCATGGGCCGAAGTCGCGGAACGCATCCAATAAGTCGCGGCCTTTGGCGTATTCTTTCAGCTTCACCTCATTGCCTGGGGCGACGAGCGCTTGAAGCTCGCTGTTTTTCGACAGCGGCGCAAGCTTTTGCAACAGCGCTTTGGTCAACACGGTGATTTCAAAATGGGACGTGAGCGCTTCTTTGAGCGACCGCACTTCCCCGTCTTTGTCGATCGTCACCGTTTCTTCCGGGTTCCATTTCATTTCTTGAATGATGAGATCGACAAGCTCCGGATCGTTTTTCGGGAAGATGCCAAGCGCATCGCCCGGTTCATACTTCAACCCCGATCCTTCAAGAGACAATTCGAGATGGCGCGTTTCTTTGTTCGATCCGCGGCCGTTTAAGTTGATGTTTTCCAGCACCTCAGCCGAGAACGGATTTTTCCGCGAATAGACGACCGCCGGTTCGGCTTTCGGCACGGCCGCAGCGGCCGACAACACTGGTGCGGCCTCGGCATTAGTCCCCTTGCTCAGCTCGGCAAGCACGCCGTCAAGCCATTTCGCCGCCGCTTCCTCGTAGTCGACGTCACAGTCGACGCGCGGATAAAACCGCTCTCCCCCGAGCTCCTCGAGCCGCTTGTCAAAATCTTTCCCCGTCTGGCAAAAATGTTCATACGACGTATCGCCAAGCGCCAAGACGGAAAAGCGTAAATGATTCAGCTTCGGCGCCCGTTTGCTGTGGAGAAACTCGTAAAACGACACCGCGTTGTCTGGCGGATCGCCTTCCCCATGCGTGCTCACGACGATGAGCAGCGTCTCGACTTTCTTCAATTCATTCGGCTTAAAGTCAAGCATGGACGACACTTTCGCCTCGAATCCGCGCTCCTTAAGCGCCTTGCCTGCTTTTTCGGCCAGTTTTTGCGCATTGCCGGTCTGCGAACCGTACAGAACGGTCACTTCTTTCGAAACCGGTTTCCCGCCCCCGACAAGCAGTGCGGGCGCTTCGGCGTCAAGCACAGCAGCGGTCGACTCGGCGGCGGCCAAATACCCGCTCAGCCAAAATTTTTGCGCTGGCGTCAACGTCGGCAACAAACGGTTCAAGAGCTCAATCTGCTCCTGGCTAAACGGACTGTTGGTTACTTGCAGCTGCAACGGTGTCCACCTCACAATATAAAAATAAGATGGAATCGATTGGCGTTGCTTAACCCGCCATCATGGGCGGACGCCAAATTCCATTAATCCCTATAAACAAAGTATACTTTATCCAAAATATCATATTTACACTTTACCGCAAAACAAAACATTAGTAAAATAAATATAAATTATCAAAACTATTAACATCACTAATAATGATCCGCAACAAAACAGTCAGGCTGCATGCGAGGGGTTGGCCAATGTATTACGACGAGTTGAAGACGTTCATTACGTTAGCAGAAGTGAAAAATTTCACAAAGACGGCGGAAATTCTCCATTTATCCCAGCCAAGTGTCAGCTTGCACATTAAAAATTTAGAGAAGGAGTTCCAGACGAAACTGTTCATCCGCTCCCCGAAGCGGTTGCGCATGACGCCGACAGGTGAACTTTTGTACGATCGCGCCAAACAAATGATGGCGCTCTATGAACAAACGAAGCAAGACATTTTGGAGCACCATCACTCAGTGAAAGGCAAATTGACCATCGGCGCCAGCTTTACGATTGGAGAGTATATTTTGCCCCCGCTTTTGCCCGATTTCCAAAAGCGCTATCCAGAATTGGAGCTTGAGGTGATGATCGGCAACACGAAAGAAATTGTCGAACTCGTCAAATCGTATCAAGTCGACATCGGCTTGATCGAAGGGCAAACGAACGAAAAAGAATTGTCCGTCCACCCGTTTATGCAAGACGAGCTCGTCATCGTCGCCTCCAAGCGGCACGAGCTAGCGCAAAAAGGCGAAGTCACGATCGGCGAGCTGCAAAACGAGGCGTGGGTGGCGCGCGAAGTCGGGTCGGGAACAAGGGAATATTTCAACCATTTCATCCGCTCGAACGGGCTGAAAATCCAATCGCTCATGATCATCAGCAGCAACCAAGGCATTAAAGAAACGCTGATCAACGGCAACGCCCTGTCCTTGCTGTCGCGCAGCGTCGTCGCCCGCGACATCGAGCACGGCCATCTGTCCATCGTTCACTTGAACCATCCACCGTTTTACCGAATGTTTTCCTATATTTGTGCACCGATTATGGAAAACAAGCAAAATGTACGTATCTTCCTTGAAACGTTGCAACACAATTGGAGATCCTAAAAAACACGGGGAGAAGCTTGGCAGCCCTCCCCTATACTTCCATCTCCCCATGGCGAATATGCGGCATTTCGATTTGAATCGTCGCATGGCGAATGTGAAAGCGCGTCTCGATCAAATCAATCGCCCGCTGCAAAACCGCCTGCCCATCGCAACCTTCCTCAATGAGCAAATGGCAGCTTAACGAATCAAGCCCCGAGGTGATCGTCCAAATATGCAAATCGTGCACATCGATCACGCCCTCAATGCCGGAGAGCGCCGCTTTTACTTCCCCATGGTCAATCGCCGCCGGCGTTCCTTCCATTAAAATATGCACTGTCTGTTTCACGACGGCCAACGCTCCTTTTAAAATCAGCACCGACACCGCAATGGAAATGAGCGGATCAGCCGCGTACCAATCGAACAGCCAGATGACAAGCCCCGCCGCGATCGCCCCGACCGAGCCTAACGCATCGCCAAGTACATGAAGATAGGCGCTGCGGACATTGACGTTCTCTTTGACATCCCCTTTGCGCATTAACACCCAAGCGCTTGCCAAATTAGCCAGCAACCCTATGACAGCAATGGCCATCATCGGCCCGCTCGCGACAGCAGGTGGATTCACAAACCTCGCGACCGCTTCCCAAATAATCCAAGCGGCAATCCCCACCAACGCAACCCCGTTTACGAGCGCCGCTAAAATCTCGAACCGGTAAAATCCATATGTCCTCTTCGGCGACGCAGGCCTCGCCGCAAACCACACCGCCAACAGACTTAACAAAAGCGAAGCAGCATCGCTCAGCATATGCCCTGAATCCGAAAGAAGAGCAAGGCTGTTCGTCACAAGCCCGCCGACAAACTCCAGAACCATAATCCCGACGGTAATGACAAGAGCGGCCGCCAGCCCTTTTTGGCTCCCCTCTCTGCCCAAGCCATGATGATGCCCGTGATGGTGGCCGCAATGGCCGTGTTCATGATGATGCATCGTTCTTCTCTCCCTTTTATGGATGTTGAGCGTGATCAATCGCCTGCCTCAGCAGCGAAATGACATGATCGTCATCGCACGAATACACCAGTGATTTCCCTTCACGGCGATATTTGACAAGCCGCAGCGCCCGAAGCAGCGCCAGTTGATGGGAAACGGCCGACTGCGACATGCCGAGCACTTCCGCAATATGGCCGACATGGCATTCTTCCTGCGACAACAAATACAACATCTTCATCCGCGTCGGATCCGCCAACGCTTTAAAGATTTTCGACACTTCCTCCACGACGCTTTCATCTAAAAACAAATGATCTTCTGCCTTCATCATCGTTCCCTCTCATTTTAACATATGAGTATTTGTTCATATATGTGAATCATAACCTGCTTTTTTTCTTCTGTCAATCCTCTTTCGAACTGCCCAACTCCATAAACATCCGTCATGCACGAGCAAAGAAAAAAAGCAAAGGGCGGAGCACCCTCTGCTTTTTTTCTTACGATCTCACCCGCACCGCCGTCCCTGTCGCAATGCACATCATCATGCCATCGCGCAGCGTTTCAAAATCAAGATCCACCCCGATGACGGCGTTAGCGCCAAGATGCTTCGCCTTATTGACCATCTCCTTGATCGCCATCTCCCGCCCTTCGGCCAGCTTGCTTTCATACGTTCCGCTCCGCCCGCCGATGATGTCGGTGATGCTGGCGAGAAAATCACGGACGACATTGGCGCCCAAAATGACCTCTCCCGCTACGATGCCCAAATACTCTTCAATTTCTTTTCCCTCAATGGTATTGGTGGTCGTGACAATCACAGCTATGTCCCCCTCGTGGCTCATCATAATAGGTGGAAGCACCCAATTCCATTATACTACATTGCATCTATGACGTCGCCGATGAATCTGTCCGCAGTGCAGGCGATGCCGAATGAGTACCGTACAGCAACAACTGCGCGATGCCGACAAAATACTCCGATTCGCGAATGATGTGATCGAGCACCACCTTGGCGGTCGGGTTTTGGCTGACGGCTTTGCTGCGGGTTTTGATTTGCCGGCATAATTCGATGAACTGAAGGCTCTGCTCTAGGCAGTACGACACAAAATGGAGCACTTGTTGATGCAGTTGTTCAGGAACATAATGGCCGGCCCGAACCACCGATTCGATATAACGGACCGCGTGCTGATGCGCAGCCGAAAGCGCCTCCTCCCATTTTTTCAACGCTTCTACATATGGCGCTTCCAATCCAGACGCAAGCTCGCGAATGACGACCGTATGTTCTTCCTCTTGGTGCTTCCAGAATTCAATCTCATCCAAAACGCGCAGCGGCATGTGTGGGCCGTAGTAAAATTGCACGCTCTTCCCTCCCTGTTTCCCCTCTTCTTTCAGTGTATGGGCAAAACAACGCGGATATGCACCATGATCGAAATGATCACAGCCTTCGTCCTTGTTTCACCTTGAAGATCGGCATAGCGACATGCATAGAAACTTGAGATGGGCGTGGATCCAGCCAAAATGGTGATGGCCGTCGCTTGGGGCGAATGGAGCAACATGATCCAACCGTTTTGGGCTATCCCGCTCCTTGCCATTGCCGGCCTACGCATTCGCGACATTATGGGCTTTACAACGATCACCTTCCTTTACGTCGGCATTGTTGCTTCCGTCTTTTTGTACGTGCTTTAACCAAACAACGGCCTGCAGCCAACCTATTGAACTGGCTGCGGGCAACATTTTTCATCCTTTAAAGAAATTCCCCTTTCTAGCGGATAGTTTTTTCCAAGAATCGAAACTATTATGGTCTATTCCTGCACACGAATAAACTCATCATAAAAAGCCGCCAGCGACGTGTACACATAAGGAATCAGCCATAACAACCCGATGCCGAGCGTCAGAAGGGATAAAATCCCCCAGCCGAGAAAACTCAAATAAAGCAAAAAAAGCTTCCATTTATACCCTTTCATCCGCTTGTTGCTTTCACGAATCGCTTGAAGCGCCCCATACTCCGGATGGTCTTTTAACAAAAAGAACGTCTGCGAGTAAGCCAATGATTTGATAATCCCCGGGATGATGAGCAAAAGAGTCCATAGGAAAACAAAAATGCCGTACAAAATCGATGCGCCGATCAACTTAAGCGGTAGCTTTCCTTGCCGATACACGGTGAAGAGCGGCGCCACCGAAAGCGGCTGCCCTCGATAGGCATCCAAAAACACCCAATAGACCGCGATACCGAGCGGAAGCAGCGCCGCCGTATACAACAAACTGACCAGCTGGGCCGCAAAAGGCGGATCCTCTTGCGCCATCCAAGCGCTCCATCCACCGCTGAGCACCATTTCCAACACTGTTGGGATGACCGTATTCAACACAAAATACACGAGCATGATAAGAACTGCCATTCCCCATTGCCCTTTTAACGCCTGCCTCGCTTGCCTTCTGAGTTGCGATAATGTCATGTGGCTCCCCCTTGACTAATTATGAAAGTTAAAAATCCCCAATGGAATATTATGAATTATAACTGTAATTTATCATATATTCCTATTTTTATAAATATATAGACTCCCATGACAAAAAGATTTCGTCACCATCGAAGGGATGAAAATGCCGCTATGTCGAACTCTGAAACCTTGCACATTTTGAAGTTCGGGTATTTTCAGGATAGATGCAATTTGAATCTTTAACATTTGTAGTTTTTACAGAGCGATTGGATCGACTGTCGGGCGAGCGAACAACGCCGTTGCCAGAAGGCTTCCCGAGCTCCCCATTGCAACTCTATGTGTTTCCCTAAGGTGGAAATGGGGGAACCTTCTCCATCAAAATGACCCAATGAATCGTTTTCTACCATTTTACTATTAACGCCTTCCCCGTCATTCTAACGAACCGGAAATGTTGATAGAGCGCTCATTCCCCGTAAAAGAAGGGATACACAACGATTGGTGATTGAACAAAAATGAATGAATACTCATTCTCTATGGTATAATGAACACAACCACTTTTGCGGCAAGGAGGTTCCCCTATGTGGCTCGATAAAGTGATCAAAAAGCGGTTTGAAACGGAGACCGTGCAAAACGTGCATATCGCCAAAGGAACGGCGATGTTTCAAGGCGTCCGCCTCACCGTCCGCTGCTTTGTCATCGATGGGGTGCTGATTGACACCGGCGCCAAATCAATGGAACACGAATTCACCTCGTTTTTTCAACACCAAGACATCGACCAAGTCGTCATCACCCACTATCACGAAGACCATACCGGCTGCGCGGCATTTTTGCAGCGAAAGATGGGCCTGCCCATCTACATGCACGAACTGATGATCCATTATTGCCAGCAAAAGGCGGACTATCCGCTATACCGAAAAGTGTTTTGGGGCAAGCGCGATCCATTCACCGCCAAGCCCATCGGCGCGACGTTTTCCTCACGAAGCGCAACGTGGGACGTCATCCCGACGCCGGGCCATTCCATCGACCATGTGGCGTTTTTGAACCGCGAAACGGGGCAATTGTTCAGCGGCGACTTGTACTGTCAGGAGAAAACGAAAGTCATCTTGCGCGAGGAAAACATCCCGGCGATCATCACTTCCTTGCAACGCACGTTGACATACGATTTCGGCGACGTCTTCTGCGCCCATGCGGGCTATCTCCCGAACGGGCGCGAGGCCTTGCAGCGAAAACTCGATTACTTGCTTGAACTTCAAGGCAACATCATCGATTTATACGAAAAAGGCATGCCGCCGAAACAAATTCAAGAAACGCTTTTCCCGAAAAAATATCCGATCGTCTTTTTTTCGGCGAAGGAGTGGGACTCCCTTCACATTGTCCGGTCGGTCATTCAAGAATATCAAGCGAAACGGGCAAGCTGAAGCGGACGCTTCCCGGAAATGGCCATAGACCATTAGGGCAAGCCCATATTCCGTTTTCTTCCATTTCAAATGAAAAATTACTATCTTCGCCAGCAACGGGACAAATTAAGAAAAAACGAAAGGATGGGTCCCGTCGATGAACGAAACACCGCGCGTCAAGCTGCACGGGTTCAACAACTTGACGAAATCGCTCAGCTTCAATATGTACGATATTTGCTATACGAAAACGGCGAAGGAGCGGGAGGCGTATATCGAATACATTGACGACGTGTACAATGCCGAACGGCTGACGAATATTTTAAAACGTGTCGCCGACATGATCGGCGCCCATGTGTTAAACATCGCCAAACAAGATTACGTTCCGCAGGGCGCGAGCGTGACGATGCTCGTTTCCGAGGGGCCGGTCGTCGAGGTGCCCGAAGATGACGGCCCTTTGCCGGAGGCGGTGGTGCTTTCCCTTGACAAAAGCCATATCACCGTCCATACATACCCAGAATACCACCCGAATGACGGAATCAGCACGTTCCGCGCCGATATTGATGTCGTCACATGCGGGGAAATTTCGCCGCTCAAAGCGCTCGACTATTTGATTCATTCATTTGACGCCGACATTATGATCATCGACTACCGCGTGCGCGGATTTACGCGCGACATTCACGGATACAAGCTGTTTATCGACCATGACATTACGTCGATTCAAGATTATATCCCGGAGCACATTCGCGAAAAGTACGATATGATCGACGTAAACATTTACCAAGAGAATATTTTTCACACAAAATGCAAGTTGAAACAGTTTGACTTGGACAACTACTTGTTTGGCTATGCAAAAGAGGATTTGAGCGAACAAGAAGCGAATGAAACAACCGCCAAGCTGAGAAGGGAAATGGATGAGATCTTTTACGGAAAAGATATGCCGAACACCGTTTGACGCGGGCGCCTTTTTGACGCCTGCCGGCTTTCGGGCCGGCCCACACCGGTTCCCGATTGGCGCCGTCTATGGTATGCTAGTAGAAAAAAGGAAAAGGTGTTCATGAATGAAGTACATCATCGTCGGAGCCGGCATTTTAGGGGCCTCGACCGCTTACCATTTGGCCAAGGAAGGCGCAAACGTGATCATCATC
This sequence comes from Geobacillus sp. Sah69, assembly GCF_001414205.1. NCBI lineage: Bacteria > Bacillati > Bacillota > Bacilli > Caryophanales > Anoxybacillaceae > Geobacillus > Geobacillus sp. Sah69. The sequence continues at coordinate 2,186 of NZ_LLKS01000066.1, read as the reverse complement.
GACCGCGGCGACAAAGGGCAGGCGACCGGTGCGGCGGCGGGGATTGTCTGCCCTTGGCTGTCGCAGCGCCGCAACCAAAAATGGTATCGGTTAGCGAAAGGCGGGGCGAAATTTTATCCTTCCCTCATTGAAGAGCTGGAATCATACGGGGAAACGGAGACCGGTTACGCACGCGTCGGGGCTCTATGGCTGCACACAGACGAACAGAAACTGGAACAAATGGAGGAGCGCGCTCGCAAACGGCGCGAAGACGCGCCGGAAATGGGAGAGATCGTGCGGCTTCATCCCCAAGAGGCGAAGGAGCTGTTTCCGCCGCTTGTCGGCGAGCATCATGCCCTTTATGTGAGCGGCGCCGCCCGAGTGAACGGCCGGGCGGTGCGAGACGCCCTCACAAACGCGGCCCAAAAGCTTGGCGCCGCCTACATCCGCGGAAACGCCCAGATCCTGTTTGAAGGCTCCCGCGTCATCGGCGTGGAAGTCAATGGAGCGAAATACACGGCCGAAGCGGTCATCGTCACAGCCGGCGCATGGGCTGGCGAACTGCTTGAGCCGCTGGGCGTTCGGTTTGCCGTCACTCCACAAAAAGGACAAATCGTTCATCTCGAATGGTTGGCAGGCGAGACCGACCGATGGCCGGTCGTCATGCCCCCGAACAATCAGTATATGCTCGCCTTCCCTAGAGGGCGAATCATCATCGGAACGACCCATGAAGATGAAGCGGGGATGGATGTCCGCGCCACCGCCGGCGGCATCCACGAAATACTGGACAAAGCGCTCGCCGTCGCGCCAGGGCTGTCGGCGTGCACCTACGTGGAAACACGGGTCGGGTTTCGCCCGCGCACGCCTGGATTTCTCCCGATCTTCGGACCGCTTCCGGGCTTTTCTGGGGTGTATATCGCCAATGGGCTCGGCTCCTCAGGTCTCACCGTCGGCCCGTATTTAGGAAAGGAGTTGGCGAAACTCGTCATCGGCCTGCCGACGGAACTCGACCCAAGCGATTATGACGCAGCAAGCGCCGTCGCACCGATCGTTCAATGAGGGGGATCAGAAAAAGCAACAACGGGAGCTTCCACGATATGGACAATAGCCAACGCAGCGACTGATATCCCTTTCTCACCGTCAGGGCAAAGCTGACCGTGTTTTGTCAGCTTTGTCCTTCATATTTTTTCAACTGCTCCGTCAGCTTGTGAAACAGCTCCATATCTTTGCGGTCAAGCGCTTGATCGATTTGCATCTTCAAAATCGACACTTCATGGCGTTTCAACGCTTCATCGAGCACTTGCTCGGCCGCCTTCGCCATTTTCTCATGCCGCTCGTGCCGCCGGACGTTTTCAAACGCTTGGTGATCAATAAGCCGAAGGTACGAAAAATTCCTTGCCTTTCCTGGAAAATGAAGCGTCAAATAGAGCGGTTCATTTGGATGCAGCGCCAAATCGCCCATAATGGCGGCCAAACTCGTGCTTTTTTGACCGCGCCGATAAAAGACGAGCCCTTCCTCTTCCGCCATCGCAGTCGAAATGATCAGCCACCGCGCCTGCTTTTGCTCGGTTTCTGTAAAATGGACGTTCTCAAGCAAATGGGGGTGCTGAAGCAAATACTTAAGCACAAATCGGGCATCGGGATGCTTCAAACGATGCTGCTGCAAAAACGTTGTTAAGAACTGCCGCTTTTCTGAATAGGACACCCATCTCGTCATAGCCTCACCCCCTTCAACTGCTTCGGTATTGTCAAAAGTTTATCCTCCACACTCACGGTTTTACCTTGAGTTTCAACGGTTGGAAGAAAAAAAGCTTGCCACCCCCGTTGTTTTCGGCCATCATTGAGGTAACGACACCCAACAGCCAAAACAAAGGAGTGACAAGCTTTGTTACCTCAATTATTAGCCTATTTGCTCGAAATAATCAAGACCCAATATCAAATCATTGTGTATTTGATGGGTGTGATCGTGGGAAAATCCTTGAATCTCGAGGACTTGGACGAACCCATCCAAAAGCCGTACCGGAAACTTCAGGTCGATGACCTTCCGATCATCGATGTGCCGGAAACCCTTGATTACCGGAAGCTGTTGGCAGACTATGAAGCCCAGCACGGACGTCCTTTACGGCCCATCCAGCGCCGCGCGAATGCGAAACACCGTGTTCCGGATTCGTTGACCTGCCCTCGCTGCCAGGCTCCCTCTTCTTACC